>DAHUXL010000193.1 GCA_027307195.1 Rhodanobacter sp. | reverse complement strand
AGCCACCCGGCACGTCGAGCAGCTTGAAGCGCGACGGCGCCAGCAGCGCACGGAAACGATCGCGCTTGGCCTGGTAGAACGCCGGCAAGTCCAGATAGTGCTCGGGGTTGCTGGCCATGAATTCGCCGAACGCGACCTGCGCCGGATGGAATGTGCAGAACGTGAGGTATTGATGCACCTTGCGGAACTCGGCCGACAGCGCGGCCGGCGCCACCGCATAGCCAACCTTCCAGCCAGTGCAGTGATAGGTCTTGCCGAACGAGGAGACCACGATGCTGCGCTCGGCCAGTTCCGGATGACGCAACACGCTCTCGTGTTGCGCGCCGTCATACACGATGTGCTCGTACACCTCGTCGGACAGCACCACGATGGAGGTGTCGCGCACGATCGCTGCCAGTTCTTCCAGATCCGCCGCCGACAGCACCGCGCCGGACGGATTGTGCGGGCTGTTGATCAGGATCATGCGCGTCTTCGGCGTCACGGCGTCGCGCACGCGTTGCCAGTCGATGGCGAATGCCGGCACGGTCAGCGGGATATGCACCGCACGTGCGGCCTGCAGCTCGATCGCCGGCTCGTAGCAGTCGTAGGCCGGGTCGAACACGATCACTTCCTCACCCGCACGCACCACGGCGGCAATCGCCGCGAAGATCGCTTCGGTAGCACCGGACGTGACCGTGATATCGGTATCGACATTGAGCTTGCGGCCGTACAGCTGCGCGACCTTCAACACGATCTGCTCGCGCAGGACCGCCGTGCCGAGCATCGGCGCGTACTGGTTGCGGCCTTCGTTCATGGCGCGGGTCAGCGCATCGCGCAATCCCTGCGGCGGTTCGAAGTCGGGAAAGCCCTGCCCCAGGTTGACCGCCTTGTGCTCCAGCGCCAGCTGGCTCATCACGCTGAAGATGGTGGTGCCTACTTTCGGCAGCTTGGTTTCGATCATCATCGTTCGGCCGTTTGGATGTCCATAAAGGTTCAAGCGTAGCGTATCGGCGATGCCGTGTGCATCACGGCGAACCAATCACGGCCGGGGCAACTCGTCCAGCGGACGCGACTTGCATTGCTCATGCTTCAGCAGCGTCATCGCCGGCAGTCGCTCGGCCAGGAAGTCGACCAGCGCACGCACGCCCGGCAGCATGCCGCGGCGGCTGGGATAGACGAAGTGCATGGTGCCTTCGGGCACGCTCCATTCCGGCAACACCACTTCGAGTTCGCCGCGGGCGATCGCCGGCGCACAGACGAATTCCGGCAACAACGCCACACCCATGCCGCGGCGGGCGGCTTCCAGCAGCACGGCGAAATCACCCGTGATCAAACGCGCCAGCACTTCCACATTGACCTGCTTGCCGTCCGCGTCGATCAGTTCCCACACCTGCGCGCCCTCGTGCTCGCGCATCGACAGCGCCGGCAGCTTGGCCAGCTCATCCGGTTGGGTCGGGCGGCCTTGTGCACCCAGCAGCGCGGGGCTGGCCACCAGCTTGGTGCGCGACTGACCGAAACTGCGCATCACCAGGTTTGCATCGGTATCCAGCTTGGTGCGCACGCGGATCGCCAGATCGTAGCCTTCACCGATTACGTCAACCCGGCGATCGCTGGACAGTACTCGTACCTGCATCTTCGGATACTGCGCCAGAAAATCCGGCAGCAGGTGCGCCAGCACCGTCTGCGCCAATGAGACGGGGCAGCTCAGACGCACCATGCCGCGCGGCTCGGCGCGCAATTCATCCACGGCGTCCTGCGCCGCCTGCGCCTCTTCCAGCACCGCACGGCAGTGGGTATAGAAACGCTCACCGACCTCGGTCACCACGAAACGCCGCGTGGTCCGCTGCAGCAGGCGCACACCGAGACGCTCCTCCAGCTGGGCCACCCGTTTGCTCAGGCGCGATTTCGGTACGCCCAGGGCCCGGCCGGCAGCGGAAAAACCGCCGTGCTCGACCACCGCGGCAAAGAAGTACAGATCGTTGAGATCCTGCAGGGCGCCACTCAATACCGTCATGACTGTTTCCAATAAAGAACGATAAGTCCGAATATACCTATCTTATCGCCACATTGTTCCGAATATATCCTGCTTGCATCGCCGGCCCAGCCGGCTCGACCAGGAACCTCATCATGAAACTGTTGCATATCGATTCCAGCGCACTGGGTGGTTACTCGGTTTCGCGCCAGCTGACCGCCGACATCGTAGCCGAGCTGCAGCGCAACACACCTGCCGCCAGCATCCAGTACCACGACCTGGCAGCCCAGCCGCTGCCACACTGGACGCCGGTGGCCGATGCCAGCGATCCCGCCGTCGCGCTGGGCAACCAGATGCTGGAAGACTTTCTCGCCGCCGACATCGTGGTGATCGGTGCGCCGATGTACAACTTCGGCATTCCCAGCCAGCTCAAGGCATGGATTGACCGTATCGCAGTCGCCGGCAAGACCTTCCGCTATGGCGCCAACGGCCCCGAGGGGCTGGCCGGCGGCAAGCAGGTGATCATCGCCTCCAGCCGTGGCGGCATGTATTCCAGCGGCCCTGCCGCCGTGATGGATTTCCAGGAGTCCTATCTGCGTACCGTGTTTGGCTTTATCGGCATCACCAACGTGGAATTCGTGCGTGCAGAGGGGCTCAACATGGGCGATGAACCGAAAGCACAGGCCTTGCAGTCGGCACAGGCTGCAATCGGTTCGCTGATCGCACCGGTAACCAAAGCCGCCTGATCCAGCTCGCGCTTGCCAACGCCCTCTTCATTCGTGAAGAGGGCGCTGGTCGTTGTGCGGCCTGGTCGATCCCTTGACCCGGCAGTGGAAAAACCACGCGCAGGCCGACACACTGCGGATTCACCCGTCACAGGAATCCGCGCATGAACCGCTCCCTCCGTCTGTCGCTACTAGCGCTGCTGGCGCTGGCGCCGGCATTGCAGGCTGCCGACCTGCTGGTGAACAACGTCAACGGCTATACGCTGGACAGTCACGGCAAGCTGCAGCATTTCCAGTCGCTGCTGGTCGACCAGGGCAAGGTGGTCGCTACCGGCAACCGTGGCGAGCTGAGCAAACGCGCCGGCAACGCCAAGGTCATCGACGGTCACGGCCACACTTTGTTGCCAGGCCTGATCGACGCCCATGGCCACGTGCTCGAACTGGGTTATGCGCGCAACCGGGCCGATCTCACCGGCACGCAGTCACTGGGCGAAGCACTGGCGAAAGTAAAGGCATACGCCGCGGCGCATCCCGACGCGAAGTGGATCACCGGGGGCGGCTGGAATCAGGAGATATGGAAGCTCGGCCGCTTCCCCACCGCGAAGGAACTGGATGCCGTGGTGCCCGATCGTCCGGTATGGCTGAGCCGCGTCGACGGCCATGCCGCCTGGGCCAATACCGCAGCCATGAAGCTGGCCGGCATCACCAAGGCCACTCCGGATCCCCATGGTGGACGCATCGAACACGACGCGGATGGCAACCCTGCCGGGGTTTTCGTCGATGGTGCCACCGCGCTGATCGACGCCAAGGTTCCGGCGCCAACAGCGCAGCAAAAAGCTGCGGCGCTGGATACTGCGTTGGCTGAAATGGCCAGCGTCGGCCTCACCGGCGTCAGCGATGCCGGCATCGACCTGGCCAATTACCAGCTGTACCGGCAGTACGCCGACGCGCACAAACTCACCGCGCGCATCTACGCCATGATCCTGGGTACCGACGACGATTTCGATGTCATCAGCAAGGGCGGTCCGCTGATCGGCTACGGCGACGACTTCCTCACCGTCCGCGCAGTGAAGCTGTTTGCCGACGGTGCACTGGGTAGCCGCGGCGCGGCGATGCTGCAGCCCTACTCCGATGATCCGCACAACCGCGGCCTGCTGTTCATGAAGCCCGACGAGATGACCGCGAAGATCAGCAAGGCGCTGGGCAAGGGCTACCAGGTCGGCATCCACGCGATCGGCGACCACGCCAACCGCGAGGTACTCGACAGCTACGCAGCTGCCTACAAACTTCATCCCGATGGCATCCGTCTGCGCAACCGGGTCGAGCACGCACAGATCGTGTCGCTGCAGGACATTCCGCGCTACGTGCCGTTGCACCTGATTGCCTCGATGCAGCCGACCCACGCCACCTCTGATATGAACATGGCGGAGGATCGCATCGGCCACGACCGCATCCAGGGCGCCTATGCATGGCAGCATTTTCTCAAACAGGGCACGGTGGTCGCCGGTGGTTCGGACTTCCCGGTGGAATCGCCTAACCCGTTCTATGGCCTGTACTCGGCCGTCACGCGTGAGGATCACCACGGCCAACCGCCCGGCGGCTGGCATCCGGAGCAGGACATGACGCTGGTCCAGGCGTTGCGTGCCTTCACTCTCGATGCGGCCTACGCCGAGCATGCGGAAACTACGCAAGGCACGCTGGAGCCGGGCAAATGGGCCGACTTCATCCTGATCGATCACGACATCGTCAAGGATGCGCCAGGCAAAATCTGGGACACCAAGGTGCTGCAGACCTGGATCGGCGGCAAACAGGTGTACGCCGCGCACGACTGATCAACGCGCCAAGAGCCACAACGAAAAGGCCAGCCACAGTGCTGGCCTTTTCGTCGATGAGTGCAGCCACTTGAAGCCACGGGCACCAGCTCATGCGGTGCAGCTGCTCGCCTGAAGGCGTTGCGCATCAGCGACAAATCGCGTGCAGAGCCCTATAGGCCATCAGTCATGTTGCGAAATGGCGCTTTGCCTATTGACGACTCAAAAGTCGGTGTTATAGTTCACTACAACACCACCTAACGAGCTCACCAAGGAGGCCCGTCATGAAAGCGCAGAACCTGATCCCCAGCGTTGCCGCCGTCCTGTTTACCTTTGCCAGCCTGAGTGTCGTCAACTACAACGTCGCGGTTCGGCCGGCGACGGACAGCAAGACCGGCACAATCCAAGTCATCGAGCTGGCACCGGTCAATGTCCATCCCAGCGCCGCCGAATTGCGCGCCGCTGCCCTGCTGGCTGATGTCGGCACCGGCATCGCCACGATGCCGTCGATGATTCACATCGACGGAACCGGCACAGCCGAGCCGTTCAGCCTGCTCGGGTCGCCATTGGCCATGCCCTACTATTCGTTTGGCAACAAGTTTGGCCGCATCACCAAGGAATAAAACATGACCATTACCTGGAACGACAGCGTCCCGATCTATCGCCAACTGCAGCAACGCGTGGTGGCGATGATCCTGGACGGCGCCTTGAACGAGGGCGACCCGCTGCCGTCGGTACGCCAGGTGGCAGCGGATTATCAAATCAATCCACTGACTGTATCGAAGGCGTATCAGGAACTGGTCGACGAACAACTGGTTGAAAAAAGGAGGGGTCTGGGCATGTTCGTCATAGAAGGCGCTCGTGAGGCGCTGCTGAAATCCGAACGCGAGCGGTTTCTGCGCGAAGAATGGCCGGTGCTGTTCGCACGGCTGCAACGGCTGGGGCTGGATCTCAAGACGTTGCTGCGTGAGGCCGAGTCTGCAAAGGGAGAGCAATCATGAGCGCGGTGATCACGGCCAGCGGCCTGAGCAAACGGTACAAGTCGTCGCTGGCGCTGGACAACGTCAGCTTCCAGATCGCGCCCGGTCGCATCGTCGGCCTGATCGGCCCCAACGGCGCCGGCAAGACCACCGCGCTTAAGGCGATCTTGGGCCTCACCGATTTCACCGGTGAACTGAATGTGCTGGGTTTCGACCCGCGCAAGCAGCGAGACAAGCTGATGGGCGATGTGTGCTTCATCGCCGATGTGGCAGTACTGCCGCGCTGGATCCGCGTGCATGAAGTGGTCGATTTCGTCGCCAATGTGCATCCGCGCTTCGATCGCGCCAAGTGCGAGGCCTTCCTGGCACGCACAAAGCTCACGGCCAACCAGCGCGTGCGGCAGATGTCCAAGGGCATGATCGTGCAGCTGCACCTGGCCCTGGTGATGGCGATCGACGCCAAGCTGCTGATCCTGGACGAGCCCACACTGGGCCTGGACATCCTCTATCGCAAGCAGTTCTACCAGAACCTGCTGGAAGACTACTTCGACGAGAACAAGACGATCATCGTGACGACACATCAGGTAGAGGAAGTCGAACACATCCTCACCGACCTGATGTTCATCCGCGACGGCAAGATCGTGCTGGATGCCGACATGGACGCGGTCGGCGAGCGCTTCATCGAAGTGATGGTCAACGCCGACCAGGCCGACGCAGCCCGCCAGCTGAAACCGCTGGACGAACGCCAGGTCTTCGGCAAGAGCATTTTTCTGTTTGACGGCGCGAACCGCGCGGTGCTGGAACAGCTGGGCGAAACCCGCCGGCCATCCATCAGCGACCTGTTCGTCGCCACCATGAAGGGAACCTACGCATGAAAACCTTCTACTGGTTAGTGAAACGCGAATTCTGGGAACACCGGGGCGGCTTCTTCTGGGCTCCAATCATCACCGGCGGCGTGTTTTTGCTGCTGAACATCATGGGCATCATCACCGCCGAGGTGCTGGGTGCCAGCCACGGGATCCATTTCGGGGCCAGCGGTGGTTTGCACAATGTCATGAGCGAGATGGATGCCGGCGACATGAGCAAGGTCGGGTTCGCCCTGGACCTGGCGATGTACTCGGCGACGGCTCTGCTCACCGTGGTACTCGGCTTCGTGGTCTTCTTCTATTGCCTCGGTGCGCTGTATGACGACCGCCGTGATCGCAGCATCCTGTTCTGGAAATCGCTGCCGATCTCCGATACCAGCACCGTGTTCTCCAAGATCATCAGCGCCACCGTGCTCGCTCCGATCATCGCCGTCGTCGTGGGTATCGTCGTCGGCATGCTGCAGTTGCTGATACTGGCCATCACCCTTTCATTCCATGGCGTGAATGTGTGGCATCTGCTGCTGATGGCCCATCCCTTCCGCATCATGGTCAACCTGATCGGCTATATCCCGCTGTACGTGCTCTGGGCCCTTCCCTCCGTGGGCTGGCTGCTGCTCTGCTCGGCGTGGGCACGCAACAAGCCGTTCCTCTGGGCAGTCGCATTGCCGGTGGCCACGGGCCTGGTGATCAGCTGGTTCGGCCTGATGGGACTGTTCAACCTGCCGACCACCTGGTTCTGGAAGAACATCGTGCAGCGCGGCTTGTTCAGCACATTCCCCGGCACCGGCAGCCTGTTCGGCGTGAACGGTGAATCCATCGCACACAACGTCGCCGGCGGCCCGAACATGGACTTCATGGATCTGACCAACACCTACCAACTGCTGGCTTCGCCGAACCTGTGGATGGGTGTGGTGATCGGATGCGGGCTGCTGGCCGGCGCCATCTGGTTCCGCCGCTGGCGCGACGACAGCTGATTTCCGATCGAATTCGAGACAAGGAGAATACCCATGAAGCCCATCACTTTCAGCACGCTCGCACTGACCCTGCTGCTGCCACTGGCCGCCTGCGGTCAGTCCGGACACACCGACTCCCAGCCGGGTGTCGCCGACAATGTGGCGCAGGCAGTCAAAGAAGCCGACGAGAAAACCTCCCCGTCGATGATTTCCGGAGAAATCCAGAAGGCGATGCAGGAGGCCAAGCAGGAGCTGGCCACCAAGAACATCGACGTGAACAGCGTTCACATCAACGATAACCACCATGACGACAAGGATTCACGCCCCAAGGCCGAGATCACCCCACAGGGCGACTTGCTGATCGCGGGCAAGCAGGT
>DAHUXL010000088.1 GCA_027307195.1 Rhodanobacter sp. | reverse complement strand
GCGCCGTATTCGCGATAGCTCGGTGCATACACGTCTTCCGGCCGCATCGCGCTGCCGATGCCGACATGCGCCGCTTCGTGGCCGAGGCAGCTGGCGTAGGTGCCAAGCTTGCCGGTGCGTTGCAGCGCGATCGACTTGGCGTCGAACACGCGTGTGGACAGCATCAGCTTGTACAGCTCGACCATGTGGCCGAGGTCCTTCGCGAATTCAGGCAGATCGTCACGGACCTGCTTGCCCTCGGCGTCGAGGTATTGCAGGTATTCGATTTCAAACTTGGCGGCGATGGTCACGACTCGCTCCGGGGTGAGGAAGAGAGGGGAAAGACATGGAACGCGGCATTTTACCGAGGCTCGGCGATGGCCGTATGTCCGGATAAGACCGCCTTTGATAACAGGCCGGCATGTTGCACTGCAAGGTACAGCGCAGCATGCGGGGGCGTACGGGATGGCTGGCGACAACCGCTAAAATGACGCCTTTTGCCGGGTTGCGTAGCAGCATGAGCGAGAACCAGCGCGATATCGAAGCCGGTATCCAGACCGACCTCAACGGCCAGATGACCTACGGCGGTTACCTGCATCTGGACACGCTGCTGTCCGCGCAGCAGCCGCTGAGCCAGCCACCGCATCACGACGAGATGCTGTTCATCGTGCAGCACCACGTGTCCGAGCTTTGGATGAAGCTGCTGATCCACGAGCTGAAGGCCGCGGTGACGCATTTGCAGGTCGACGACATCGACGCCTGCCTGAAGATCCTCGCGCGGGTGAAGCAGGTGCAGCGCCAGCTGTTCGAGCAGTGGGCGGTGCTGGAGACGCTGACGCCGTCGGAGTATCTGGAGTTTCGCGGTGTGCTGGGGCCGTCGTCCGGCTTCCAGTCGCTGCAGTACCGGCAGATCGAGTTCCTGCTCGGCAACAAGAACGCCGGCATGCTCAAGGTGTTCGACCACGACCCGGCCGCGCAGGCCGCGCTGCGCGCGGTGCTGGAAGCGCCCAGCCTGTACGACGAATTCCTGCGTTACCTGGCCCGACGCGGCCATGCGGTGCCGGCCGAACTGCTGCAGCGCGACTGGACCCAGGCCTATCAACGCAGCGAGGCGTTGTTGCCGGTGCTCAAGCGCATCTACGAAGGCCGTGCGGATTTCTGGCCGGAATACCACATGTGCGAACAGCTGGTGGACGTGGAAGAGAGCTTTCAGCTGTGGCGTTTCCGCCACATGAAAACGGTGGAGCGGATCATCGGCCACCGTCGTGGCACCGGCGGTTCGTCCGGCGTGAGCTTCCTGAAGAAGGCGCTTGACCTGGAGTTCTTCCCTGAACTGCTGGACGTGCGCACCGTGCTGGGCAGCTGACTTGTGCTGCGGCGCATTTGACGCCGCGCGCGAGCAGCGGTTACACCTTCCGACATGAATCATGATGCCGAGTCGCGCACGTCGCGCCGACCCGGGGCCACGCAGGGGAACCCATGAACCAGGCTGTCGATACAAGCGCCGCACCGAACTATCCGCAACTGCTCGGCCATCCGCGTCCGTTGTGGATGCTGTTCATGACCGAGTTCTGGGAGCGCTTTGCGTTC
>DAHUXL010000190.1 GCA_027307195.1 Rhodanobacter sp. | reverse complement strand
GCCTGGAAATTGCCTTCGCCGAAGCCTTCATTGCCCTTGCGCTGGATGATCTCGAAGAAGATCGGGCCGATCGCGTTCTGGGTGAATATCTGCAGCAGCTTGCGCTGCTTGGTCTCCAGGTCGGCGTCGATCAGGATCTTGTTCTTCGCCAGCCGCGCAACGTCCTCGCCGTGGTTCGGCACGCGCACGTCGATCACCTCGAAATAGGCATCCGGTGTGTCGAGGAATTCCACGCCAGCGGCGCGCATCTTTTCCACTGTGGTGTAGATGTCGTCGGTGAAGCAGGCGATGTGCTGGATGCCTTCGCCGTGATACGCGTCGAGGTATTCGTTGATCTGGCTCTTCGGGTCGTTGGATTCATTGAGCGGAATGCGCACGACGCCATCCGGCGCGGTCATCGCCTTCGACACCAGGCCGGTCTTGACGCCCTTGATGTCGAAGTAGCGGATCTCGCGGAAGTTGAACAGCTTTTCGTAGTAATCCGACCACTTCTGCATGTTGCCGAAGTAGAGGTTGTGGGTCAGGTGATCGATGAAGGTCAGACCGAAACCGGCCGGGTTCTGCTCGGCGCCTTCGATCGGCGCGTAGTCGGCGTCGTAGATGCTGCCGGCGCTGCCGTAGCGATCGATCAGGTACAACATGCAGTCGCCGATACCCTTCACCACCGGCGCAGCGACCGCCTTGCTGGTGGCCTTGTGATCGATCGCTTCGCCGCCGTTGCCGAGCACGGTAGCCAGCACGTCGGCCGCCGGTTTGGTGAAACGTATCGCGAAGCCGCAGGCGCACGGGCCATGCGCTTCGGCGAAATCGGCGGCGAACGAATCCGGATCCTCGTTGACGAGGAAGTTCACCCCGTTCTGCCGGTATACGGTGATCGGTCGCGACTTGTGCCTCAGCACCGCGCTGAAACCCATCCGCTTGAACAGGTCGTGCAACTCATCGGCGCGACCTGCCGGTGCGGCGAATTCGACGAATTCGAAACCGTCGATGCCCATCGGGTTCTCGAACGTGGTGACCTGCATGCCAAGGTTCGGCTGGGCGTTCATGGCGCTCTCCTGTATGTCGGTGCACGATGGCAGTGCCTGAGCGTGCCACCATCCGGATAAGCCGCACGTTATAGTTTCATATGAAACCATTTGCAAGGAACACTGCCGCAATGCCCGCCAAACGTCAGCCTGTCCCCGCCACCGCCGAGCACGCTCCGCTGCAGCTGGAACATTTCCTGCCGTATCGGCTGTCGATCCTGTCCAACACGATCAGCCAGACGATTGCTGACGACTATCAGCGCCGCTACGACATCTCGGTAACCGAATGGCGGGTGATGGCCGTGCTGGCCCGTTTCGACGGCCTGTCTGCGCGCGAAGTGGCCGAGCGCACCGCGATGGACAAGGTGGCGGTGAGTCGTGCGCTGGCACGGCTGGTCACGGCCGGACGGGTCAGTCGCGCGATCCACGACAACGACAAGCGCCGTTCGGTGCTGGGTCTGACCGAAGCGGGCTGGGCCATGCACGACGAAGTCGCACCGATGGCACGTGCGCGCGAACGCGAGGTGCTGGCGAAACTCGACGCCGAGGAACGGGCCTGGCTGGAACGCATCCTCGACAAACTGCAACCAACGAAGCCCTGAATGCCGCAACAGGAAGGGCGACCCATGGCCGCCCTTCTTCATGGCGAATCAACTCGACTGGATCAGCGGATGCCGTGCATCAGCCGGTTGATCAGCGGCGCGATCAGGAATAGCAGGACACCGCCGCCCAGCAGGATCCAGAAGCCCATGGTGTAGCCGGACAATGCCGAGTCCACGGTCATGCCGTTCTCGCCACTGACATGTCCGGCGAACAGGCCGGCCAGGTTGTTGCCGATGGCGGTGGACAGGAACCAGCCGCCCATGCCGAGTCCGACCAGTCGCACCGGCGCCAGCTTGGTCACCATCGACAGCCCGATCGGCGACAGGCACAGCTCGCCGGCGGTCTGCAGCACGTAGCACAGCACCAGCGGCCACAGCGGGATCATGCCGTTGTCGCCGACCAGGCCGGACAGGGCGTACATCAGCACCGCGAAACCCAGCGCATTGCCGATCAGGCCAAGCCCGAACTTGCGCGGAATCGACGGTTCGATGCGACGCTTGTCCAGCCACGCCCATGCCAGGGTCACCAGCGGCGCCAGCAAGACGATGGCGACCGGATTGACCGACTGGAACCACCCGATCGGGAACTCCCAGCCGCCGAACATCTGGCGATCGACGATGTGCTGGGCGAGGAAGTTGAACGAGCTGCCGGCCTGCTCGAAGAACATCCAGAACAGCACGTTGAAAGTGAAGATGATCAGCATCGCGATCACCCGCTGGATCTGCACGCGGCCGGTACGGATCGCCTCGATCACCAGCATCACGCCCACGCCAAGGAACAACGCGGTCAGCAGCCACTGCAACACCACCGCGCCGGCCTTGTCCATCAGCAGATAGACCAGCGGAATCGCCACCAGCACACCGAGCGCGACGTAGACCACGCGTACCGGGTTGGCGATTTCCGGCGCCGGCATGCCGATGCGACCGAGCTGGCGCCGGCCGAACCAGAACCACACCAGGCTGATCAGCATGCCGACGCCGGAGGCGGCGAACACCACGTGGTAGTTCTGGTGGCCGGGCGTGCCGAACACCTTGGTCGCCAGCGTGCTGGTCAGCACCGGTGCGATCAGCGCACCGGCGTTGATGCCCATGTAGAACAGCGTGAAGCCGCGGTCGCGGCGCGAATCGCCCGGCACATACAGCTGCCCGACCATCGAGGAGATATTCGGCTTGAACAGGCCGTTGCCGACAATGACCGTGGCCAGCCCGAGCATGAAGATCTGCTGGTTCGGCACCATCACCATGAACAGGCCGGCCGCCATCACCACTGCACCGAGCAGGATCGAGCGCTGGTAGCCGATGATCTTGTCCGCCACATAACCGCCAAACACGGCGGTCGCGTACACCAGCGCCAGGTAGGCGCCATAGGTGCGACTGGCGGAGGCCTGGCCAGCGCTGTCGCCATTGAAGAACTGCGCCACGATGTACAGCGTCAGCGCCCAGCGCATACCGTAGAACGCGAAGCGTTCCCAGAACTCGGCCATGAACAGCATCCACAGCGGCCGTGGATGGCCGAGCAGCTGCGGATAATCGGGCGCGGCGCGCGGCGTCGTGTCGGTGGCTTGGCTCATCGGTTTCCCTGCTGGCAGGTCGGCACGTCACGTGCGGATCAGTAAGTTCTTGCGAAAGGTGTAACCGCTGACCGCTGCTGGCGTCAAATGCACTGCAGCACGAGAAGTCGATCCCGCACCGGAATGCACGCGACAAAACGCAGAAGGGCGACCCGAGGGCCGCCCTTCTCATGTCGATGTCCGGCGGCCCGGGTCAGCGCACGCCATGCATCAGCTTGTTGATCAACGGCGAGATCAGCAACAGCAGCACGCCGGAGCCGGCCAGCAGCCAGAAACTGAAAGTGAAGCCACTCAGCGCCGACGTTGCCGTCATGCCGCTGTCGCCACTGATATGCCCGGCCAGCAGCCCCGACAGGTTGCCGCCCACCGCCAGCGACAGGAACCAGCCGCCCATCGCCAGGCCGACCAGCCGCGGCGGCGCCAACTTGGTCACCATCGACAGCCCGATCGGCGACAGGCACAACTCGCCCACGGTCTGCAGCACGTAGCACAGCACCAGCGGCCAGAACGGAATCAGCCCTGACGCACCGAGCAGTCGCGACAAGGCGTACATCAGCACCGCAAAACCCAGTCCGTTGAAGACCAGGCCCAGACCGAACTTGCGCGGGATCGATGGTTCGCTCCTGCGCGCCGCCAGAAAACTCCAGACCACGGTGACGATCGGTGCGAGCACGATGATCGCCAGCGGGCTCACCGACTGGAACCAGCCGACCGGGAACGTCCAGCCGCCGAACATCTGCCGGTCGACCAGGTTCTCCGCCAGGAAATTGAACGAGGTGCCGAGCTGGAAGTAGAACATCCAGAACAGGATGTTGAAGGCGAAGATGATCAGCATGGCCACCACACGATCCACCTGCACCCGACCATGCCTGACCGCCTCGACCAGCAGCATCACCGCCACGCCGGCGAACAGCACGCCCAGCATCCATGACAGTCCGGTGGTGACGAACGCCAGCAGCAGATACACCAGCGGCACCGCGACGATCATGCCCAGCAACACCCACACCACGCGCATCCGGCCGGCGGCTTCCGGTGCGGGACGACCCACGCCCTGCAGGCCGCGTCGTCCGAACCAGAACCACAACAGGCTGAGCAACATGCCGACACCGGCAGCGCCGAACACGATCCGGTAGTTCTGCTGCACCGGCGTGTCAGTGAAATAGCCGGCCATCCAGCCGGTCAGCAACGGCGCCAGCAGCGCACCGCCGTTGATGCCCATGTAGAACAGGGTGAAGCCGCGATCGCGACGCGGGTCATCGCGCCCGTACAGCTGCCCGACCATGGTGGAGATATTCGGCTTGAACAGCCCGTTGCCGACGATCACCATCGCCAAGCCGACCAGGAAAATATCGCGACTCGGCAGCATGACGACGAACAACCCCAGCGCCATCACCAGCGCGCCGAGCAGGATCGAGCGCTGGTAGCCGATGACCTTGTCCGCCACGTAGCCACCGAAGATGCTGGAGGCGTAGATGAGTGCGGTATACGCACCGAAGATGCTGGCGGCCCAGGCTTGGCCGGATGCGTCGCCATTGTAGAAATGCGCGACGATGTACAACGCCAGCGCCCAGCTCACGCTGTAGAACGCAAAGCGCTCCCAGAACTCGGTCATGAACAGCATCCACAACGGACGCGGATGGCCGAGCAGTTGCGGATAGTTCGGTGCGGCGCTTGTATCGACAGCCTGGTTCATGGGTTCCCCTGCGTGGCCCCGGGTCGGCGC
>DAHUXL010000189.1 GCA_027307195.1 Rhodanobacter sp. | reverse complement strand
GATCACTTCAAGCTGGTCAACGATACGCATGGACATGCGGTGGGTGACCGCGTGCTGAAACGTGCCGTGGCAGCATGTCAGGAGCATCTGCGCTCCACCGACATCTTCGGTCGCCTCGGCGGCGAGGAGTTCGGCATCGTGCTGCCCGAGTGCACGCTTGATCAGGCGCTCGGTCGGGCCGAACAGATCCGCCTGGCGATCGCCACGGCGGCCAGCAGCGAAGATGCGCTCGGCGTTCCGATCTCCGCCAGCTTTGGCGTGGCCTCGACTGTCCGTTCGGGTTACGAACTGCGGCAGCTGTTGATCGATGCGGACGATGGGCTGTATAGGGCCAAGCGCGAAGGTCGCAACCGGGTCAGGGTGTGCGACGACACGCAGCCGCGTCGGCGAGTCGCTGGCGTGGCAACTGATCGCGCGTAAGGTCGTTTCGGAAAACTCCCCGCACCGTCATTCCGGCCTGCGCCGGAATGACGGTGCGGCGCTTATTCGGCTTTCTTCTGCACCTGCGGTTTCGCCGATGGCGTATCCAGCCGGTCGAAGTTGACGATCGCGTTGAAGAGCAGCGGGTAGCTGCCGATGGTTTCGCCGCGCCAGATCGGGTTGCTGGCGAACAGCAGCACATGACCTTTGCCGTAGCGGGCGTCGACCACAGCGGCACGCTCGGCCATCTCGTCGCCGCCGTCGAGCAGCCCGGAAATCAACAGGTGCGCGGCGTCGGCGTAGCGCAGGATCACCTGCGGACGCTGTCCGTCCGGAATCACCCACGGGTTGTTGCGCATCTGCTCGGTATTCAGCGGCAGTGCCTGCCACGGTTTGACGTCGGGCAGTGCTGGCGGCTCGATCGAGGCGCGTCCTTCCGGTGTGTCGGTGTCGTGCGGGCCGCCACGCCCGGTCGGGCGCTGGAAGTCTTTCGCGTTCGGCAAACCCTTGTCGCCGGTGACCAGGTTGGACACGGTGAACGACTGGCCGGCCGCGCTGTACAGGGCCAGCTCGTCGCGGGTGTAGCTGGTGGCGATCGGGCTATGGCGATCGACGAACTTCGCCTGCAGCACGCTGCCGACGACTTTGAGCTTGCTGCTGGGCGTGACGAACACGCCCGGCGCGAGGCCGACGTCGATCGCGAATTTCGCGGTGTCTTCGGCGGTGATCAGCAGGCCGCCGGCCTGCACGAATTGCTTGAGGCGGGCGACGCCGCTGGCACCGAGGCCGGGGCGGATGTCGTCGGTGCTATCGATATGGCCGAGGTTCGGCGTCAGCGTGGTGGTCTTCCACGGCATCGGATTGCCCGACATCGGCAGGCCGTCGATGATCTGCTGCGCGCTGGTGCCGCCGATCGGTCCGAACAGGATCACGTCGTACTTCGCGCGCAGGTTGCCGGCCTTCGCCACATCCTGGGTGCTGATGTAGTCGTACGGCACGTGCAGCTTGTCCAGCGCCATCCGCCACCAGCCTTCGGTCTGGGTATCCAGCCAGGTGTGCATCAGCGCGATGCGCGGCAGCTTCGCGGCCGGCATGTCGATGGCGGCCAGCCCCTGCGGTACTGCGATCGGCTCGCCGACCAGGCTCATCGGCGCTTTCAGGATGGCGTTGTCGGTGACGCGCACCACCTGCACGTCGAACAGGTCGCCCATCGACCAGCCGGTGTCGTCATACGGATGCTGCTGCGGGTCCTTCGGCGACCAGTACTGGCGGTCGAGCAGGGTATCGGCGATGCGCGAATACGGCTGATCCATGCGCACCACGTAGCTGCCGGCGGCAAACGTGCGCGAGGTGGGCTTGGTGGCTTTGCCATCGTCGCCCTTGGACGCGGGCAGGGTCACGGTGACCGGCGCCGTGAGGCGGCTGACCTCGGCATGTTGCAGCTGCATGATGCGCAGCAGCTGCGCGCGTGAACCGCTGCGGCTGTCGTCGGCCGGGAACACGTAGGCCGCCGGGCCGGCCTGTAGCGGCTTCTCGATCGAACGTTTGCTCTTCAGGTAGAAGTTCTTCAGGAACAGCTGACTGTTGCCCGAGAAATAATTCAGCGCGGTGAGCAGGCCGGTCTGTTCGTAGTTGTTGTTGTCGCGTTGCGACCAGACGACTTCAGCCAGCGGCGGATTCGGCCGGTACCAGGTGCGCTGATAG
>DAHUXL010000053.1 GCA_027307195.1 Rhodanobacter sp. | reverse complement strand
GAAAGCCATCGCACTTGCCCACAGCGGAATCGACAGGCCGTTGACGGTCACCGTCCAAGCCAGTGCAAAACGCATCCCCTGCAGCAAGGCGATCAGGCCGAGTAGCAAGGCGGCGATAGTCGTAAAGGGTTTCGTCAGGGTCTTCCGGAATTGGGTGTGGCGGTGCTCGACATGCCGCTCTGGTTTTGCGGCTTGTGCCTGAGTCGAGCGATGCACGGTTTTCGCTGCTTGATGAAAGGATTGACCGTCATGGTGATCACGGTGCCGTGGCCCGTCGCAACCCCCAAAGAGTGAGGATGGAAGCGGCAATCATGGCGATCCCGACGCTCACGAAGCCCAACGTCACCAGGCTTTCCTGCCACGGCTGCGCGCTGTGACCTGCTGCGGTAATCGGAGACATCGCCGCCGTACCCAGGCTCGCCGCCAGGAGGGTGACTGCCCAATTGACGTACGTGCCATACAGCGCACTCCAATACGTCGCGGTCTTCAGTCGCGGAGACAGTTGCACGTCCATCCAGATGGCGCCCAGGACCACGAGGAAGGTTCCATTCATGACGCCTTCCAGATGAGCGGCGAGGCCCATGCGCGGATTGTGGAATCTTTGCTCGGCGAGGCCCGTGAGCAGGCCGATCAGGAACAGGAACATTCCATGCCAAAGCAATCGACGCTTGATGTCTTCCATGTTCGTGCCCCCCGTTCAGTCCGCTCCGTTACAGCATTTTTGGGGATTCCGTTCCGGTTTCCGGTCAGCTGTCTTCGTCTTCCGCGGAAGCCGGCGACACGTAGTTCGGATCTTCCGAGTCGCGTGCGTGTCGGATCGCATCGCGCAGACGGATGTCCAGCCGATCGATGTTCAGGACGACCTTGCCGGAATGGACATCCTTGACCGCCGAAAGCGGCACCACGAAGTCGCCGGCATTCTCGATGTAGACGACCAGCTCGGGCAGTCCGTGCCTGATCTCGCGGACGGAGCCGATGCCTTCGTCGCCATCAGAGACGAAGACCATGAACCCTTCGCTGATTTGTTCATGCATGATGCGACCCCTGTGACAGGTGACGGGATGGGTCTCGCGTCAGGGTGCTTGGTGAGCGGCAGTGCCGGGCCTGGCTCCCGCGACGCAAGCGGGTGGCACATGATGCGCATACCCATCGTTTTGGCATGGTGAAAACGGGGCGCCGATGGCGGTCTGGTCGTGGTCGGCACCGTGGTCAGATCCTGCTCAATGTGCGAAGTGCCTGACCCAGGCAACATAGTGGTCCATGAAATCCTGCAGGAATTTTGTGGTGCCTTCGTTGTGGATCGTGCCGTCGTCGGCGATCAGATCGTCCTTGAAGTGAATGAATACCTCGGGCTGACCCAGTACGGGCACGTCGAGATAGGCCAGCACGTTGCGCAGGTGCTGCTGCGCCAGCGCGGTGCCGCCGGTGCCGATCGACGCACCGATTACCGCCGCGGGCTTGCCGGCAAACGAGTTGGTGCCCCAGGGACGCGAGGCGATGTCGATGGCGTTCTTCAGTACGCCGGGAATCGAGCGGTTGTATTCGGGCGTGACAAAGAGCACGCCATTGGCGGCTTCGACCTCCTGCTTGAGCCGGCTGGCGACGGCGGGGTAGGCACCGTCGAAATCCTGCGAGTACAGCGGCAGGTCGTCGATCCGGACATGGTTGAAGGTGAACTCCGCCGGCGCAAGTTTCTCCACCGCACGGGCAAGCCGGCGATTGAAGGAGTCCTTGCGCAGGCTGCCGACGAAAACGGCGATCTTCAGCTGACTCATGTGCGGCACTCCGTGAAATGGTGTGGTGGGTAAACGAACCGACTTGCCGAGGTTGCCGATGCGTTGTCGCCCGCGGCCCGACAATCCCGCGGCCCGACAATGTACTGCCATGTCGGGTTAAAGGCGGATGAAGTCGTCGCGACTGGTAGCCGAATCGAGAGCCGATGTTGCCCGCCGCTGCGGTATGGGCATGCCGCAGCGTGTACTCTTTGCGGCCAGCCCAACGGCATCGGTCTCTCTCCCTTCAATCAGTGAACCCGTCCCATGCAAGCCATTGAATCCCTGATCGACGCTGCCTTCGAGCGTCGCAACGAACTGACCCAGGCCGAGATCGAAACCCATCTGCGGCCCGCCATCGGTCAGGTCCTCGACCTGCTCGAATCCGGCGAACGTCGCGTCGCCGAGCCGGATGGCCATGGCGGCTGGACGGTGAACCAGTGGATCAAGAAGGCGGTGCTGCTGTACTTCCGCATCAACGACAACCGCGTGGTCGACGGCGGTCCGGCACAGGCGTTCGACAAGGTGCCGCTGCGTTTCGCCCACGGCAACGACGCCGAGCTGCAGCAGCTCGGCGCACGCGTGGTGCCTGGCGCGCTGGTGCGTCGCGGCGCGCATATCGCCAAGGACGCGGTGCTGATGCCGAGCTACGTCAACATCGGCGCGTACGTCGGCGCCGGCACGATGGTCGACACCTGGGCCACGGTGGGTTCATGTGCGCAGATCGGCGCGGGCGTGCACCTGTCCGGCGGCGTCGGCATCGGCGGCGTACTGGAGCCTCTGCAGGCGAACCCGACCATCATCGAGGACAACTGCTTCATCGGCGCGCGCTCGGAAGTGGTCGAGGGCGTGGTGGTGGAACGCGGCAGCGTGATCGGCATGGGCGTGTTCCTCGGCCAGTCCACCCGCATCTACAACCGTGCCACCGGTGAGGTCAGCTACGGCCGCGTGCCGGCCGGCAGCGTGGTGGTATCGGGCAGCCTGCCGGCGAGGGACGGCAGCCACAGCCTGTATGCCGCGATCATCGTCAAGCAGGTCGATGCGAAGACGCGCAGCAAGACCAGCATCAACGAACTGCTGCGGAGCGGCGAATGAATCCCGTCTTGTATGGACTTCCCAACTGCGACACCTGCAGGAAGGCGCGCAACTGGCTGGCCCGTTTCGAGGTGGCACATGATTTCGTCGACTACCGCGCGAACCCGGTGCCAGCGGCGATGCTGAAGGACTGGGCGGCGAAACTCGGTGGCTGGGAGCAACTGGTCAACAAGTCGTCGACCACCTGGCGCAACCTGCTGCCGCAACGCAAGAACCCCGGCAGCGATCCGGAGTGGACCTTGCTGCTGAAGGAGTATCCCGCGTTGATCCGTCGTCCGGTGGTGCTGCAGCCCGATGGTTCGGTGAGCGTGGGTTTCAGCGACAACGGCTTCAAGAAACTGTTCGGGCGCTGAGGTGGCCATGCCGGAGCAGGGTGCCGACATCAGCCATCACCGTGCGCGGCGGTTCCGCACCAATCTGCGGATCGAGCGCGACAACGCAGCGCTGTACGCGCGGCTGGCCGAACTGGCTACCGATCCGCGGTTGAGCCGCGTCTACCGGCGCATCGCCGCCGGCGAACAGGCCAACGCGGGGTTCTGGGAGGCGCGTCTGCGCGAGCTTGGCATGGCCGTGCCACCGGCGCGGATCGGCCTGCGCGTGCGTGCGTTGAGCTGGTTCGCGCAGCGCTTCGGCACCGAGTTCGTGATGCCGACCGTGGTGCGACTGGAGCATGCCGACCACGCCGATACGCCGGTGGATCGCAGCGGCCATCGCGATCATTTCGTGCCGCCGGATGAACTCGGGGCGCACGCCGGCCGGCACCGCACGCAGAGCGGCAACACGCTGCGCGCGGCGGTGCTGGGTGCCAACGACGGGCTGGTCTCCAATGTCAGCCTGGTGATGGGCATGGCCGGCGCGGCGTCGGGTGATCGCGCAGTGTTGCTGGCCGGTCTGGCCGGGTTGGTCGCCGGTGCCTGTTCGATGGCACTGGGCGAATGGCTGTCGGTGAACAGCTCGCGCGAGTTCTATCAGGCGCAGATCACCGAGCGGGCCGAGCGCCTTGCCGTGGCGCCGGAAGATGGCCTGCAACACATCGCCGGCATCTACCGCGAGAAGGGGCTGGAGCCAGCCGCGGCCGAGCACATGGCCGAGCACGTCGCCGAAACGCCGCGGGCGGCGCTGGACATGCTGGTGCGCGAGGACCTGGGTATCGATCCGGGTGAACTCGGCGGCTCGGCGTATGGTGCGGCGATTTCGTCGTTCTGCCTGTTCGCCTGCGGAGCGCTGTTTCCGGTGGCGCCGTACTTCTTCCTCGGCGGGCACGCGGCACTGCTGGCCAGCGCATGCTCCACGGCCATCGGGCTGATCCTGATCGGCATCGGCACCTCGCTTTTCACCGGTCGCAGCATGCTGTTCTCGATCGCACGCCAGTTCGGCATCACCGTGGCTGCGGCATCCATCACGTATACGGTGGGTCACTTGCTGGGCGCGGCGATCACGGGCTGAGGCGAGGTTTCGCAAGAAGTTGTCGGGTAGGCGTTCACTATGCAAAAGACGGTTTGAAGCGATCGCAAATGTCTTAGCATGACGGCTCCCCCCACGCGCTGGAGAATCGCATGACTGCTTCCTCGATCGTCGTCAGCAGCGTTGCCGAGCTGGTTCGTGCGGCTCAGGATTCCAGCATCCGGCAGATCGTGGTCAGTGCCGAGCTCGCCGAAGTTCCCGCGATCCGGCTGCTGCCCGGACAGGTGCTGCTGGGGCAGGGCGATGATGCGGCATTGATCTTCGCCGCCGGGATCGACGGATTGCAGTTGACTACGGACAACGAGGTCCACGGTCTGCATCTGGTCGCTTCAGCGGACCGGCGCGCGATCCACAACGATACCCAGGTGGAAAGCCTCGGCCGGCTGGTGCTGGGTGAAGTGACCACAATCGGGCAAGTGCAGATTCTGGCGCGCGACAAGGTGCGCAGCGGTCACGTCGAGGTGGCCGGCCTGGATGTGGTCGGCGCGGATGCACGTGCGCAGGCCGATCGTCCGCAGGGTTTCGGCGTGCATGTGCTGCAGGGCGCGTTCACGCTGTGGAACATGCAGGCCGATGCCGCGGTGGTGATCAGCGCGCGGCTGGTCGGCCTGTCCGCCGGGCGTGCGGCGGCGCCGGTATTCGGCAGCGGCATCTTCGTCAGCGGTGCCGGCTTCGAGGGCGGCCGGCTCACCGTATCGCTGCTGGAAACCGGCGAGATCCATAGCGACGGCCGCATTGCGCCGGGCACGCCTGACATGATTACCGGCGGCGTGTTCACCGTGTTCAATGCCTTCGTCGATACCGTGCGCAACCTGGGCCCGGTGGTGACCTACGGGCAGAACGACATGGTGCTCGACAACTGGGGCTCGGTGGATCACTGGGTCGCCGAGGAGAAGATCACCTCGTATGGCCCCAGTGGCATCGGCTTCGTCAACTTCGGCCTGGTCAACGAGCTGGAGGTCGAGGCGCCGATCGAGACGTTCGGGCAGGGCGCGCGCGGTTTCAACGTCTACGCCGGCACCGTCAATCGCGCAGTGTTCGACCGCATCACCACCCATGCGGATGGGGCGGTCGGCATCCAGATCAGCCAGCCGATCGGCTACCTCAGCGTGCGTCGCGGTCTCGAAACCTTCGGCGGTACCGGTGACTCACTGGTGAAGGGCGTGGTGCTGAAGCTCTCCGCCATCGCGCTCAGCGTCAAGCCCGGCGGCTCTGCCCGCGAGATCGACATCGAGGGCGGCGTCACCACGCATGGCGATGGCATTGCGCCGCTGGAAATGCTCGGCGTGGTGGGGCGGCTGAGCATCGAGGGCGGGGTCAGCGCGAAGCAGGGGGATTGATCGCGGGCGCATTCGTGCCGGTGCGCTTGCTATGCTGCAGCGCTGTCGATCCGTTGCGCCTGGCGAGTGCCCATGTCCGAAGTTCTCGATCTCACCTGTGACCTGATCCGTCGCCGCTCGGTGACGCCGGAAGATGCCGGTTGCCTGGTGCTGATCGGCGGGCGCCTGCAGCGCGCGGGGTTCCGCGTCGAGCACCTGCGCTACGGCGAGGTGGACAACCTGTGGGTCACGCATGGCGCGGCCGGACCCACACTGACCTTCCTCGGCCATACCGATGTGGTGCCGAGCGGGCCGGAAGCATCGTGGCAGAGCCCGCCGTTCGAGCCGACCATCCGCGATGGCCGTCTATACGGCCGTGGTGCCGCCGACATGAAGGGCTCGGTGGCGGCGATGGTGGTGGCACTGGAGCAGTTCGTGGCGGCGCATCCCGATCATCGCGGCCGGGTCGGCCTGCTGCTGACCAGCGACGAGGAAGGCCCGACCAATCTCGATGGCGTGCGCCGGGTGGTGGAGCACTTCCGCGCGATTGGCGAGCATATCGACTGGTGCGTGGTGGGCGAGCCGTCGGCGAAGGAGCAGCTCGGCGACCTGATCCGCGTCGGCCGACGCGGTTCGTTGTCCGGCACGCTCGTCGTGCGCGGCGTGCAGGGCCACGTGGCGTATCCGGAGAAGGCGCTGAACCCCATCCATGCGTTCGCACCTGCACTGGCCGAACTCGCCGCCGAGCGTTGGGATGAAGGCAACGCCGATTTCCCGCCCACCTCGTTCCAGGTCTCCAATCTCAATGCCGGCACCGGCGCCAACAACGTGATCCCCGGCGCGCTCACCGCGCTGATCAACTTCCGTTACTGCACCGCCAGTCGTGCGGAAGACCTGCGCGCACGCACAGAGGCGATCCTGCAACGGCACGGCCTGAGCTACGCGCTGGACTGGAACCTCTCCGGTGAACCGTTCCTCACCCCGTCCGGCGGCGCGCTGCGCGAGGCAGTGGTGGACGCGTGCCGCGAACTATGCGGCATCGACCCCGAACAAAGCACCGGCGGCGGCACCTCCGACGGCCGCTTCATCGCGCCGATGGGCGCCGAGGTCGTGGAGCTCGGTCCGGTCAACGCGACGATCCACAAGGTCGATGAATGCGTGGCGCTGGAGGAACTGGAACAGTTGCCGCGGCTGTATCACGCCGTCTGCAAGCGCCTGCTGATCGAGAGCTGAGCGTGCGGTAGCCAGCGGGCTGATGATTGCGGATTCCGCGGTTGCGGCTGACCCAACATGGGGCGGCGTATCAGCGCTGTTGGTCGTCGGCATCCGGCCGAACGGTTCCTGCGGCGGTGTCGTCCGCCTGGCCGTTCTTGAGTCCTTTGCGGAAGTCGGCGATGGCGCTGCCCAGGTCGCGGCCGGCGTGGCGCAGTTTGCCGGTGCCGAAGACCAGCAGAACCAGTACGAGCAACACGATCCAGTGCGAAAAACTGTTCAGTCCGGGCATGGTTCGATTTTCCTGTTACGGGTGCGGGGGAATGCGGGCCGACGATGCCGGCGGAAAGGGCAGAGGCGGGCTCGCCGGCAGATGCGTGGACGCCGCGGGCCCGGCAAGGCATTGCAAAGGGCGGCCGCTGGCAGCGGCGATCTGGGCGGGGCAGCGATAGTCCAGCGTGGCCACCAATGCCGGCGTGATCTCGTCGAAACCCAGCACGGCGCCGCCATGCTCATGGATAAACGCCGCCGCTGCCGCGCGGGTGGCGAACGGCGCCAGGGTCGGCCCCATCGAGCCGGGCAGCGGCTGCCAGGCCACGTAGAGCGCGCGGCGCGCATCGATGAAGCTGATCGCGGCGTGGCTGGGTTGCTGCCAGTCGATGCGGGCGCTGTCCTGCACGAACAGTTCCTGCAGCGCGGCCTGGTTCTCCGGCTGCAGCACGTAGGCGAAGAAATCGCGGGTGGAGTCGAACACCAGCGGCTTGGCGCGACCGGCCACCCAGGCTTCCGCACGCGGGCCGGGCGAGCCATCCAGGGACATGCCGCACACGGCGCAGGCATCGTCCGGGTGCGTATCGACCGCGTGTTGCGCGGGAGCTTGGCCGCCACCACAGCCGGCGAGCAGGGCCAGCGCGAGAGTCAGTGCGGCCAGTCGGCCGGAGCGGGGTGCGGAACGGGGTCGCATGCGGCTCTCCTCAGACTTCCTTGCGCCGGAACGCGAGCATCGCCCACGCGAACGGCGCCGTCGCCCAGGCCAGCATTACCAGGTACAGCAGCAGTGGCGAATAAGTGTGGTGGGCGGTCATGCCGGTCAGCAGGTCGTTGCCGGCGCCGTCGCCCAGTGCGGTGAGGTTGACCAGCCGGAACACGTCGACCGGATTGAACAGCAGCAAGTACGGATACACCGCGCGCTCGACCGGGTTGCCGCCGCTGACCACCAGCAGCGCCAGCAGTGCGAGGTCGAACAGCACCACGCTGATCAGCCAGCCGATCAGCGCAAGGCCGGCGGCGCGGGACTTGTCGACGGTCTGCACGCTGATCAGGCAGGCCAGCCCGACGAAGCAGGCGCCCAGCAGCGAGGCGCTGAGGATGAAGCGGCCGATGTGCAGCCACGCCTGCAGTGTCTGCGCAGGCGGCTGCATCAGCTGCATGATCGCCACCGCCAGACCGAAGCCGGCCAGGGTGGCGGCGGCCAGTGCGCCGCAGTGGCCGAGGAACTTGCCGGCGACCAGCTGGCCGCGCGCCAGCGGGTAGCTGAGCATCAGCAGCAAGGTGCCGTCGTCGCGCTCGCCGACGATGGCGTCGTAGGCGATCAGCAGGCCGATCAGCGGGATCACGAAGGCGCCCAGCGTGGTCAGGCTGGCCAGCGTGGCGTCGAACGAGGTGAAGCCGACTTTGCCGGAGGCGGCGCTGCCGAACCAGGCGATGCCCAGCGCCAGCAGTGCGAACAGTATCGTGAGCGCCACCGTCCAGCGGTTGCGGAAGTCGTCGCGGAACTCCTTCCCGGCGACGGTGAGGATCGGATTCATGCGGCTACCTCCGCGGTGGATCTGTCGCCGGCGCCGAGCCAGTCGTAGAGCTGCGCCAGGGTGGGTTCGCGCACGTCGAGGTCGACCACGGCGGGGTCGGTCAGCAGCTCGCGCAGCATGCGCAGTTTGCTGGCGCGCGGCACCTGCAGTTCCAGCCGGCCATCGGCACGCGGTTGGGCCGACAGGCCGCCCGTTTCGAGACGCGCGATCAGTTCGGGCATGGCGTACTCGCGTGGCCGCAGCAGCACCTGCGCCGGCAGTGCGGCCTGCTCGCTCAGCGCGTCGAGGCTGCCGGCGGCGAGCAACTGGCCCTGACGCAGGATCAGCGCGCCGTCGATGTGCGGCTCCAGTTCGGCCAGCAGGTGCGAGGAGACCAGCACGCAGCGGCCGTCCGCGCGCAGCTCGCCGACGATGCGGTACAGCTCGCGGGTGGCCTGCGGGTCGAGGCCGGTGGTCGGTTCGTCCAGCAGCACCAGTTCCGGCGAACCGAGCAAGGCCTGCGCCAGGCCGAGGCGCTGACGCATGCCCTTGGAGTAGGTGCCAATGCGCCGGTCGGCGGCGTGCGCCAGGCCGACGCGTTCCAGCAGCGCCTGCGCCTGGCCGCGCGGCGCCTGCTTCAGCCGGGCCAGGTAGTCGAGCAGCTCGCGCCCGCTCAGGCTGGCGTAGAAGGTGGCGCTCTCCGGCAGGTAGCCAATGCATCGGCGCAAGGCGTGCGCACGCCACGGCGACTGGCCGAGCACGGCGAGACGGCCGCCGCTGGGTGCGATCAGGCCGAGGATCAGCTTGATCAGGGTCGACTTGCCGGCGCCGTTGTGGCCGAGCAGACCGATCACCTGGCCGCGCGGCACGCAAGCGCTGACGCCGTCGAGCGCGGCGAGCGTGCCGTAGCGCTTGGCCAGTGCCTCGAATTCAATCGCGTGGTTCATGGTCGGGCCGGAAGGAGGTGGGGGCTTGCATGAGCGGGCGGCTGTCCTGCACCGACGGCGGCGTGAACACCGGGAACGCGCGTTGCACGTAGCGCATCAGCAGCACCGCGGGGCTGGACATCAGGTTGCGCGCGGAAGGGTATTTCCACAGCAGCACGTCGACACCGTCGTTGGGGCGGAACGGCACATCGCCGATGCCGTCGGCGTCCAGATCCCAGCCGAGGTAGTCGCTCCAGAAATTGCCGCGGCCGTGCGCCGACCACTCCTGGGCGAGGTTCTGCACGTACTTCACCTGGATGCGGTTGTCCACGAAGCGGTTGCCCCACAGGCGGTTGTTCTCCGAGCCGGCGGTCATGTGGATGCCGATCTGCGAGTCGGCGGCGAGGTTGTCGTGGATGGTGTTGAACTGCGACAGGTAGACGAACAGCCCCTTGCCCTCGGTGCCGTCGATCAGCCCGCCCCGGGTGTCGCGCTGGCCGTTGATGCGGCGTACCTGGTTGCCGGCGATCTCGCTGTGCGAGATGTAGTTGAGCAGGAAGCCGTAGGAATCATCGTCCTCGGCGGTGTTGCCGATCACCTTGAGGTGATCGGACGACATCAGCGCGTAGCCGGCGAGGTTGCCGCGGCTGACGTTGTCCAGCAGCAGGTTGTGCTGCGAATACATGTAGTGGATGCCGTAGCGCACGCCGTGCACCACGTTGCGCGCGATCGTGTTGTGCGGGCTGACGTAGACGTAGATGCCGTCGCGCGAGTCGGCGACGTCGTTGCCTTCGATGGTGCAGCCGGTGTCGTTCCACAGGTGGATGCCGTCGCCGCGGTCGGCCACGCGCAGCGAGCGCATGCCGCGGATCACGTTGCGCGCGACCCGCACGTTGGCCGCGCCGTCAAGGTAGACGCCGAACAGGCTCTCCTCGATGCGGTTGCCCTCCAGCGTGACGTCGCGCGCCTGGCGCTCGACGAAGATGCCGGCGTTCATCGCAGTGAGGTCGGTGCCGCTGTGGCGGACGGTCAGCCCGCGCACGGCGACCTGCGCGGCCCCGATGCGCACCACGTCGCCTTCGCCGCCGCCGTCGAGAACGGCGCCGGGTTCGCCGACGAGGGTGATCGGTTTGTCCAGCCGCAGGTGCACCGCATGCACGCCGGCCGGCACGCTGATCGTGGCGCCCGGCGCCGCTGCAGCCACCCGCTGCACCAGCGACTCGCGCGCAGGCGCGGCCAGAGGCAATGCCAGCATCAGGACCGCGAGGAAACGAAGGGCATGCATGGCAACGGAGATCCGTTCGTGCCGCCGCGCAGTGCGCGGCGGCACGACGCGGCTCAGGCCTCGACCAGCATCCACCCGCTCATCTCCATGTGCATCGCATGGCAGAAGAACGTGCAGTAGTACCAGAACACCCCAGCCTTGTTGGCGGTAAAGGTGGCCGAAGCGGTGGCGCCGGGGCTGATCTCCATGTTGATGCCGTAGTTGACGATGCAGAAGCCGTGGCTCACGTCTTCCACCGCGTCGATGTTGGTCACCACCACGGTGACTTCGTCGCCTTTCTTCACCGTGAAACTGCCCATGCCGAAGATCGGCGCGGCCGAGGTCATGTACACGAATACCTTGCGGCCTTCGCGGATGACCTTGCTGTCGGTCAGCACGTCGATGCCGTGGCGCTTGGCCATGGCCACCGTCTCGGCGAAGAACGGATCGTCGCGGTCCCAGCTCTTCTTGACCTTGTCGATCAGCAACCGGCGGTGCAGCAGGATCACGTCGTGCGGCTCGGCGTAGACCGGGCCGTCGGCGACCAGCTTCATGGTCTCGCCGGAGATGTCGATCAGCTGGTCGTTGTCCGGATGCAGCGGGCCGGTGGGCAGGAAGCGGTCCTTGGAGAACTTGTTCAGTGACACCAGCCAGCGCCCGTCGGCGTCGCGCGTCTCGCCCATCGAGGTGTGGCAGTGACCGGGCTGGTAGGCCACGTCGATCTTCTGGCGCAGGTAGTTGACCTTCTTGCCGGCGTGGGCAGCGATCGCGTCGGCGATGTTCCACTTGGCGATCTGGCTGTCGATGAACAGCGTGGTGTAGCCGTTGCCGCGACCGTCGTAGGCGGTATGCAATGGCCCCAGGCCCAGCTCGGGCTCGGCCACCACCGTGTCGCGCGGGTCCTTGAGCTTGCCGGCGAACCAGTCGTCGATGCGACTCCACTCCATCACGGTGACGGTGGGCGACAGCTTGCCGTTGGCCACCACGTACTTGCCGTCGGGACTGGCGTTGATCCCGTGCGGGTTCTTCGGGATCGGGATGTAGAGGGTGAACGACGAGCCGTGGCGGCCGTCCAGCACCGGCACCTTCGAGCTGCCGATGGTCTTGAAGTCGCCCTTCTTCACCGCCGCCTCGATGCGCGCGATGTTGAACACCACCGCCCAGTCGCGCTCGGCCTGCATGGTGCCGGGCAGGTCCATGCCGCCCTCGCTGTTGTAGCAGGTGGAAATGGCGTACTTGCCGGCGTAGTCGGCCTCGGTGTTGTCCAGGTTGCCGTCCACCAGCACCTGCCAGACGACTTCCATGGTGTCGCCGTCGAGCGCGCTGAACATGGTCTGGTATTTCTTCGGATCGTCCAGGTCGCGGCCGTCGTTCGGCGCCGGGATCAGGAACTCGCCGTTGGCGAACACGTAGCCGGTGCGCGGCGCACGCTGCACGCGCAGGCCGTGGATCGCCTGCACGTTGGGCACGTCGGTGATGCGGTCGGTGCGCATCACGTCGCAGCGGATGCGCGCGACGCGGGTATGCGCCTTGTCGTTGATGAAAATGTAGCGGCCGTCGTAGTGGCCGTCGGTCTGGCTCATGTGCGGATGGTGGCAGTCGCCGCCGGGCGGGAAGTTCGCCCCGAGCACGCGCTTGCTCTCGTTGGTGACGCCCCAGCCGATGGTGAAGTCGGGGTTGAACACCGGGATGCGCATCAGCTCGCGCATCGAGGGCACGCCGACCAGGCGCACCTCGCCGGACTGGCCGCCGCTCCAGAAGCCGTAGTACTCGTCGAGCTGGCCGGGCGGCACGTGATCGGAGGCGGCCTCGTGCTCGCCTTTCCCCTGCTCGTGCTTGCCTTCGCCATCATGCCCATGGCCATCGGCGCTGCCATGGCCGAGGCGGCCGAGCGCCAGGCCGCCGACCAGTCCGCCGGCGCCGGCAAGGCCGGCCAGCGCGCTGGTCTTCATGAAGTTGCGGCGTGCAGGGTTGCCCGGTTCCGCGGCCTGGCCGGGTTTGTTGCTCGATTCGTCGTGCATGGCGCTCCATCCCTTTGGATAGGTGGGTGGGTCAGTCGGCGGCCTTCGCCGGCTCGGGGGTTGCCGGCGTCGCCGCCGGGATGATCATCAGCACCGGCGTGGGCAGCGGCCGCGCGGCGCGCTCGCGCTTCTTGCGTTGCTGCACCATCGGCGGGCATTTGTGGTCGTTGACGCGGGTGACCTGGCAGTCCAGGCAGTAGTGGCATTCGTTGAAGTCGATGCGGCCATCGGGGCCGATCGCCTTGACCTCGCACTCGTTGGCGCAGACCTGGCAGGGGTGACCGCACTCGGGCCGCCGGCGCAGCCATTCGAACAATCGCCAACGTCCGGACACGGCCAGCCCGGCGCCCAGCGGACACACGTAGCGGCAGTAGAACTTGTGGTTGAACGCCGATACCGCCACCAGCGCCACGGCGTAGAGCACGTAGCTCCAGGAACGCGCGAAGTGCAGGGTGATGGCGGTCTTGAACGGCTCGATCTCGGCGTAGTGCTCGGCGGTGTTGAGCGACTGCAGCGACATGCCGAACAGCACCAGCAGGATGACGTACTTGAGCGCCCACAAGCGCTCGTGTACCACCCGCGGAAATTCCAATTGCGGCACGTGCAGGCGCACGGCCAGCTTGCTCACCAGCACCTGCAGCGCGCCGAACGGACACAGCCAGCCGCAGTACACGCCACGTCCAAGCAGCAGCAAGGTGGCCGCGACGAACACCCACAGGATGAAGATCAGCGGGTCCATCAGGAAGGTTTCCCAATGGAAGCCGTGCAGCAGCGATTGCACGAAGGTGAAGATGTTTACCACCGACAGCTGCGCCAGCCCGTACCAGCCAATGAACACCAGTGTGTAGATCAGGAACCCCGTGCGGACGCGTTCGAGCAGCACCGGATGCTTCACGATCCAGTCCTGGAACAGCAGGATCAGCGTCAGCACGGTGAGCCCCGCCAGCAGCACCGCGACGTCGATGCGCCGGCCATACCAGATCTTCTGCCACAGCGCCGCGTCGGCCGGCAGCGCGTCCGCCTTCGCTTCGGCCACTTCGGGCCGCGTGGTATAGGCCGCCGGCATGCGGTAGTCGCGGGTGAAGGTGTGGTAGATGCTCTGCAGCGGGCCGACCTGGCGGTTCACCATCAGCTGCAAAGTCCACGGCCGCGTCGCATCGAAACCGCTGCTGCGGTTGCGCACGATGAAGATCGCCTGTTCGGCGAACGCCGGCTTGCCGCGCAGCTGGGTGTCATTCATCGACACCAGGTCGGTGTCCTTGAACAGCATCAGCTTGCCGTCCTGCAGCAGGTGCACGCGATCGAAGATGCCGCCGCGCACGTAGCCCACGCCCTTGAACGAGTAGATGCCGTTGGCCATCACCGCGATCGCCGAATCGCCGGGCTTGAGCAGTTTCATCAGCTCGGCGTGGGCGGCGGCGCCGAGCAGGTTGCGGCCCACCGTGGGCGGGGTGACGTCGGTGAAGTACAGGTCGATGAAGCTATCCGTGCCATGGCCGGCGGCCGGCGCGGTGGGGTCGTCGACCAGGCCGCTTTCCGGCTGGCCCTTGAACGCATCGGTGACCGCCTGCCGCGCCAGCTGCAGATGGGCGATCGCGCCGTTGCCGGTCAGCGCCTGCCAGTCGGCCGGCACGAAGTAATTGCCGCGGACTTGCGCAGCGACCGCGCCGGCATCGGCCGCGCCGGCGATCAGCTTGCGCGAGGCGGCCACCTTCAGCGCCGAGTTCATGATCGTCTCGTTGGCCACCATCGACGTCACTGTGGCGCTGCTGATCGCGTCGATGCGCACGCTGCCGCTGCCACCGCCGCCGACGACGATGCGATCGTCCACGCGATGGCCGATGTAGCGGGCGACGAAGTCGTACAGCTTCTGCACCGGGATGCCGACCAGCAGGATCGGCTCGTGCTGCTCCAGTACGCGCGCATCGCGGATGCTGCCATCGGTGCCGATCGACATCAGGATATTGATCGGCGCGCCCGAGTAGGCCGGCACCGGCGCCACCATCACCGTCTCGAACACGTAGCCGATGATCTTGTCGCCGTGGTACACGGCCGCCGCGGGCGGGGTGCCTTCGACGTCGCCGAAGCGGGTGGCGTCGGGGAATACCTGGTGCAACTGCGGAAAGCGGGTGTCGATGCCGGCCCATGCAGCGGATGCCGGCACCAGCAACAGCAACGCGAGCAGCAGCCTGGCCATGAAGGAGCGGGAGCGTGCGTCGCGCATCAGGCCAGTTCCGCCGTGCCGGCGATCAGCGGCAGTTCGCGCGAGCGCCAGCGCTTATCGCCGGTGCGCGAGAACGCCAGCCACTGGTGATCCTGCGCTGACATCAGCGCGGACAGCTGCGGCAGCTCCAGCGAGAACGCCGCGGTGCTCATGCCGTCGGCCAGCACCGAGCGCCGCGCCATCACGGTCATGCTGGAATAACCTTGCGGCGAATAGCCGGTGCGCGGATTGACGATGTGGAACAGGCGCCGATCGGTGGAGAAGAACACGCGGTAGTTGCCGGAGGTCGACAGCGCCGCGTTGCGCACCTGCACCACCGCCGCCACCTGGCTCACGTCGCGCGGGTCGACGATGCCGACGTTCCAGTGCCGCTGCGGGTCGTTGCCGCAGATCGCCTGGATGTCGCCGCCGGCGTCGATCAGGCCGTACTCGATGCCCGCCGCGCGCAGCGCCGCGATACCCTGGTCGACCACATGGCCCTTGGCGATGCCGTCCAGGGTGATCGCCATGCCCGGCCGCCGCAGCCGCGCACCGCGTGCGTCCAGCGCGAGATCGCGCCAGCCCACCTGCTGCTCGCGACGGTCGATCGCGTCGCGTTCGTGCGCGTCGATACCGGATACGCCACGCAAGGTTTCGAGATAACGCAGCACCGGCAACACGGTGACGTCGAACGCGCCGCCGGTCAGCGCCGACAGCGACAGTGCCTCGCGCAGCACCGCCTGCAGGTTCGCCGGCACCAGCGCCAGCCGGCCGTCGCGGTTCAGCCGCGACAGCGGGCTGGCCAGATCGAAGCGGGTCAGCTCGGCCGCCGTCGAGGACATCCGCGCAAAGGCCGCCTCGATCGCCGCGCCCGCCGCCTGCACGTCATCCGCCAGACAGGTGACCGCCACCGAGGTCTGCATCAGCGTGTGCTCGCGCCGAACCTGCCACAGGTTCTGCTTGCGCCTGAGTACCGCCCAGCCGCCGCCGGCCAGCAGGCTGCCAGCCAGCGCGAGTTGCCCGGTCTGTTGCAGCCAGCGCCGGCGCTCGGGCGAGCGCAGGTCGTCGGGATCGGAGGAGCGATGCATGGGAGACCTCCCGTGGCGGTGAGCGTGTGTGACGCGATGTGCGAGGGTTCAGGCCGCGCTGGCGACCACGCGAGGCGGAGGTTGTGCCACGGCATCACCGCGCTCGGCATCGCGCACGCCCAGGCGCCGCTGCAGCGCCGGGCTGGTGGTCGTGTACTGCAGGTTCACCTTGTCGGCGGGATGCAGGTGCGCATGCGCGGCGAACGCGCACAGCGCCGCCTCGTGGAAGCCGGAGAGGATCAGCTTCTTCTTGCCCGGATAAGTATTGATGTCGCCCACCGCGAAGATGCCCGGGATGGACGTCTGGAACGTCGCCGGATCCACCACCAGTTGCTGGCGTTCCAGCGCCAGCCCCCAGTCGGCGATCGGGCCCAGCGCCGGGTGCAGGCCCCAGAGCACCACCAGGTGCGAAGCCTCGATGCGTTGGACCATGCCGCTGCGCGTGCGCACGCGCACTTGCGCCAGTGCCTCGTCGACGCTCTCCAGCCCGACGATGTCGCCCTCGCACAGCTGCATGCGGCCCTCGTCGCACAGCGCGTGCATGCGCGCCACGCTGGCAGGCGCTGCGCGGAAGGTGGACGAACGGTGCACCAGCACCAGGCTGC
>DAHUXL010000044.1 GCA_027307195.1 Rhodanobacter sp. | reverse complement strand
ACCAGGGTCGGCCAGTCGACCTGGGTCTGATGGCCGATCACCTGCAGTCGCGGCAAGCCACTGCCTTCGACGATAGTGTAGCCGTCGGCAGTCGTCTCCAGACCACTCATCTGGCAGACCGTGCCCTGCAGTGTGCAATTGAGGCCGATCTGCTTGTAACCGAAGGTCTTGAACAGTTTCAGCACGGCACCTTGCAGGCCGGCGGCAATCCCGCCGCCGCCGACAGCGGTGAGGTTGTTGACCGCACGCTGGCTGATCCGCCCGCCGCTGCCGGCAAGCAGGCTCGCCTTGAACGCGACCGGGTTCCAGTTGACCAGCCGCAGATCGTTGACCGAGCCGTCCAGCCGTCCGCTGATGCTGCCGAAATCGAACACGCTGGTGATTGCCGCCAGATCCAGCTGCTTCATGGCGATGTCGCCATTCAATACTGGGTTCGGTCCGAACGGCTGTTGCAGCGAAAGCCGGGTGATGTCGACGAAGCCACCGAACAGACTGGCCGACAGCCCGCCCTGCAATTCGAAGCGATCGTCGACCCAGCGCAGCGAAGGAATCGCGCCGCCCAGCGTGCCGGGAAAGGCCGGCCAGCCCATCGCCGTGCTGAAGGCGGCCATGTCGACTCCGGTCAGCACCATCGACGTCGACAGTCGCTGGCCCTTCGCTGCCGCCGGGCGCCAGTCCAGATCGCCGATCCGCAACTGGCCCTTCAGCACCGGCACTGCAAGCGGCTGCTGCAGACTGAGCGTGCCGGCACGGCTCTGCCACTTTGATTGTGCGGCACCGTTGGGCACCCGATAGAACTGCAGGCTGCGCCAGCCCAGCGTGGTCGCCGGGCGTTCGCCGTCGCTGGCCCAGTCCAGCCCCCCGTGCAGGTTGTCGACCGCCAGCCGCCCATCCGCATCGGCGAGATCGAGGTTGTCGGTTGAGAACGCGAAACTGTGCGGGCCATCTGCACGCAGGTCCAGGCTGCCGCTCAGCTGGCCGGCGATACGCATGTCGCGCAGACCGAGCGTGGTCAGCCAGGCCTGGCCATAACGCTGATAAGCGGCCGGAAAACTCGCGTGCAGGCGATCCAGCTTCAGCGTTTTCAGCTCACCTTTCGCATCGAATGCCAGCGCACCATCGAGCTGCAGTGCATCGGCATCATTGATATGCAACCGGCTCAATTCGAAGGCGCCGTTCTGCGCATTCGCATGCAGGCCAAGCTGCACCGGATGATCCGGCAACCTGGCATACAGTGGCCCCAGCAACAGCTCGCCGCCACGCAGGCTGGCATCCAGATCGATCCGCGCCGGCCCGGCGGTGGTGTCGAGATCGAACCGACCCGTGCCGTTCAGTCCCTGCCCGGCCAGGGTCCCGGTTGGGGTGTCGAAGCCTGCGCCATTGAGCGTGAATTGCCCGGACGACTGCAGGCCGCGATCGCGCAGATCGAGCGCCAGCTCGGCGTCCAGCCGGCCACCGGTGGGGCGGCCTGACCAGACCGTGCCGAGCAACCCCTGCATCCAGCCGGCGGGAAGATTGTTCAGGCGGATCTGCGCATGCGTGGGTTGATCCAGCGGCAACGCGGCACTCGCATGCGCCTTGCCTTGCAGGATGTCGATCAGCAGGGTATTCGCCGCCGCACTGAGCTGGATGTTCACATGGGCGTCGCCGAGCGCCCCGCCCGGCGCACCGGCCAGACGCACCGTGCCGTCGAGTATCCAGCGCAGGCGATCGTCCCGCTGCAAGTTGCCATCGAGACTCAGGCCAAGGCGTCGCCAACCCATCGCCGGCACATCCGCCTGACCGGCGCGCAACTGCAGCTGAAGTCCACCGGCGGTGTCCTCGCCGAGCCTGGCGGTCACCGTCTGCAAATGCACGCCTGGCAGGTTGATCGACTTTGCCGTCAACAGCACATCCGCCTGCACGGGCAGCGTCCAGCCGATCCCCAGCAGGAGGCAGCAGCACAGCAAAAGATGGCTTGATGTCGGGCGCATGTCGCGCCATTCTGCCAAATTAAGCTGAACGACAAGGATTTCGTCATGACCAGCCCCCTCGCCGAGCCTGATTTCGCCCCGGCCGATGCCACCATTCCGCGCGTACTGGTGGCCGACGACGACCCTGGTAGCTGCCGTTTCCTGTGCGACGGGCTGCGTTCGCTGGGCGCCCAGGCGGAATCGTGCACAGACGGCCTGGCAGCGCTGGAACGCGCCCGCACCGAAGCGTTCGACCTGCTGCTGCTGGACTGCCGCATGCCGGGCGCCGGCGCGCTGCAGATTCTCGACTTGCTGCGTGACGACGCAATGGCGCGTTCGCTGGACAGCTTGGCGGTAGCCACCACCGCCGAACTGGAGCCGGGGGACCGTCAGCCGCTGCTCGCCGCCGGTTTCAGCGAGATTCTGCTCAAACCCTGCGGACTGGCCGATCTGCGGCGCATGCTGGCGCTGGTGCAGCCGGATCGGTTCGACGCCTGTGTACTCGACGACCGCGCCGCGCTGAACTCCAGCGGCGACGCCACCACCATGCGCGCACTGCGCCTGCTGTTGCGCGAGGAGCTGGCCCTGCTCCACCAGGAGCTGGACTCGCTGAGTCGCGACCGTGACGGCTTCAGCGAGCGGCTGCACCGGCTGCGCTCGTCCTGTGGTTTCTGCGGTGCCACTGCACTGTCCACGCAAACCATCCTGCTGCAGCAACAGCTGTCGCACCACGGCGCGACTCCAGCCGCACTGGCAAGATTCCGCAAGGCGCTGCTGGCGACCCTGCAGGCGCTGGACCGCTAACGGTTCACTGGTTGCCGCGAAACCGCCATCGCCAAAACCCGCCAGGCACGCAATTCGCCACCGCCCAGATGGAAACGGATGATCTCGCGCATCATGTCGCGCAGTGCTTTCAGGCCGACGTTGTCGGGCATCTGGTCCTGCTCCAGCGCCAGCAGGTCGCTGCCGCGCAGGGCATGCGCGCTGCCGGCAGCACAACGCACGGCACCCTGCTCGACCCGATAGCGATAAAACGCTTCTGGTGCCAGGGCTTCGCCGGTGTCCGAGTCGTATTGCAGCTGCAGGCCATAACCGATCGCCTCCAGCAGGTCGCGCTCGAAACGGCGCAGGCTCCATGCCAGCGACTCACCGGCGGTCAGCCGGGCCAAGGTCTGCGCATAGGCATCGAACAGCAGCGGGAACGGATCCTGCCGCCCGGTCAGGCGCACCACCAGTTCGTTGAGATACAGCCCGGCCAGACCGGCGTCGCCAGCCAGGCGCATCGGCGTTCCCACCGCTTCGATCGCGGTCAGCGTGGCCATCTCGCCGCGCAACAGCAGATCCATGGCCAGCGGCTGGAACGGTTCCAGCTGGGCCCGGCGCAGACGCGCCCGCTCGCCGCGTACCCCGCGAGCCACCACGCCAAGCCGGCCATGCTCGCGGGTCAGGCATTCCAGCAACAGCGACGTCTCGCGGTAAGGCCGCGCGTGCAGGACGTAGGCGGGTTGCTGTTCAAGGCGCATGCGGTGGAATCAACAAGGATGAATCGGAAAAGCCACGCATTGCCGCGGCAGCTCCCGATGCCATGTGCTTAATCCGTATAGCCGAACTTCTTCAGCATGTTCTCGTCGTCGACCCAGCCCTCGCGCACCTTCACCCACAGCTTGAGGAACACCTTGCGCTCGAACATGCGCTCCATGTGGCGACGCGCACTGGTGCCGATGGCCTTGAGCTGGGCGCCGCCGTTGCCAATCACGATCGCCTTCTGGCCGGCGCGCTCGACCCAGATGATCGCGTGGATTTCGGCGATGCCGTCGGGGCGGTCACTGAATTGCTCGATCTCCACCGTGGTCGCGTAGGGCAGCTCCTGATCGAGCCGCAGCATCAGCTGTTCGCGCACCATTTCGGCGGCGAGGAAGCGCTCGCTGCGGTCGGTGACTTCGTCTTCGCCGTATACCGGCGGTGCCACGGGAAGACGCTTCAGGATCGCCTGCTCCAGTTCCTTCAGGCCCTGCTCCTTGAGCGCGCTGACGTAATGGATTTCGTCGTAGCTGTGCTTGGCCACCAGGTCGGCCACGAACGGCAGCATCACCGTCTTGTCCTTGTTCAGATCGACCTTGTTGATCACCAGCAAACGCGGCGACGACTGCTCGACCAGGGCAGCGTACAGCGCCTCGTCCTCGTCGGTGAAGCGGCCGGCCTCGATCACCTGCACGACCAGGTCGACGTCGCTGATCGCCGAACGCGCGGCGCGGTTGAGGCTGCGGTTCATCGCCCGCTTGGCGCCGCGATGCAGCCCCGGCGTGTCGACGTACATGATCTGCCCGGCTTCGGTGGTGTTGATGCCGAGGATGCGGTGGCGGGTGGTCTGCGGCCGCGGACTGATGATCGACAGGCGATAGCCGATCAGCGCATTGAGCAGGGTCGACTTGCCCACGTTGGGACGCCCGGCCAGGGCGACCGTGCCGCAGCGGAAATTCTCATGCGGCAAGGTGCCGGCGGCGGGATCCAGTTCGTGGTTCATGACGTGATGTGCTCGACAAGTCGGATGGCTAGGGATGCTCTGACCCATTCTACGTAGGCGTCACCGTGACTGTCTGTTCGCAGGCCACAGGGCCGTCGGCGAAGGCAGACTGGTCGTCTGTCGAGACGGCGGACCGAAGGCATGCGGACAGACAGTGACGGCCCCACGTATGCAATTCAGGCTGTTGGGGTGAGGTCCAGAAGGCGCGCAGGCTGCGCCGCGCAGCTTGGCAAGACGGCCAGTCTTCCCTGCGCCGCGCAACACACCCTGCGCGCCTTCTGGACATCATGCCGCCTGCGTAGAATGGATCAGAGCATCCCTAGTGTAGTGCTTCGCCGGAAGCGGCATGCTATCTCGGCGGGGTCGCGCGCATGCCTCGGCGTGCGGCGGCCCTGCTGGCGCATGGATGAAGACGGAGGAGTCGGGATCTGCGGCAGCGATCCGGATCAGGGTTTGCGCTGCTGCTCCAGCAGCTGGTTCAGCACGATCTCGGCCGCATCCTGCTCGGCGGCGCGACGACTGCCACCGCGGGCCTCGGCCGTGAGCGGCAACGGCTCGTCGATCGTGCAGCTGACATCGAAGGTCTTGGCATGATCCTCGCCGTGACTGGCAGTCAGCTCGTACTGCGGCAGCGGCCAGCCGCCGGCCTGCAGATGTTCCTGCAGCCGCGTCTTGGCGTCCTTGGAGGAGCGTCGCAGTGCAGCGATCCGCTCGGCGAACAACCCACGCACGGTGTCGCGGCAGGCATCGAAACCACCATCCAGATAGACCGCGGCGACCAGCGCCTCGAACGCGTCGGCGAGGATCGAATCGCGTCGGAAACCGCCGGTCTTCAGTTCGCCGGGACCGAGTTTCAACTCATCGCCCAGCTCCAGTTCGCGCGCGACCAAGGCCAGTGCCTGACCATTGACCAGCTGCGCGCGCAACCGCGACAGCTCGCCTTCGTTGGACCTGGGGTGAACCTCGTACAGCAACTCGGCGATGATCGCGCCCAGCAGCGCGTCGCCGAGAAATTCCAGACGTTCGTTGTTCGGCTTGCCGATGCTGCGGTGGGTGAGCGCCAGCTGCGCCAGCACCGGATCGCGAAAACGATAATTCAGCTTCAAAAGTTACTGTTCCACATTGCCCTGCAACGGCACGCTCTTGTTGAAGTGCAGCAGGAAGTCGATGTTGTACATGAACGGAATGTCCTTGTCGTAGGCCACCTGCAGCTGGCTGGCACCACCGGCATCACGCTTGATGGTGATGTT
>DAHUXL010000032.1 GCA_027307195.1 Rhodanobacter sp. | reverse complement strand
CCAGCGCGCAGTCCTCGATGGTGTGATGTTCGTCGATGTGGGTGTCGCCGTCGCAATTCAGCTCCAGCGCGAAACCGCCGTGCTTGCCGATCTGTTCCAGCATGTGGTCGAAGAAACCCAGCCCGGTGTGCGCCTTCGGCTCGGCCACCTGGTCCAGATCGACGTTGACCGTGACGCGGGTTTCCTTCGTGTTGCGCACCACCGTCGCCGTGCGTGGCGCATCAAGCAGCTGGTGTGCCAGTTCACCCCAGCTCATGCCGAGCGGACCGATGCGGTAGCCGCGCACACCGATGTTCGCAGCGAACTGCAGATCCGTCTCGCGATCGCCGACCATCGCCGAGGCCGCCCGGCTCCAGCCGTCGTCGGCAAGGTAATGGCGCAACATGCCGATACCCGGCTTGCGGGTGTCCTTGCCCTCGTGCGGGAAACTGCGGTCGATCAGCACTTCACGGAAACGCACACCTTGCGAGGCGAGGATGCGCATCAGCAATTCGTGCGGTCCACTGAAATGCGGCTCGGGGAAACTGTCGGTGCCCAGACCATCCTGGTTCGTCACCATCACCAACTCGTAGCCGGCAGCGACGAAGCGTTGCAGTGCGGCGATCACGCCTGGCAGCAGCGCCAGCTTCTCATAGCTGTCGATCTGCTCGTCAGCCGGTTCCTCGATCAGGCAACCATCGCGATCGACGAATAGAATCTTGCGGCTCATGCGTATTCACCTGACGCCGGTTTACCGGTGACACCACGACCACTCATGGCTGCCTTTTTCAACTCACTCAGAACACGACCGTTTTCATCGGGTGTCCCGATGGTGATGCGCAGCGCATCGCCAAGATTCGGATAGCGGCGCACGTCGCGCACCACGATGCCGGCAGCGAGCAGCTGTCGATATACCGCAGCCGCGTCGTCGAAACGCACGGCAAGGAAATTGGCCTGCGACGGCAGCACCTCGCGAACGCCGGGCAGTTGGTGCAACGCTTCCTGCATCCGCGCCCGTTGATTGCGCACGATGGCGACGTGATTGCGCGCATTCACCTGGCCCCAGCCGGACAACGCGATCAGCGCTGCTTCCACGCACGGCAACGGCAGCGGATACGGCGGCATGATCCGCTTGAGCAACGCGATCACCTCGGCGTTCGCCAGCAAGCTGCCAATGCGCGCGCCGGCCAAGGCCCAGGCCTTCGACAAGGTACGCAGTACCGCGAGATTGTCGTAACGGTCGATCAGGTCGGCCACGCTGGCATCGCCAGCATCGGTGAACTCCACATAGGCTTCGTCCACCACCAGCAACGCACGGTCGGCCAGTGTCTGCGCGAGTTGTTCGACACTCGCACGCGGCACCAGCTGGCCGGTGGGATTGTTCGGGGTGCAGATGAAGACCAGTTTCACCGCCGGAGTCACGGCGGCGAGTATCGCGTCCACGTCCAGGGTGAAATCGGCCTGCAGCGCCACTTCGATCACGCCGGCATTCTGGATCCGTGCGCATACCGCGTACATGCCGAAGGTCGGTGGCTGGATCAGGATCGCGTCTTCGCCGGCGCGACAGAATGCACGCACCAGCAGGTCGATCGCCTCGTCGCTGCCGCGACCTACCAGCAGTTGATCGCGGCGCACGCCGTAGAGTGTGGCCAGCGCCTCGACCAAAGCTGCCGGCTGCGGTTCGGGATAGCGGTTGCAGCCGAGGCCGTCATCGCCCACGGGCGCCCACGCCGATTCATTCGCGTTGAGGAATACCTGGCCACCGCTGGCCTCCATGCGCGCCGAGGAATACGGCTGCATCGCGCGAATTTCGGGCCGTGCCAGATCGAGCACGCTCATGACTGTGCCTCCAGTGCTGCCAGCCGCAGGATCACCGCACGGCGATGCGCCTCCAATTGTTCGGCCGCCGCCAGCGTCGCCGTGCACGGACCGATGTTGCGCAAGCCTTCTTCACTCACTTCCTGCACCGTGATCTGTTTCTGGTAACTCGCCACGGACACGCCGCTGTAGCTGCGCGCATAGCCATAAGTCGGCAGCACATGATTGCTGCCGCTGCAGTAGTCGCCCACCGATTCGGGCGTCCATTGGCCGAGGAAGATCGAGCCGGCGCTGTCGATGCCACCGAGCAAGGCGCGCGGCTCGGCCACCTGCAGGATCAGATGCTCGGGCGCGTAGCGGTTGCTCACCGCGACTGCCTGCGCCAGAGAATCGACGGCGATCAAGCGGCTCTGCACCAGCGCCTTTTCCGCGATCGCGCCACGCGGCAGTTCGGCGCATTGGCGCTCGACTTCGCCCGCCACCTTGTCCAGCAATTCATCGGACGGGCTCAGCAGGATCACCTGCGAATCCGGTCCGTGCTCGGCCTGCGACAGAAGGTCGGCCGCAACGAACACCGGGTTGGCGTCGGCATCGGCAATCACCAGCACTTCGGACGGGCCCGCCGGCATGTCGATCGCGGCACCCTCCGGATCGGCGGATACCTGCAGTTTCGCCTCGGTAACCCAGGCGTTGCCCGGGCCGAACAGCTTGTCGCAGCGGGGTACGCTCGCCGTGCCGTAAGCCATCGCCGCGATCGCCTGCGCGCCACCGAGCTTGAATACCTTATGCACGCCGGTGACCTGCGCGGCGTACAGCACGGCCTCGTCGCAGCGACCATCGGCACGCGCGGGTGAACACAGCACCACCTGGCGGCAACCGGCGATCTGCGCCGGGATGCCGAGCATCAGCGCGGTCGACGGCAACGGTGCCGTGCCCGCCGGCACATACAGGCCAACCCGGCTGATCGGACGCAGCATCCGTTCCACCCGCACGCCAGGAGCGGTATCGACACTCACCGCTTGCGGGGCAGCCGCACGGTGAAACAGCTCAATGCGTGCCGCCGCCTCATGAATCGCTGCCTTCAGCGCCGGATCGAGTGCCGCCTCGGCCGCGGCGAACTCGGCTTCATCAACCTCGACTGCCTGCAAGGTGCAGCGGTCGTATTTCGCGCTGAGTTCCCGCAGTGCGGCATCACCACGTTCGCGTACGGACGCGATGATCTGCTCGACGCCGCGACGCAACTCATCCGCACGCGATTGTGCGGGACGCGCCAATGCCTCGCGCCGCGCGGTCTCGTCCAACGCATTCCAGTCGATACGTTTCATGCCAGCCAGTTCTTCATGCGAGCCCGATTCATGCCAACATTTTCTCTACCGGCAACACGTACATCTCTCGCGCACCGGCCTTCTTGATCTCTTCCAGCTGCCGCCAGCTCACCTCGCCGGCGCACAGCGCCTGCAGCATCAACTGATCCGGCTGACCGGCGACCGACAGCAAGGTTGGCTGCGGCCCACCCGGCAGCAGCCGGGTGACCGCCTCCAGCGTGTGGCGCGAGGTCTGCAGCAGCAGCAGACGTGACTCGCGTACCTGAATCACACCATCCAGCCGCTTCAACAGCAGCTCCAGCATGTCACCGCGCTCATCGACCGGCAGGGTCAGCGGACCGGCCAGCACCGCCTCACTTTCCAGCAGCACTTCGGCCTCGCGCAGCTGGTTCGCGACGAGGGTTCCACCGCTCTGCACCAGGTCGCAGATCGCGTCCGCGGTGCCGAGCTTCGGCGCGATCTCGACCGAACCGGCCAGCATCACCACGCCGGCATTCACGGCATGCGTGCGCAACCATTCGCCGAGCAGGCCGGGATACGAGGTAGCGATACGCTGGCCTTCCAGTTGCTGCGGCGCGTGGTAATCCAGCTCCTGTGGCACCGCGATCGACAAGCGGCAGCGGCCAAAACCGAGCGGACGCAATTCGCTGAGTGGCGCGAGCTCGCGGCCAGCGGTGAGCTGGAACTCGCTCAGCACATTGCGCCCGACGATGCCAAGGTCGCAAACGCCTTGGGCGATCAGCCCGGGGATATCGTCGTCGCGCACCAGCAGCAGATCGACCGGCTCACCTTCGCCGAAACAGAACAGCTTGTCGCGACTCTGCCTGAAGGTGAGTCCGCAACGGGTGAGCAGTTCCAGCGCCGGCTCGGTGAGCCGGCCGGATTTCTGCATCGCGATACGCAAACGATCCCGTGTCTTCATGCCTTTGCCTTCTTCGCTGCCAGCGATTGCCGCCGCGCCGCACGTGCTGCTGCGGCCAGATAGCCGCCATTGCCCTGATTGAGATAGCGCGCCACCCGCCCGATGGTAGTGATGCTGACCGCGGTGCGCTCGTGAATTTCGCGGTAGGCGATGCCTTCCAGCAGATACGGCACCACCCGCCAGCGATCCACCAGCACTTCCAGTTCGGCTGGCGTGCAGAGATCACCCAGGAAGGCGCCCATCTCGTCGGCGTTCTTCATCGACAGCAGCGCCTCGCAAAGACTCAGCTCGGCTGACGCGACAGGGGTTTCAGGATCCAGCGATCGACGTTTCATAATGTACTAACGCATTAACACAATGGATCGCATAATACATGACATGTGGCAGCGCGGCAAACAGGCCGGCCGGCACGACGGGCGCCATTCAGATTTTTCCACGGCCTTGCGCATTCGAAATCACGCCTGCCCATCGGCAGCAATGGTCCGAACGACCTTGCCTACCACCCGCAACCACAGACACCGGGTCAATCTGGGAACTCCATCGCGCCGAATGCCATCCCATCTTGCACCTGCCAGCGCGTCGG
>DAHUXL010000020.1 GCA_027307195.1 Rhodanobacter sp. | reverse complement strand
GCCGGGCAAGTCCAGCGCGATCACCTGAAAGCGGGACGCCAGCCGCGGCGCCAGCAGCGCAAAACTGCCCGCATTGTCGAGCCAGCCGTGCAGGGCCAGCAGCGGCGGCAGCGCTTCGTCACCCCACACCTGCGCACTCAGTGCGAGGTGTGGCAGGACGATACGCTGCTCGACCGGCGCGCTCACTCGGTGGATTCCGGCCAGCCGCGGACATGCCGCAAGACCAGGGCGGCGAGGCTGTCCACCTGTTCGGTGCTGTCGTTGAGCGCGGGGATGTAGCGCAGGGTTTCGCCGCCCGCGGCGACGAAGAAATCACGGTTCTGCATCGCGATCTCCTCCAGCGTCTCCAGGCAATCCACCGCGAAACCGGGGCAGGCGACGTCAAGGCGCTTCAGGCCATTGGCGGCGAGCTGGCGCACGGTGGCGTCGGTATATGGATGCAGCCAGCTCTCGCGGCCCACGCGCGACTGGAAGCTGACGAGCAGCTCGTCATCGCTCAGTTGCAGACGTTCGCGCAGTAGTCGCGCCGTGCGCTGGCATTGGTCGAGGTACGGATCGCCCAGTCGCACATAGCGTTCGGGAATGCCGTGGAACGACAGCAGCAACTTGTCGCCGCGCCCGTTCGTCGCCCACCAGCGCGCGATACTGCTGGCCAGCGCATCGATGTGGCCGCGATCGTCGTGATAGTCGTTGACGATGCGCAGCTCCGGTGGCCAGCGCTGGGTCTTGAATGCGTCGGCGACGGCGTCGATCACCGAGCCGGTGGAAGTGGCCGAATACTGCGGGTACAGCGGCAGCACCAGCAGTCGGCGCACGCCTGCGCGTTGCAGCTGTTCGATCGTGTGCGCTACCGACGGTTCGCCATAGCGCATCGCCAGCGCCACACGCAGCTTGCCCGGCTGCTGCCGATCGAGTTCGGCCTGCAGATTGGCGGCCAATGCCTCGCTGCCGTAGCGCAGCGGCGAGCCCCGCTCGGTCCAGATCTTGTCGTAGGCACGGGCTGAACGGGCCGGTCGCACGCGCAGGATCACGCCGTGCAGGATCAGCCACCACAGCCAGCGTGGGTAGTCGATCACCCGCGCATCACCGAGGAATTCGGCCAGATACGGGCGCACCGCTTTTGCCGTGGGCGCGGTCGGCGTGCCCAGATTGACCAGCAGCACGCCAGCCTGAACGGGCTGAACGGACGATGCGTCGGAATGGTCGGCAAGGCCGGTATAGTGATTGTTGCTTGGCATCGTGGCAGTCATGGCTTAATCAGTCGTGGAGTCTGCCACAAGCCTTGGTGCACTGCGGCGCACCTCACCTGTTCCCCGAACCCAAGTGGAGCCGTCCATGTTCAAGACACCACTGCATCGTCTGCTGTTGATTGGTCTCGCCCTGTTGCTGCCGGCGATGGCCGCGCATGCCGAAGATCCGCCGCTGGTGCGCGCGCGGAACGCCGTGCGCGTGCTCAACGACATCATGCAGGCACCGGACAAGGCGATCCCGCAGGATCTGCTGCGCGATGCCAAGGCGATCGCGGTGATTCCCGACATGCTCAAGGTCGGCTTCGTTTTCGGCGGCCGTCGCGGTGAAGGCCTGATCTCGGTGAAGGGGCCGGACGGCACCTGGTCCAACCCCAGCTTCATCAGTATGACCGGCGGCAGCGTGGGCTTTCAGATCGGCGTGTCGTCGACCGACGTGATCCTGGTGTTCCGCACCCAGCGCGGCGTGGATTCGATCGTGCGCGGCAAATTCACCCTCGGCGCCGACGCGTCGGCGGCAGCCGGCCCGGTCGGACGTACCACCAGCGCGTCCACCGACGAGCAGATGAAGGCCGAGATCTACTCCTACTCGCGCGCCCGCGGGCTGTTCGCCGGCGTGGCGATCGATGGCGCGGCGCTGCGCATCGATTACGACGCGAACGAGGCCGTGTACGGCGCCGGCATCACGCCGCGGCGCATTTTCGAAGGTGGCGTCAGCAATGTGCCGGGGCCGGTGGTCGATTTCCGTGACCGGCTTGAGGAGTACACTTCGCGATAGTTATTGCGAAGTGTCGGCGCGACTGGCGCCATGACGACTTGGCTGGAATCCGCCTCGAGGTTGACTATGGGTTTTGACAGTATCTGGCATTGGCTGATCCTTCTGGTGATCGTGCTGGTGGTATTTGGCACCAAGAAGATCCGCAATCTCGGGCCGGATCTCGGCGCGGCGATTCGCGACTTCAAGAAAGGCCTCAGCGGCGAGGACGAGGCGAAGCAGAAGGAAGCGGAAGCCGCGCGCCAGGCCGCCGAGCAGCTGCGCGCCGATCCGCCGCCGGCCGCCGACAGCAGCACGCAGAGTCAGCGCGACTCCAGCGAAACCAAGTAAGCGCGCGATGGGCGGAGCGCGGCGATGATCGAGATCAGTCTCGGCAAAATGGTGTTGCTCGCCCTGATCGCGTTGATCGTGCTCGGCCCCGAGAAGCTGCCTGGTGCCGCGCGTACCGCCGGCGCCTTGCTGCGCCGCGTGCGCAGTGGCTGGGACAACGTGCGCGCCGAAGTCGAGCGCGAGCTCGAGATCGAACAGATCAAGCGCACGGCCCGCGAGGCGGCCGCCAGCGCGGAAGCGGCGCAGAACGAGTTGAAGGACGGCGTGCAGCAGGTGCATGAGCCGCTAAGCAAGGCTGCCGCCGAGATTGCGGCGCTGGTGAAGCCGGAGCCCGTCGTCGCTGCTGAAACCACCACCGCGTCTGATGAGCAGCCGGTGGCCGACGAACCAGCGGACGGCAGGCAGTCCGAGTTGCCTTTGGGCGAACCGCTGTCGTTGTCGAAACGGGCAAGGAATTCCACCCATGACGACGCCTGAGCACGACGCGCCGGAATCCGGAGAGGTCGCCGACAGCCTGCAACAGGGGCTGTTCTCGCACCTGCTGGAACTGCGCACGCGCCTGCTCAAGTCGATGGCGGCGGTGGTGCTGGTGTTGCTGGCGCTGGTGCCGTTTGCGAACCGGCTGTATGCCGAGCTGGCCGCGCCGCTGGTCGCGCGCTTGCCGCAGGGTGCGCACCTGATCGCCACCGAGGTCACCAGCCCGTTCATCACGCCGTTGAAGCTGGCCTTCTATACGGCTCTCTTCATCAGCATGCCGGTGATCCTGTACCAGCTGTGGGCGTTCGTCAGCCCGGGCCTGTACAAGCACGAGAAACGGCTGGCGCGGCCGCTGCTGATCGCGGCGATGGGGCTCTTCTATCTCGGCTGCGCGTTCGCGTACTTCCTGGTACTGCCGGCCGCGTTCCGCTTCCTCACCGCGGTGACGCCGCAGGACGTGGAGATGATGACCGACATCACTCATTACCTCGACTTCGTGATGCTGATGTTCTTCGCGTTCGGCTTGTGCTTCGAGGTGCCGGTGGCGGTGGTGGTGCTGGCCGCGGTCGGCGTGGTCGACCTGGACAAGCTGCGCAGCGGCCGGCGCTACGCGATCGTCGGTGCGTTCGCGATCGCCGCGGTGATCACGCCGCCGGACATCACCTCGATGCTGATGCTCGGCATTCCGATGTGCCTGCTGTACGAGCTGGGCGTGCTGGCGGTGCGCTGGCTGGTGAAGCCGGGATCGCTGCGGCCCGACGCGGGCTGATCCTGCATTGTTGATTCGGCCCGCCAATGGTCGTGCACGATGCTCTTCGACTTCGCTGCGCAACGCTCAGGGCGAACGGGACAACCGTAGTGTTTGCGGGCCGAATCAATAGTCAGTACAGGTCGATCGGATCGACATCCAGCGACCAGCGCACCCGGCGTGCCGATGGCAGTGCGATCAAGGCCAGCTGCCATGAGCGCAACATGCCATGCAGCGTGCTGCGGCTGGCCGCCTCCAGCAGCAACTGACCGCGATGGCGACCGGCGCGCAGCGGCATCGGTGCCGGCATCGGGCCGGCGATCTGCAGCTGATCATTGACCGGCAACACCGCATGCGCGGCGGCGAGAAACGCATCGACCTGTTCGCGTTGCGGTGCGTCGGCGCGCAGCAGCACCTGATGGCTGTACGGCGGCAGATGGATCAGGCGGCGCTCGGCCAGCAATTCGCGCGCCGCCGCGGCGTAACCCTGCGCCAGCAGACTGCGCAGCAGCGGATGTTCCGGTTGATGGGTCTGCAGCAGCACGCGACCGGGCTTGCGTGCGCGACCAGCACGGCCGGCGACCTGCACCACCAGCTGGGCCAGCCGTTCGCCGGCGCGGAAATCCACGCTGTGCAGGCCTTCGTCCACGCCGACGATCGCAACCAGGGTGAGGTTGGGCAGGTCGTGGCCCTTGGCCAGCATCTGGGTACCGACCAGGATCGCCGGCTGGTCGTCCTGCAGCGTGGACAGCAACTGCTCGAACGCGTCGCGGCGACGGGTGGTTTCGCGATCCACGCGCAGCACCGGCACCTGCGGAAACTGCGCGATCAGCGCTTCCTCCAGTCGCTCAGTGCCTTGGCCCTGCGGCTTCAGCTCGCCAGCACCGCACGTCGGGCAGACGGCCGGCATCCGCTGGCGGTAGTCGCAGTGATGGCAGATCAACTGACGCCGGCCGGCATGCAGGGTCAGTGGACGGTCGCAGCGCGGGCATCCGGCATGCCAGCCGCAGCTGTGGCATAGCAGCACCGGCGCGTAGCCGCGACGATTGCGGAACACCAGCGCCTGCTCGCCGCGCGCCACCGTATCTCTCACTGCCGCCAGCAACGCCGGCGACAGGCCGTGCTCCAGCCGCTGCGCGCGCATGTCGATGATCTGCACTTGCGGTGGCCGGATCGCGCCGGGGCGTGCGCGCAGATGAAGCGTGCGATAGCGGCCGGCCTCGGCGTTCGCCAGCGATTCCAGCGACGGCGTACCCGAACCCAGCAGCACGGGCACGCCCAGCGCACGCGCACGCACCAGCGCCAGATCGCGCGCGTGATAGCGAAAGCCTTCCTGCTGTTTGTAGGCGCTGTCGTGCTCCTCGTCGACGATGATCAGGCCGGCTTGAGGCAGCGGCGTGAACACGGCCGAGCGGGTGCCCAGGATCACCCGCGCATTGCCGTTGCGCGCGCGCAGCCAGGCGCGCGCGCGATCGCCTTCGGACAGGTTGGAGTGCAGCACCTCGACGATGACGCCGAGCCGTTCGCGCAGACGCCGCACGGTCTGCGGCGCCAGTCCGATTTCCGGCACCAGCAACAAGGCCTGCTTGCCTTGTGCCAGTACCTGTTCGATCAGCGCCAGGTAGACCTCGGTCTTGCCGCTGCCGGTGACCCCGTCGAGCAGGAACGGCTGGTACTGGCCCAGGCTGGCGCTGACCGCGGCGACCGCCTGCTGCTGTTCGTTGCTGAGTTGCGGAGCAAAGGATGCGGGCAACGGGCGGTCGAGCGGTGGCCGTTCGCTGCGTTCGAGCAGGCCGGCACTGGCCAGTCGACGTGCCGCGTCGCGCCAGCCGGGCAGGCGTTCGTTCAACTCCTGCGCACTCAGCGCGCCGTCGGCCAGCAATGCCAGCAGCGTCTTGCTGCCGCCGCGCCGGCTACCCGTATCGTGGGCGCTGCGGCCGGTCATGCTGAGCGACCAGTATTCGTCGCCGAGTGCCGGCAGCGGCTTCGCTTCGCGCAACGCCAGCGGCAACGCATTGGCGCACGCCTCGCCCGGTGCGCCGAGCCAGTAGTCGGCGGCCCAGGCCAGCGTCTGCATCAGCTCGGTGTCGAGTAGCGCGGTGTCGTCGAGCAGTCGCAGCACCTGCTTCAAGCGATGGCTACCGACCACCGTCTCGGCGTCGATCGCCACCACCACGCCAACCAGCTTGCCGCGGCCGAACGGCACCAGCACCCGGCTGCCTGCGTGCGCCTCACCCGCCACAGGCGGCAGGTAGTCGAACAGGGTTGGCAGGGGTACCGGCAGGGCAACGCGCAGGACGGCGGGCATGGATTACCTCATGGCGGGCCAGTGTAACTGGGCCACCCGGACCCATACACGATAGCTGCGCTGTCAGCTAAAGCGCTTCCTTACAAGTTGCGCGAACTTGGTGTCCGACTATCGAGGAGTCAGGGGTAAGTGGCTAACCCGGGAAGCTTTTTAAGCTTATCCACAAGACCTGTGGATAAGTCTGTGGATGCAGCGGGGAAGGAGGGCCCCAAAGCGCGTCGTGACGCCTTTCATGACGCTCTGACGATGTTTTGTCCAAGGAAAAATATATAGTTTTTTCAACCACTTGAGAATTGCGCTCATGCACAGTTCACACAATTGACAAACGGTTGGCGGTCGCCTTGACAGCTTGATGACGCTGTGCAAAACCCACCGGCCAGCCCGCGGGAAAGCTGCCTCAGCGTGCCATGCCAAGGGCCGCTGCGACCGTCAAGGCGAACAGCAGCAACCAGAAATAGCACCAGCCAATGCACCAGAATTTCAGCAGGGTCATCGGCCAGCCCTGGTGATAGATCCGTTTCTGCATGATCAGCAGGTAGACCGGTATCCACAGCGCCAGCCCCCACTCCAGCCAATGCAGCGGATGGGTGGCCCAGGCCGCGTGCGGTGCCAGCCAGTTGGAGAGGGCGCCGAGCGACACGCCCAGCAAAAGGCTGAGGAACAGATAGGCGTGGCTATGCAGCGCCACGATCAGGTGTTCCATGTAAAGACGCCGGCGGAATACGTAGAACAGCTTGAGCAGCAATGCGAACAGCGGAATCATCACGAACATGGTCTGCGGCAGCACGCCGAAGAAGTTGCTGAGCATCCGTGCATATGCTTCCTGGCGGCTTGCGCCAGGGGACTTCAGCGCGCGGATGTTGGCCTTGAAGTGATCGGCGCTGCCTGAAAGCCGATGGTTGACGAATTCCGGCAGCCACGCGATTTCGATCCGCGAGCTGCGGGTCAGCCAGTCGTCACTGATCTTGGTGTGGATGTCCTGCGTGTGATCGTCCTTCGCGGCGGCCGTGGCCGCTGGCATGTCGGTCGATGGCTTGGGCGATATCCCGCTTGCCGGCGCTGCTCCCAATGCCTGGAGTCTTTGCGCGGCTTGCTGGCGCAAGGCATTTTCGGCCGCGGCCAGATTGGATGCGGCAAGGTTGCTCACGGGGCCCATCGCCGCGCGCGCCCGCTGCAGGTCGGCCAATTGCTGCTGCAGAGCCAGGTTTACCGCGGCCGGGGTGGTGGCCGCATCGAACGCATTGCCCGTCGTGTTGACCTGAGTGTTCGGGCCGAGCTCGATGTGGCTGTCCTCGACGCGCAGGTGGCAGACGAAAAACGCCAGCAGGCACAGCACGAACATCAGCCGGAACGGTGCGATGTAGCGCACCCGCCGACCGCTGAAGTATTCCAGCGTCAGGAAGCCGGGCTTGAGCAGCAGCGGCGGCAGCGTGTGCACGATGCGGCCGTCGATGTGCAATACCGTTTCGACGGTTTCCTCGACCATGTGGTGCATCGGCTTCAGCACGCTGTGGGTCGACTGGCCACACTCGTGGCAGAACTCGCCCTGCATCGACGCGCCGCAGTTGGCGCAATGCAATCCCTCGTAGCTGGTCAGCTGCTTCATCGCGGTTCCCGTCCGGTGCAGCGGGCGATCTTCGCACAGAGCCACATGCAGCGGAGCGTGACGAATGGCTCAGGTAGAATGACCGGCCCTGGAGTCTGCTGTGTCGATGAAACCGTTCCGTCCCGAGCGCGCCCGTCTGCTGCACGAGATGCGCGCCACCGTGCGTCTTGCGTTGCCGCTGATCTGCGCGCAGCTGGCGGCGATCGGCAGCAACGTGATCGACGCGGTGCTGGCCGGGCATGTCAGTGCGCACGTGCTCGGCGCGGTGGCGGTGGGTGCCAGCATCTGGTCGCTGGCGATCGTCAGCGGCATCGGCATGATGATGGCGGTGCCGCCGTCGGTGGCGCAGCTCGACGGCGCCGGACGCCGGCTCGAAGTCGGTGCGGTGTTCCGTCAGGCGCTGTGGCTGGCGCTGGGCATGGGTATGGTGTTGTGGTTCGCGGTGCGTCATGCCGCACCGCTGATCGATCTGATCGGGGTGACGCCGAGCCTGCGCGACGACGTGCAGCGCTTCCTGCTGGCGATCAGCTGGGGTGCGCCGGCGCTGACCTGCTATTTCGCGCTGCGCGGCCTGTCCGAAGGACTCTCGCTGACCCGCCCTTCGATGTACTTCAGCCTGGGCGGCCTGGTCCTGCTGATCCCGCTCGGCTACGTGCTGATGTTCGGCAAGCTGGGCATTCCGCCGCAGGGCGCGCATGGTTGCGGTGTGGCCACCGCGATCGTGCTGTGGCTGGAGATGCTGGCGTTCGGCGTCTACGTGATCTTCCGGCGCAACTATCGCGGGCTGGGGCTGTTCGATCATTTTGAATGGCCGAGCCTGCGCCGGATCGGCGCGCTGATGCACATCGGCTTGCCGATGGCGGTGACCCTGCTGGCCGAGGCCGGGCTGTTCGTGGCGACGGCGTTGATCATCGCCACGCTGGGCGAAGACGTGATCGCCAGCCATCAGGTGGCGATCAATATCGCTTCGCTGTTTTTCATGATCCCGCTGGGTCTGGCCATGGCGATCACCGTGCGCGTCGGCAATGCGGTGGGTCGTGGCGACGAGCGCGGCGTGCGCTATGCCGGCTTGTGCGGGATCGGCCTGACCCTGGTGACGCAGGTGTTCTCGGCTGGTCTGATGCTGGGCCTGCCGCACTACATCGCAGCGCTGTACACACACGATCCCAAGGTCATTGCCCTGGCGGCGCAGCTGATCATGCTGGCCGGCCTGTTCCAGTTTTCCGACGGCATCCAGGTTGCTGCCAACGGCGCGTTGCGCGGTCTCAAGGACACCCGCGTGCCGATGGTGATCACCCTGTTCGCGTACTGGATGATCGGCATGCCGGTGGGCTGGTGGCTGGCGTTCCATCACGGCATGGGCGCGCGCGGCATGTGGATCGGCCTGATCGCCGGCTTGTCGGTGGCGGCCGTGATGTTGTTCACCCGTTTCTGGCGCAGTGCGTGGAAGCAGCGCTGGCGCCGCCACGCACCGATGACCGCGCCTGCTTGACCGGCTAGGCTTGAACCAATGACTCTGGATACGCTCGCATGACGCCACCGCTCCCGCCCCGCCGCAACGGTTTCTGGGCTTTCCTGTGCACGCTTGGGCGTGGCATCAACATGGTCAGGTTGGTGATCATCAACCTGGTGTTCTTCGGCCTGCTGTTCGTGTTGCTGTTGCTGCTGACCGCCGGTGCCGCCGGCAGCCGGATGGCAAGCGCCGTGCAGAACGACAGCGTGCTGGTGATCAAGCCGCAGGGCCAGCTGGTCGAGCAATACAGCATCGAGCCGCTGCAGCGCGCGCTGGCCGGGCTGTCCGGCGACAAGCCGAAGCAGGTGCAGCTGCGCGACCTGGTCGGCGCCATCGACGCGGCGGCGAAGGACAAGCGCATCACCCGCATTCTGCTGTTGCCGGACGAGCTGCAGGGTGGCGGCTTCGCCGCATTGCACGAGGTCGGTGCGGCGCTGGACCGGTTCCGCGCGGCGGGCAAGCCGGTGATCGTGTGGGCAGTGAATCTGGATCAGGGTCAGTACTACCTCGCCGCACATGCCGACCGCCTGCTGGTCGATCCGCAGGGCGGCGTGATGATCACCGGGCTGGCCAACTACCGTTTGTTCTACAAGGATCTGCTCGACAAGCTCGGCGTCGACGTGCACCTGTTCCGCGTCGGCGAATTCAAGAGCGCGGCCGAGCCTTATATCCTCGATCACGCCTCGGCCGAGGCCAAGCAGGCCGACAGTTACTGGATGGGCGGGTTGTGGGACAGCTACCTCGCCGAAGTGGCGGCGTTGCGAAAACTCGATCCGGCGGCGCTGCGCGACGACATCGACAACCTGCCGCAGCACATCGCCAGTACCCAGGGCAATCTGGCCCAGCTGGCGTTGAACCAGCATCTGGTCGACGGCCTCGCCACCCGCGCCGAGCTCATCACGATGATGCGCAAGGAAGGCGTGCCGGCCGACCGCAAGGGCCACAGTTTCCGGCAGGTCGACCTGGCCCGTTATGCGGCGAGCGTGCCGCGCGACGGCGTCGTGTTCGCGCCGGGCGTGGCAATCGTGGTGGCCGAGGGCGAGATCGCGGGCGGCAAGCAAGGGCCCGGTTCGATCGGCGGCGAATCCACCGCGGCGTTGATCCGCGAGGCACGCGAGGATCGCAAGACCAGGGCGCTGGTGCTGCGGGTCAATTCGCCGGGCGGCGAGGTGTACGCGGCCGAGCAGATCCGCCGCGAGATCGAGTTGACGCGTACTGCCGGTATTCCGGTGGTGGTGTCGATGGGTGACGTGGCGGCCAGCGGCGGCTACTGGATCGCGATGAATGCGAACCGCATCTACGCCGAGCCAAACACCATCACCGGTTCGATCGGCATCTTCGGCATGTACTACACGGTACCGAACACGCTGGCCAAGCTCGGCATCCAGAGCGACGGCGTCGGCACCGGGCCGATGGCCGGCGCGTTCGACATCACCCGCCCGCTCGATCCAAAGGTCGGTGCGGTGATCCAGGCGATCATCGACAAGGGCTACCGCGACTTCGTCGGCAACGTGGCCAAGGCACGCGGCAAAAGCTACGAGGCGATCGATGGGATAGCGCAGGGCCGCGTGTGGACTGGCCAGCAGGCGCTCGAACGCGGCCTGGTCGATCAGCTTGGCGGTCTGGATGCTGCCGTCGCCGATGCGGCCAGTCTGGCCAAACTGGGCAAGGACTATCCGGTGCGCTACGAGGAAACGCCACAGAGTGGTTTCGAACGCTTCCTGATCGGCCTCAACCAGAGCGCCAGCATGCACGTGATGCAGTCCTGGGGCGTTCGCCTGCCAAGCTGGTTTGCCCGGTTGCCGGCGCTGGTGCCGGAATTGCAGCTGCTGCGCAGCGCGAAGGCCGGTAAGCCCAACGTCTACGCCGATTGCCTGTGCAGTTCGCGCTGAGCCAGCACCGAGCCGTGTCGCAGGAGCCCGCTGGCGAGCTCCTGCGGAGTGCCGAATCGCTACTGCCCTTGTGCCTCGACCTGCTTGCGCTGTTCGTCGGCCTGCTTGTCGACGACTTTCTGCACGTCCTTGGCGCGCTGTTCGTCCGCCTTCAGTGCGTCGAACGGTGTGGCGACATCGGCCGGCTTGGCCTTCGGCTCCGGCGGCTTGCCGGAGCAGGCGCCGAGGGCGAGTACGCAAAGCAGGATCGGCAGCGTCTTCATGGCGATTCTCGCGCGGAGTGACGAGCCAGTGTCCCGCCACACGCGAGCACAGGCAAGCATGGTGTCGGCAAAACCGTCGCCCGAGCTATGCGCGCCGGGAGCGACGTTTTAAGCTGCACCCATGAACAGCCGCATCGACGCCTGGCAGCTGCAAGGCCATACCGCGCTCATCACCGGTGCCAGCAAGGGCATCGGCTATGCCACCGCGCGCGAACTGGCCGGTCTGGGCGCCGACTTGTTGCTGGTGGCGCGCGACGAGGATTACCTCGAACAGGTCCGGGTGGAGCTGGCCGACGAATTCGCCGATGTCGAGGTGCTGGCGTTCGGCGCGGACCTGACCGAAGCCGAGGAGCGCCTGGCCGTGTTCGACTGGATCGCCGATCTGGGCGCGCCGGTCTCGCTGCTGATCAACAATGCCGGCGGCAACCAGGCCAAGGCCACGCTCGACTACCGCGAAGACGAATACCGCAGGGTGTTCGAGCAGAACCTGTTCTCGGCCTTCGAGATGTGCCGGCTGGCGCATCCGCAACTCGTGCAGCATGCGAATGCGGCGATCGTCAACGTGGGTTCGGTATCGGCGGTCACGCATGTGCGCACCGGCTCGCCGTACGGCATGAGCAAGGCGGCGCTGCACCAGCTCACCCGCAACCTGGCGGCCGAGTGGGCGGTTGACGGCATCCGCGTCAATGCGGTGGCGCCGTGGTACATCCGCACCCAGCGTTCCGAGCCGGCGCTGGCCGATGCCGATTATCTGGACGAGGTACTCGATCACACCCCGCTCAAGCGGATCGGCGAGCCAGAGGAAGTGGCCGCCGCGATCGCGTTCCTGTGCCTGCCGGCGGCCAGCTACATCACCGGTCAGGTGCTGGCGGTGGATGGTGGATTCCTGAACTACGGTTTCTGAGCGAGCCGCTGACGGGGCGGCTCAACAGTTCGTCAGCTGGGCCTGCAATTCGCTGTCGCGACGCTGCAGCGGCGGCTGATCACTCTGGAACGCGCGTTGCAGCTGGCGGGCGTTCTGTTCGTATTCGTCGCGCAACTCGCGGCAGATTTCCGGCACGCTCAGCGGACGGCATTGATCCTGCACCCAGACATAGTTGCTGGCGACCAGCTCGGGGCCGACCCGGCCACGGTTCGCTTCCGGCGCCGAAATGCCGGCGCCGCCGGGTTGCCCGTAGGTCCGTGCGAGCGATGTCGGCAGTGCGCCCAGCATGCCGAGCGGCGCGAGAAACGGTTGCGGATGACCGTTGCTGCTGACGTAGGTGTCGCCATCGACGGCGTGCATGCAGCGGTACAGTGGGATCAGCGGCACGCCGGGCTCGGCTGGTGCGACGGGTGCCCCATCAACAACTGCCGGCTTGCTGGTCCATGCGACTGCCGGTGGCGCGGTCGCTGCGGTCTCGTTCGTCAACTGCAGGGTCTGCTGTTGCTGGGTCTTCGCGCAGGGCGCATCCTGATAGGTCACCTGACCACTGGCGCCGCTGCATTTATAGGCCGTGCCTGCAGCGGCTGGGCCGCTGATGGCAAGCAAAAGCAGCAGGGCGGGCAGGCGGGACATGCGGAAGAGGTTCCTCAGAACTCGGCGACGTGCTCCTCGGCGGCGAAGCCCAGCGTCACCGCGCCTTCGCCCACGTTGACCATGCCGGTGATGCTCATCGGCGCTTCCATCAATTCGACGCCGCATTCCTCGCAAGCCGCACGCAATTCGGCGTAGCCGGGCAGATGGGTCAGCACGGCCAGATCGCCGCCGTAGCTGACGCAGACCACCGGTACCAACAGGCCCGCGCGCACCCGCTGCGTGGCGTAGCCGAACAGCATATCGGCGCCATGATCGAAACCGCGCACCTTGCCAACCGGCCCGGTCTCGCCACGGAAGCAGCGCAGCAGCGGCTTGATGTCCAGCGCCGTGCCGACCATCGCACTGAACAGGCTGACACTGCGATCGCCCCTTTTCTTGATGCGATTGCGCAGATGGATCAGGTCGCGCGGCAACATGTAGCCGTAACTGTTGTTGGCGATGTGGTTGAGTCGCTCGCGGATGACGGAGGGCGCCTCATCGGCCGCGATCAGCCGGGCCGCTTCGTAAATGGCCGGTACGGTCCCGGCAAAGACATTGCGGGTGTCGACCACGCGCATCATGAACGGACCGGGGATGCCGGCCTGTTCACGCACCTGGCGATAATTCTTGAGGATCGCGAAGCTGGCGCGATTCACATGCTCGTTGATCGGGCTGCGCGTGGCGGTGATGGTCAGGCAGAACACGCAGTCGTAGTCCAGCACCAGCCTGTCGAGGAACAGCTTCTGCACCTCTTCCACCGGGCAGGGCTCGGTTTCCGCCGAGTGACTGCGGCTGCCGAGCCGGCGATCGATGAAGCGCTGCAGCTCCTCGGGCCGGCGGTCATCCATGAAGGTCTCGCGATCCACCTTCACCGTGATCGGCATGATTGCGACGTTGTGCTTCTGCAAAAACTCCTGCGACAGGTCGCAGGAAGCATCAATGGCCAGGCCCATCCGCATCGCGTGTCCCCCGTCATGAATGGCAAACCGAACATAGCACGCAACATACGACTGCGGCGTCAACCGAAAGTTGCCCGGAGCGGGCCGTTTTGCCGATCAAACCATCTTGCCTGCAGGCGGCGGGCAACCTTTAAGATGAACCATCTGTCTCTGGCATCCAGCCGGCGTGGCGTCGCCGGTAACGCACTCGGGTACCACATCAATATGAAAAGCAAACAGGAAATCGTCTCCAACTGGCTGCCGCGCTATACCGGCACAGCGCTGGAGCAGTTTGGCAAACATATCCTTCTGACCAACTTCGGTCATTACGTGGAGATGTTCGCGCAATGGCACGGGGTGGAAGTTCAGGGGCGCGACCGACCGATGCCGAACGCCACCGCCGACGGCATCACCCTGATCAACTTCGGCATGGGCAGTCCCAACGCGGCCACCGTGATGGATCTGCTCAGCGCGATCGAACCGCATGCCGCGCTGTTCCTGGGCAAGTGCGGTGGCCTCAAGAAGAAGAATCAGCTCGGCGACCTGGTGCTGCCGATCGCGGCGATCCGCGGCGAAGGTACCAGCAACGACTACCTGCCGCCGGAAGTGCCCGCACTGCCGGCGTTCCAGCTGCAGCGTGCGGTTTCCACCATGATTCGCGACCTCGGCCACGACTACTGGACCGGCACGGTGTACACCACCAACCGCCGCGTGTGGGAACACGACGACACCTTCAAGGACTATCTGCGGCGCACCCGCTGCATGGCAGTCGACATGGAAACCGCCACCATCTTCGCCGCCGGCTTCGCCAACCGGATTCCGTGCGGCGCGCTGCTGCTGGTGTCCGATCAGCCGATGATTCCGGAAGGGGTGAAGACCGAGGCCAGCGACCGCAATATCACCTCGCAGTTCGTCGAGGCGCATATCAAAATCGGCATAGAGGCGCTCAAGCTGGTGCGTCGCAACGGGCGGAGCGTGAAGCACCTGCGCTTTGAGGAAGAGATCGAGACGGATTGACGCGCGCTGCTTTTTACCGCGAATCCGGGAATGTTGTGGAAGACAGTTACGTATTCAGAAGCAGTCCAATCGCATGAATTGATCAGTCCCGTTGCTCCGGGCTGCTGTGTGCTGGCCAGGTATTCATTGCGGGACTGGATGCATGCATGGCTCAGCAGTGAGTCCCCGTGGGTCACTCTCCCGGTTCGGATTCGTGGTTTTCCACAAATCTGGTGCGCAGGGAAATCCAATAGGGGCACTAATCGACGTGGCAACGAATGGCAAATGAAAAATGCAAGAAATACATGGCGGCGGCAATCAGATACATAACATGCAAGTTACCCGGCCTGTGGATGAAACGCTGCGGATTTCAACAGTGTGATCCATGCCGATAGGGTACTTGTCGTATGGCTAATTGACGTGCACGCTTGAGTCATCTCACTCATGTCGAGTTGATGCCATGTCGAGAAGAATGTTCATCTTGCTCTGGGGCGTGATGGCGCTGTTGATCCCATGGTGTGTGATCGCGCAAACATTCGACCAGGCCGAGATCGACATGTTTCACAAGTTGCGGCAACAGCCCAGCCTGCTCGGCCGCTATCAGTATCTGGTTCAGATCATGCCGCATCTTTCCCCATCCGATCAGGTGATGGCGGGACAGTTCCGATCATTCACGCTGAACGAATTGGGGTTGTATAACCAGGCGGTGCTGAGTTTTCCACTCCAGAGCGAGCAGCCGGCTGACCTGGTTCTCCCAAGGAGTAATGAATGGAAGAGTGCCGACGCAGTCGACGTCATCACGAAACTGGCTGCCGATCGCAGCATCGTTTTGATCAACGAAGCGCATCACAACGCGCATACGCGCGCGCTCACGCTGGCCCTGCTGCCGCGCCTGCGTGAACTCGGGTTCACCTACTTTGCGGCCGAGGCGCTTGGCGAGGAGGATCCGGCACTGACGCGGCGGGGTTACCCGATCAAGACCAGCGGTACCGAATACCTTCAAGAACCCTTGTACGGCGAAATTGTCCGCGAGGCGATCCGGCTGGGCTTCATCCTCGTGCCCTATGACAGTTCTGATATCGACCCGCGCACGCGTGACGCTGCACAGGCGGAGACCCTGTTTCGGAAAGTATTCGCCAAAGATCCCAAGGCGCGCCTTTTTGTACACGCGGGCTATGCACACATCGACAAGGCTGGCGGACGTCTCGGCAGCATCGAACCGATGGCTGCACAACTGGCGAAGTTGACAGGTTTCGATCCGCTGTCAATTGACCAGACCCAGTTTCTGGAATCCGGCGCGGACGCCTCGGATGACTATCACGCGCTGATACAGCAGTTTCCGGCACAGTCGGCCGAAGTGCTGATCAATCGCGTCACGGGCAAGCCATGGAGCGCGTTGCC
>DAHUXL010000014.1 GCA_027307195.1 Rhodanobacter sp. | reverse complement strand
CACGCGGTGAGGCCGATCAGCAGATCCGTCTGCGCCTGGAACACGATGTAGTCGCCGGCGCGGCTGAGTGGCGGTTCCACCCGGATGACGCCGGTCGCCGCATCCACCGGCACGTTCATGAAGACGTTGAACGCGGTGGGGATCGCGTCCGCCACGACGCCGTACGGCGCCAGCACCGCGGCGAGATTGCCGAAGCAGCCGCGATGTGGCTCGGGGTCGCCGTAGATGATGCGGAACATCTCGGCCGAGCACGGCGACAGCAGGAAATCGTGGCGGCCGACGGTATCCTCGATAATGCGCAACAGCACGCGGCTGCGGTTTGAATAGATCGGGTCACCGGTGCTGAGATAGATCTTGCTGGCGTAATCGATGCTGCGCCCGGACGAGATCGCCTCGGCCGTATCGTGCCGATTGAACGCGACCAGATCGGCCACCTGCTCGCCCTGGGGATCGATCACCTTCAGACGCTCGCCACGATGCAGCTCGAACGCCACGCTGCTGCGGGGGGGAATGACCTGGATCATCGCGGATCGTCTCCGAGTGCATGGAACGGGCAGACCCAGTCTGCGCCGACCTGACGTCCGCTGTACTGGCGCGCTTCCGAACTCTTGCCGTGCACGGCCAGCATCGGGTTGGCGGCGCCGGCATAGGCGATGTCGCGCTGGGCGATCGCCCGGCACAACTTCTCGTAGCGACCGTCGACGCGCAGCCGCTCGAACTGGCTGTGCAGGTTGAACAACAGCAGCGGCTGGCGGAACCGCCGCGCGGGCCGGCTCGATGCGGGATGCAGGCCGATGACGTAGAACGCACGTCCACCGATGCTCATGCTGAAGTGCGCCGAGTGCGGATCGCTGCTGACCACCGGGTCCCAGCCGAACCGCCGGTGATCGATCTCGTGCAGCGCCTGCAGCCGCCGCCACAACGCCTGTTCGAAATCCTGTTCGGACAGCGCTGGCGCGGCGGCAAACGCCACCGCGAAGCTGACGAACAGACGGTTGCCGCCGGCGTTCTGTGCGAACCGCTGCAACGCGGCGACGGTCGCCTCGTCATGCGCGCCGTCAGCGAGATCACCGGCATCCAGCACCTCGATGCCATCGCGGGCGAGCGCGGCCTTGGCACCGAGACAGGGGTAATTCCCGACTGCAATGAATGCGTCCAGTGCCGCTGCGGTCGGTGACACCGGCACGCTCGCGCCTGCTGTCGCGCGCACCCCCGCCATCAACCCAGCAGCGCCAACAACGCGTGCGCGGCCGCCTCCGACGAGGCCGGATTCTGCCCGGTCACCAGCTTGCCGTCGGTGATCGCATAGGACGCCCAATCATCCTTCTTCGAGTAGACGCCGCCGTTCTCCTTCAGCATGTCCTCGACCAGGAATGGCACCACGTCGGTCAGGCCTACCGCGGCCTCCTCGGTATTGGTGAAGCCGGTGACGGATTTGCCACGGACCAGCGGGCTGCCGTCGGGCGCCTTGACGTGGCGCAGCACCCCAGGCGCGTGACAGACCGCACCCACCGGCTTGCCCGCCGCCCACATCGCCTCGATCAGGCGGATCGAATCGCGATCCTCCGCCAGGTCCCACAGCGGGCCGTGGCCACCGGGATAGAACACCGCGTCATAGTCGCCGCCCACGGCATCGGCCAGCTTCATCGTATGCGCCAGTGCGGCGGTGGCGGCGGGATCCTTGCGGAAGCGGTCGGTATTGGCCGTCTGTGCCTCGGGCTCGTCGCTCTTCGGATCCAGCGGCGGCTGACCGCCCATCGGCGAGGCCAGCACCACGGTTGCTCCGGCATCGGTGAACACGTAGTAGGGCCCGGCAAACTCCTCCAGCCAGAAGCCGGTGCGCTTGCCGGTATCGCCGAGCCGGTCGTGCGAGGTCAGCACCATCAGGATCTTCATGCGAAAACTCCAGGGGAAAGTGATCGCACTACGCTACCAAGCGGTTCGCGAACCGGGCGTGATGCCGGCGCAGGCAGACCCGGCGCTCGCCGCGCCGCCTGCATGAATCTAGAATCGGCACCGTGCTCTCCCTGATTGCCCATGTGCCCGCTGCCCCGCGCAAAATCCTCCACGTCGACATGGACGCGTTCTACGCGTCGGTGGAACAGCGCGACGATCCGTCTCTGCGCGGCAAGCCGGTGGCGGTCGCGTGGCGCGGCGCACGTTCGGTGGTGTGCGCGGCGAGCTATGAGGCACGCGTGTTCGGCGTGCGTTCGGCGATGCCGGCGATCCGCGCCGAGCGCTTGTGCCCGCAGCTGATCTTCGTTCCGCCGGACTTCGTGCGTTACAAGGCAGTGTCGCGGCAGATCCGCGAGATCTTCGCGCGGCATACCGAACTGATCGAGCCGTTGTCGCTGGACGAGGCCTATCTCGATGTCACCCACACGCTGAGCGGGCTGCCCTCGGCCACCGCCACCGCCGAAGCGATCCGCGCCGCGATCCGCGAAGAGACACAGCTGACCGCATCGGCCGGCGTGGCGCCAAACAAGTTCCTGGCCAAGATCGCGTCGGACTGGAACAAGCCCGACGGCCAGTACGTGATCCGTCCGCATCAGGTCGAGGCCTTCCTCACCCCGCTGCCGGTCGGCCGCTTGCCCGGCGTCGGCAAGGTGATGGAGGCGAAGCTCGCCGTGCTCGGCATCGCCACGGTGGGCGAACTGCGCATGTTCGCGCTGGCAGAACTGGAGCAGCGCTTCGGCCGCTGGGGCCACCGTCTGCACGAGCTGGCCCGCGGCATCGACGAGCATGCGGTACAACCCGAACGGCCGACCCTGCAGATTTCCGCCGAGGACACCTTCGAGCACGACCTGCTGCTGGACGAACTCGAACCGCATATCCGCCGGCTCGCCGAAAAGGCCTGGGCCGGCTATCAGCGCGAACTCGATGCAAAAGAGCGCAGCCGCGTGGCGCGCACCATCGTGCTGAAGCTGAAGACTGCGGACTTCCACACGCTGACGCGCAGCCTCACCCCGGCCCGGCGACCGCTATCGGCGAAAGAACTGGCCGAGATCGCCTGCGCGCTGCGCGAGCGCGTCGAGCGTCCCGCCGACAGCCGCTACCGGCTGGTCGGCGTGGGCCTGGCAGGCTTCGTCGA
>DAHUXL010000012.1 GCA_027307195.1 Rhodanobacter sp. | reverse complement strand
TGCAACTGCTGGCGTGCGCGCTGCACCGCGTCGTTGACCGTGGCGTCGATCTGGTCCTGCACGGCGCCATCGCCTGCCCAACCCGTTGCCATGGAAACCTCCGAAAATCTCTGGTCAGCTCAATATGTGGGCAGCAGCCATGGATATCCACCGCGACCGGCCACGCATCGCGCTGATGCAGAAAATGCGGCTAATGCCCTTTCTTCGAACCCATGGCGCCCTGCAGCAAGCTGTTGAGCACATCCTTCTTGCTGGTTGGTTTGCCGGAAGTGCCGGTATCGGTCGCCGGGGAAACCTTGTTCTTTGACCCCGCAAGACCGGCCTTGAGCAGGCTGGTGACAGCGGTCGGGTCGATCTTGAAGCTGGGTGCGCTGGCCGTGCCGGTCACATGCACGCCGATGCCCTGATCGGTAGTGCCGCTGAGCACGCCACCGAGCAGGCGTCCCGCCCCGGAGTTGCCGAGCAGGCCGCCGATGCCTTGCCCGGTCTGTCCCCCGCCGGTGATCGCCTTGTCGAGTTTGACCAGCATGCGGAAATCGAGCTTGCCATCCGCCGCCATGCTGCCTTGCCCGGCGATGTTGCCGAGGTCGACGATGTCCGCATGGACCGGATTGGCACGGATACCGGAGGGCGCAATATTCAGCATCGCGTCGGCATGCCGGATCACAGTGTCCTTCGGTGCCTTGATCCCGGCCAGAGTCAGCGCACCGCCGAGTTTCGAGCCGAGGCTGAAACCGTTCAGGCGGGAATTGTCCAGGGTCACCGGACCGGTGATCACCAGCGCGTCGAGTGGGCCCTGTGCATGCATGTCCGCGCCCAGGCTGCCGCCGCTGAGGCTGGAGTTCTTCGGCAGCACCACGCCGAAGACCGGCAACAACGGCTCCAGCTCATCAACCGGCAATTGCTTGCCATTGATGTGCAGATCCAGTTGCATGACCTTCGGCCGGTTGTCGAAGCTGCCGTTGATGGCTAAACGCGACGTGCCCATGCCAAGTGTGGAATGGTCGATGTTGCCGCGGCCGCTGCTGAGCTCGTAGCTGGCCGCATAGTCGATGCGCACCGGCCGCGGCGAGGCCGAACCCGCGGCCACCAGCTTGAGCTGACGCGCATCGATGCCGCCTTTCGATTGCAGTATCCCCTTGTCCGAGTGGATGCGCGTATCGATGTCGAGCACACCGCCGACACCCTCGCCGCCATTCATCAGTCCGGCGCCGACCAGATCCAGGCTGTGCATGACCAGATGCGCATCGACCGGCGTCAACACCGCGTTGGTCGCGTTCCACGGGCCGAGCTTGCCGTCGAGCTGCAGCGTGCCGCCCCCGGCCATCGCCGCGCTCATCGAGAACGGGAACGCTGCACCCGGACCGACACGATCGGCACTCAGCTGCACCTTCTGGTAGCTGCGCGTGCCGCCAACGGTACGCGTGACGTCGATGCGGCCATCCTTGATGCGCAATTTGTCGACGCTGAACGCAAGCGGCTCGCTCGACGTACCGGCCGGGGTTGAAGCGGGAGTCGGCGCCGACGCACCGTCGCCACCGAACGTGGCAAAGTTCCAGTTGCCGTCACGGTTCTGCGACAGGCTCACACTGGGCTGATCCAGCGTCAGCGAGGTGATGTGCAGCTCGCGACGCACGAGCAGTGGCCACAGGCGCACGCCCAGTTCCAGCGAGTGCGCACTGACGAACGGCTGCGCGCCGAACGCCGGATCATCGCCGATGCGGATATCGTCGGCGTCGAGCGAGCCCGCCCACACCGCCACATGCAGCTTGCCCAGCGTCACCTCGCGGCCAAGTGCCTTGCTGAGCGTGGTCTGGATCTGCGGGCGAAAGTGATTGACGTCGACCAGCAGCAGGGCGCCCATACCGAGCACGACTATCGTCAGCACAACGACGAGAATCCCGATCAAAACGCGTTTCATGGACATGACTCCCGCGCGGCTGATGGCGGCACAAGGCCACCATTCGATACTAGGACGCCGGTTGTCCGGCGTCGAGCGACCGCCAGCGCGTAGTCATGTGTGTTGTGCCTGTGCACCACTGGTGAACAACGCATGTGCCGGCACCGGCTTGCGCCAGCCACGGCGGCAGCGAACGCGGTGAACACGGACCGCGCCATCCATGCCATCGCCGATCAGGTCACTCCACTTCGACGCACCGAATCACGAAGGTTGCGACCGGCGCCCCTTCCACAGATAGCCCACGGCCAGCAACACGAACCAAAGTGGACTGACCAGCAGCGCCTGGCGGGTATCGTCCCGCAGGCTGAGCAGGGACAACACGAAGACGAAGAACACCAGGCAGACCCAGCACATGAACACGCCGCCGGGCATCTTGTAGTCCGACGCTTCGTGCAATTGCGGACGCTTGCGCCGATACGCGATATAGGCAAACAGGATCAGCGACCAGACGAACATGAAAAGTATCGCGGACAGCGTGGTGACCAGGGTAAACGCGGTGACCAGATCGGGGATCAGGTAGATCAGGGCCGCACCCAGCAACAGGCAGAAGCAGGAAAACAGCAGGCCGCGCGACGGCACCGCTGCGCGCGACAGCCGCGCAAACGCCTTCGGCGCATGATTCTCCTCGGCCAGACCAAACAGCATGCGGCTGGTGGAGAAGATGCCGCTGTTCGCCGACGAGGTGGCCGAGGTCAGCACCACGAAGTTGATCAGGCTGGCAGCGGCAGGGATGCCGGCGAGCACGAACAGCTCCACGAACGGGCTCTTGCCCGGCTCCACCATCCGCCACGGCGTCACCACCATGATCGCGAGCAGGGCCAGCACGTAGAAGATGATGATGCGCACCGGGATCGAGTTGATCGCCTTGGGCAGGTTGCGCCTCGGGTCGGCCGTCTCGGCCGCGGTGGTACCGACCAGCTCGATGCCGACGAAGGCGAACACCGCGATCTGGAAGCCGGCGAAGAAACCGCCCAGTCCCTTCGGAAACACCCCACCGTCATTCCACAGGTTGGCCACCGACGCCAGGTGTCCCGACGGTGAACGGAAACCCCATGCGACCAGGCCGAAACCGGTCACGATCAGCGCGCAGATGGCGATGATCTTGATCAGCGCGAACCAGAATTCCATCTCGCCGAACAACTTCACCGTGGCAAGGTTCAGGCTCAGCAGCAACAGCACGCACAGCACCGCCGGAATCCACGGCGCCAGCCCCGGGAACCAGTACTGGGCGTAGGAGGCGATCGCGATCACGTCGGCGATCGCGGTGATGATCCAGCAGAACCAGTAGGTCCAGCCGCAGAAGAAGCCGGCCCAAGGCCCGAGCAGGTCGGTGGAGAAGTCGATGAACGACTTGTACTCGAGGTTCGACAACAGCAGCTCGCCCATCGCCCGCATCACGAAGAACAGCATCACGCCGATGATCAGATAGACCAGCACGATCGACGGCCCGGCGAGGCTGATCGTCTTGCCCGAACCCATGAACAGGCCCGTACCGATCGCACCACCGATGGCAATCAGTTGCAGATGCCGGTTGGACAGGCTGCGCCTGAGGTGCTCGGGGTGCTCCAGCGATGCAGTCATGTTGTGCGCCTCAGGCAGATGGGATGCGCCAACATAGAAGAAACACGGCCGCACCGCCATTGGCTTGTCTGCGGGGCCGTGACGGATGACATCGGAAAGCAGAACCAGAAGGCATTTGGCGCGCCAGCCCGCGGACTGCGGGCACCTGCCACTCCCGGAGCCAGGATGGATCGGCTAGCGTGGCATCGACACGCGGCGCGCGGACCGGCAGAATCCCGCCGCTCATCCAAAGACCTTCATTGACCACCACACAAAGGAATCCCGTGCCGAAGCGCATGAAAGGAATGATTTGGCGGAAATTCCTCATCACCTTCGCGCTGGTGGCTGTGGTGGCGGGACTCATTGCATGGAAGCGGCCGGATCGGGCGCTGCAGGTCGCCACCGCCAACGTCGCGCAGACGCTGTGTGCCGATGTGTTCGTTTCCGGCCTCGCGCCGGATCGGGTGTTTGCCGAGAACATCGCGCCGATGCAAGGCATGCGCATCCTGCTGCCGCACCTGCGTTATGCCGTCGATGCCCCACGGCGAAAGGTGATCGCACAATGGCATGGCCGCTTCACCAGCGTAGCGACGTACTACCCCGGCTACGGCTGCGCGCTGCCCACGATGACACCGGATGCCGCGACACTGCAGGCGGCGCGTGAGGCGGCGTCACCGGCAGCGACCTCCGCTGCGCCGATCGTCAATACCGACCCGGCCATCGTCGATGCATTGGCGCGTGCCTTTGCAGAACCAGCCAGCGGCCCACGCCGCAACGTGCACGCGATCGTGGTGCTGCACGACGGCAAGCTCATCGCCGAACGCTACGCCGCCGGCTTCAACCCGGACACGCCGCAGCTCGGTTACTCGATGAGCAAGTCGGTGGTGAACGCGCTGCTTGGCATCCTGGTCCGACAGGGCAAGCTGGACATGCAGGCCCCCGCGCCAGTGCAGGCCTGGCGGGCACCTGACGATCCGCGCCGCCACATCACGCTGGACCAGCTGTCGCGAATGACCTCGGGCCTCACCCTCACCGAGGACGACAGCGGCTTCGATCCGGTGTCCACCATGCTGCTCCTGCGGAAGGACATGGCGGCTTACGCCGCAGACGCGGCGTTGCGCATCCCGCCCGGAACGCAATGGGAATACACCAGCGGCAACACGCTGATCCTGGGCGGCATCCTGCGAGACACCGTGGGCGGCGGCGCGCCCGGCCTGATCCGGTTTGCGCATCGCGAGCTGTTCGACCCGCTCGGCATGCAGCACGTGCTGATGGAATTCGACGGCGCCCAGACCCTGGTCGGCTCCACCCGTATCTACGCCTCCGCCCGCGACTGGGCGCGCTTCGGCCAGCTCTATCTCGACGACGGCATGCTCGATGGCCGCCGCATCCTGCCGGAAGGATGGAGCGCCTATGTCAGCAAGCAGACGCTCGACAGCATCTATGGCTCCGGTTTCTGGACCAATACCGGTACCGAAGCG
>DAHUXL010000006.1 GCA_027307195.1 Rhodanobacter sp. | reverse complement strand
GCCAGCGAAGCGGCGCAACACCACGTGATCGACTTCGTGGCGGCCGACGTTGCCGATCTGCTGGCCAGGGCGGACGGTCGCCAGGTGCAGGTAGGCGATCGCAGCGTCACGCTGCAGCTCAAGGGCGCAAGCGTGCGCAATGACGCACCAGGTGCCCGCACACATTTCCTCGCCGTCATCACCAACCCCACCATCGCCTACCTGTTGCTGCTGGCTGGCATGTTCGGCCTGGTGCTGGAAGCGATGCATCCTGGCGCGATGTTGCCGGGCATCGTTGGCGGCATCTGTCTGCTGGTCGGTCTGTACGCGCTGCAGCTGCTGCCGGTGAACTACGCGGGGCTGGCGTTGATGGCGCTCGGCGTCGGCTTGTTGGTGGCCGAAGCGGTCAATCCCACAGTGGGTGCGCTGGGCGCCGGTGGCGTGGTCTCGTTCGTGATCGGTTCGGTGATGCTGATGAAGGCGGATGTGCCAGGCTATGGCGTCAATCTCGGTGTCATCGGCGGTCTTGCCTTCGGCGCGGCCACCTTGTTGGCGCTGATCGTCTGGCTGGTCTTGCGTTCGCGGCGAACTCATCAGTTCAACGACGTCGCGATGGCGGCGGAGTCAGGCGAGCTGCTGGAACCAGTGAGCGCCGGCGGCGAGGCCTGGGTGATGTTGCATGGCGAGCGTTGGCGCGTGCGCTGCGACAGCGCCTTGCCGGCCGGCGCGCGGGTGCGCGTGGTGCGTCGGCAGGGTTTGTTGCTGTGGGTTGTGCCGGCGTGACTGTGGGCATGGTTTGCAAGGGAATGGTTTTGGCAATCCCACCGATTTACAGGAGACAGCGTCATGTTCGGATTTGTCGGAGTACTCGTAGTTCTTGGCGCTTTGCTGCTGTTCTCCGCGGTCAAGATCCTGCCGGAGTACCAGCGTGGCGTGGTGCTGACGCTGGGCCGCTACACCGGCACCAAGGGGCCGGGGCTGGTGCTGCTGATCCCCGCGGTGCAGCGGATGATCCGGGTCGATCTGCGTGTGACCGTGATGGACGTGCCGCCGCAGGACGTGATCTCGCGCGACAACGTCTCGGTGCGCGTGAATGCAGTGGTCTACTTCCGCGTGGTGGAACCCGACAAGTCGGTGCTGCAGGTGGAGAATTTCCTGCAGGCCACCAGCCAGCTGGCGCAGACGCGATTGCGCTCGGTACTGGGTCAGCACGAGCTGGACGAGATCCTGTCGCAACGCGATTCGATCAACCACACCCTGCAGACGATCCTCGATGAGGCCACCGACCCATGGGGCATCAAGGTCGCCAACGTCGAGATCAAGGACGTCGACCTCAACGAGACGATGGTGCGCGCGATCGCCCGCCAGGCCGAAGCCGAGCGCGAGCGTCGCGCCAAGGTGATCCACGCCGACGGCGAGATGCAGGCCGCCGAGAAATTGCGCGATGCCGCCGCGATGCTGTCGCAGCAACCGCAGGCCCTGCAACTGCGCTACCTGCAGACGCTGGCCGACATGTCCAACAACGGCAAATCCTCCACCATCGTGTTCCCGCTGCCGCTGGATCTGATCCGGCCGCTGATGGAGGCGTTTCCGTCGAAGCGGGATTCGGGTACAACAAACTAATTTACCCGAAGAGCGAACACCATGGATGCAGCACGTTCACCCGGAAGCCTGGTCTGCGTCGGCCTCGGCATGACCTTGGGCGCCCACCTCGGCCCGCTGGCGCGCAGCCACATCGAACAGGCGGATGTGGTGTTCGCCGCGCTTTCCGATGGCGTGGTGGAGCTGTGGTTGAACCGGATGCATGCGGACGTGCGCAGCCTGCAGCCGTATTACCGCGAGGGCAGCTCTCGCATGGATACCTACTGGAACATGGTCGGCGCGATGCTCGCCGAGGTGCGCGCAGGCAAGCGGGTGTGCGGGGTGTTCTACGGCCATCCCGGCGTGTTCGCCTGGGTGCCGCACAAGGCAATCGAAATGGCCCGTGACGAGGGCTACCACGCACACATGGAGCCGGGCGTTTCCGCCGAGGATTGCCTGTACGCCGATCTCGGCATCGATCCGGGCGCTTATGGCTGCCAGCATTTCGAGGCCAGCCAGCTGCTGTTCTACCAGCGGCGCCTCGATCCGACCGCCTACCTGGTGCTGTGGCAGGTAGGCGTGGTCGGGGATCAGTCGATGACCCGCTTTTCCACCAACGCGGCCTATCGCCAGGTGTTGGTCGACGTGCTGGCGCGCGACTATCCCTTGGATCACGAGGTGATCATCTACCGCGCTGCCACCTTGCCGATCGAGCGGCCGCGCATCGAGCGGATCGTGCTGGGCGCCTTGGCGCAGGCGAAGATCGGCATGGCCGAGACCGTGGTGATTCCGCCTGCGCGCCCGATGCAGGCCGATCCCGAGATTCTGGCGCGGCTCGATGCGCTGGATCGGGCCGTTGGCATGGCATCCTGAGGGCGCATGCCCATGCACTAGCCTCCCCGGTGGCGAGCACGCTAAGCTGCCAAGGCTGGCTCAATAGGGGCAATTCAACACGTTGCAGACGCGTCCATCGACGGGTCTGCGTGCGTGCAGACATTTCACTGATGGTTACAGGGGGTGGATCGTGTTGGACGTTATCGATTTCATGGAAAGGATGGGCGGAGACGCGCAGCTGTCGCAGGCGTCACCGGACGAGTTGGCCACGGCCTTGGCTGATAGCGAGGTCACGCCGGAGCAGCGCGCGGCGCTGCTGGCTCGTGACGCGGAGCGGCTGGGGAAACTGGTGGGTACGCCGCCGGTATGCATCATGGTCGCACCGCCCGGTCCGCCAGGTACTGGGCCGAGTCCTATGCAGCCGGCGGTACCGCCGCCGCCACCGGAGGAAGGTGGTGAGGAGGAAGCTCCCACGGACTGTGCCGAACACGATGGCGCCGCCGAAGGCCCGTCGCATCGGCGCGAGCCGCTGTCGGCTTAGTCGATGTCCGTATCCGGCACCTGGCGTCGAAGGGTGCTGATCGGCGCGATCGGCGGCGTTGCCTTGCTCGCGGGCGTGGCCTGCGCGACCCCGCCCGCGGCTGGCGCTGATGGGGCAGCGCTGTTGCAGCAGGCCGAAACGCAAGCGTGCACCACCTCGCTTTCCGAGCAATGTGTAAGTCTGCTGCGTCGGCTGGAGCAGGGGGCCAGCCAGTTGGCGCCAGAACAGCGGCAGCACTTGCGTTACCTGCAAGCCTGGCAGGCCGTTCTCGGTGGCGACTACCGGAAATCCGACACGCTGATCGACGGCATCCTTGACGAATCGCGGGATGCGAACCTGCGCCTCAAGGCTGCGATTTTGCGAGTGAACTCGCTGTCGGAACAATCCCGTTTCGAGGAGGCCTTCCGCCAGCTGAGCCAACTGGTCGTTTCATTGCGGGAGGGGCAGGGCATTGCTCCGGCGGTCCTGGAACATGGCTTCGTGGTGGCCTCCGCGCTGTATGCGGACGCAGGGCAATACGAGCTGGCTTCCTATTACGCCGAGGAGATTTTCAAGCAGGGTCTGGCGCGCGCGGGCTATACCTGTGTGGACGATCACACCCGGATCGCTGCGCTGTACGGTGGCGGCAAGTGGCAGGGTATTGAGCCGTTGATCAACGAGGGCATCGATACCTGCCTCAAGGAGCACAACAATCTGTACGCCAACGGCGTCCGCTATTACGCGGCCAGCTTGGCGTTGCGGCACGGGCAGCCGCAGCAGGCGATTGCATTGCTGCGCGAACACCTCCCTGAAGTGCAACGCGAGGATTATCCGTTGTTGCTCGTGCGGTTCGAGGCATTGCTGGCCCAGGCCTACTGGGATGCCCAACAACCGGAACTAGCCCGTCAGTCTGCTCTGGCGGCGGTCAAACACGGCGGTCGGACGCCTACCGCCGAAGCCATGGCTTCGGCCTATCGAATCCTGTATCTGGTGGAAAAACAGGGCGGCTATTGGGCTGCCGCGCTTGACTACCACGAGCAATACATGGTCGCCGACAAGGGCTATCTGGACGAGGTCAGCGCGAAGGCGCTCGCGTTCCAGACGGTGCAGCAGCAGGTCATGGCGAAAAAGCTGCAGATCGACACGTTGAACAAGCAGAACCAGATCCTGCAATTGCAACAGTCGCTCGACAAGAGCGCCTCGGAAACGAACCGGCTCTACATCATCCTGTTGTTGACGGTGCTGGCCTTCATTGCCTTGTGGACTTACCGCATCAAGCGATCACAGCTGCGTTTCATGAAGCTGGCCCGTCGCGACGGCCTTACCGGCATCTTCAACCGGCAGCATTTCGTCAGTTCGGCCGAGCTGCAGTTGCAGTACTGCAAGAAATCGGCACGGCAGGCCTGCCTGGTGCTGATCGATCTGGATCACTTCAAGCTGGTCAACGATACGCATGGACATGCGGTGGGTGACCGCGTGCTGAAACGTGCCGTGGCAGCATGTCAGGAGCATCTGCGCTCCACCGACATCTTCGGTCGCCTCGGCGGCGAGGAGTTCGGCATCGTG
>DAHUXL010000266.1 GCA_027307195.1 Rhodanobacter sp. | reverse complement strand
GACGGCAATCGTGCTGGGGCTGCTGGTCGATGGCGGAATGATCCGCACAGGACTGGCCAGCTATGCCGCCGCGTGGCCATCCGCCGCGTTGGCACCGGCATGGATTCTGGCGCTGTGGGCCACCTTCGCGATGACTTTCACTCAATCACTGAGCTGGTTGCAGACGCGTCTCTGGCTCGCTGCACTGCTCGGGGCCGTCGCCGGTCCACTCGCGTATATGAGCGCCGCGCGCGGCTGGCATGCGGTGACCTTCGCCGATCCCGCGTGGCGCGGCCTGTTGTGGCTCGGCATCGGCTGGGCGCTGGCGACACCGGCGCTGGCGTGGCTGGCCAGACATTGGTCGATCGACGCGGCGCCAGCAACGATTTCCCTGCAAGGTGATGCACCATGAATCCGTGGATCCAGCTGGCCGTACTGTGGTTGCTTGCGGCATTGATGATGACCTTGGGCTGGCTGTGGCAACGCCCGCGTTCCAACGCCGGCATCGTCGACGTGCTGTGGGCCGGCGGCTTGGGCAGCAGCGCGCTGCTGTTCTCGTTGCTCGGTGACGGCGGCCTCTGGCCGCGCATGACCGTTGCCGTGCTCGGTGGGCTGTGGGGGACGCGGCTTGCGGTGCATCTATGGAAGCGGGTGCACGGCGAACCCGAGGATGGCCGCTACCAGAACCTGCGCGCGCACTGGCATGGCAGCCAGTTCAAGTTCTTCCTGTTCTTCCAGTTCCAGGCCTTGCTGATCGTGCTGTTCTCGCTGCCGTTCCTGGCGGTGGCGCGCAATCCACGCACATTCGGTCCGTGGATGCTCATCGGCATTGCGATCTGGCTGGTCAGCGTGATCGGCGAATCGGTTGCCGACCAGCAGCTCGCACGCTTCCGCGCCGACCCGGCGAATCACGGGCACACCTGCCGCGATGGCCTGTGGCGCTATTCGCGCCATCCCAACTATTTCTTCGAATGGGTGCACTGGTTTGCCTACGTCGGCATCGCGATCGGATCGCCGATCGCGGGGCTGGCCTGGGCCGGCCCGCTGGTGATGTACGTGTTCCTGCGCTGGATCAGCGGCATCCCGTACACCGAGACGCAGGCTCTGCGCAGCCGCGGCGACGACTACCGCGCCTATCAACGCAGCACCTCCATGCTGATTCCCTGGTTTCCGAAGAGGAGCGAACCATGAACACCGCCGCCACGGCTTTCGACGAACTGCCACAGGAGCGCCCCGCCACCGGGCTGCTGGGCCTGGCCGAGCGAGGCCGCCTGCCCGATGCGTTGTTGCGGCAAGGCATCCGCCGCATGTGCGCGCAGCGCCTGCGCGAGGAAATGGCCGGCGGACTGGATCAGCAGGCGGCACGCTTTGCCGCACGCATCGACATGCTGCGGCACAGCCCGGTGGCGATCCACACCGACGCCGCCAACGCGCAGCACTACGAACTGCCGCCGGCATTCTTCGAGCTGTGCCTCGGCAAGCGCCTGAAGTATTCGGGCTGCTATTACCCGCGCGGCGACGAGTCGCTGGATCAGGCCGAGGAGGCCATGCTCAAGCTGTATGGCGAACGCGCCGAACTGGAGGATGGCCAGAAGATCCTAGAACTCGGTTGCGGCTGGGGCTCGCTCACGCTGTGGATGGCCGAACGCTACCCGCACGCGAAGATCACCGCCGTCTCCAATTCGAACCAGCAGCGCGAACACATCCAGGCGAAGTGCCTCCAGCGCGGCCTGTTCAATGTGCGGGTGATTACCCAGGACGTGAACCGGCTCGAACTGGAGGCAGCGCAGTTCGATCGCTGCGTTTCGGTGGAGATGTTCGAGCACATGCGCAACTACGACATTCTGCTGGCCCGTATCGCCAGCTGGATGAAGCCTGGCGGCAAGCTGTTCGTGCACATCTTCGCGCATAAAACGCTGATGTATCCGTTCGAGACCGCGGGCGAGGACAACTGGATGGGCCGCCACTTCTTCACCGGAGGCCTGATGCCGGCCTCCGACACCTTGCTGTGGTTTCAGCGCGAGCTGCAGATCGAGCAGCGCTGGCATGTCGACGGCACCCATTACCAGCGCAGCGCCAACCACTGGCTGGCGAACCAGGACGCGCGCAAGGATCAGGTGATGGCCACGCTGATCGAAGCCTATGGCAGCACGGCAGCGCCGCTGTGGTTTCAGCGCTGGCGCATGTTCTGGATGTCCTGCGCGGAACTGTTCGGTTATGCCGATGGCCAGGAATGGCTGGTAGCGCACTACCGCTTCGTGCGGCCCTGATCGTCGTGACAAACCTTGCCACCACCCGGAGCGAACTCATGCACTTCTCCAAAGCACTCCTGCTGCTCTGCAGCTTGGCCATGGCCAGTGCCGGCATCCATGCCGGCGAGCTGCCACCGATCAAGCCGGTGGCGCATGTCGACCTGCCCCGCTTCATGGGCGACTGGTATGTGATCGCCACCATTCCGACGCGTTTCGAGAAGCACGCATGGAACGCGGTCGAGACCTACACGCTGCAGGCTGACGGCAAGGTCGATACCGCGTTCCGCTTCCGCAAGGGCTCGTTCGATGGGCCGGTCGAGAAGATCAGCTCCACCGGTTTCGTGAAGGACGGCAGCGGCAATGCAGTGTGGGGTGTGCAGGTCTTCTGGCCGATCAAGGCGCAATACATCGTGGCTTACCTGAAAGATGACTACAGCCAGACCATCGTTGCCCGCGACGCTCGCGATTACACCTGGATCATGGCGCGCACGCCGACCATTTCCCAGTCCGATTACGACGCGCTGATCGCCCGCGTCCAGACACTGGGCTACTCCATCCGCGATATCCGCAAGGTGCCGCAGGCCTGGCCCGAGAGCGGAAAACCGAAGGAGATGCAGCCGCAAGGCCCCGCCAACTAAGGGGCTATGGCGACCAGCTGTCGGTAAGATACTGTAACCGCAGGGGGCCTTGGGGCCATGACATGCGAAACCGGCGAGGCTGCTGATTGCAGCGGCGTGCGGCTTCGCCCATTTGAGCTTGCGGGAGTTTTCCGATGCAGCGTTTCGCCGTCGTCGTCGCTTGCGTATTCATGGTTTACCTGTCACCAATTCTCCGCGCGCAATCAGCCGCGCCACCGATGACGCGACATGCCTTCAGCTACTGCTCCGTTACCGACACGGCGAGTCACAAGGTCTGGGCATCGCCGGTGTTTGAGTACGAGTACCTGCCCGATGGCAGCAGCCAGTTCATCCGCACACAGGACCTGGCCACCGAATTTCACGCCTTCATCGGCAGCATGGGTGGTGCGGGCGACAAAACCTGCCTTGTCGCCAACGGAGGACAGGCAGAGATTGAGGCGTTTCGCAACGAGTCGCGCGCCACCCTGACCCAGCGCTTCATGGGCATCGTGCGTGCCCACAAGTGGATGGATGTCGCTTGGGCGCCGAAGCCCTGGAGTCCGGCCACCGAGGCGACGAAGCCCGCCACCGTCAACAAGTACTTCTACTGCTACGCGACCGACACGGATCCCGACAAGCGCGCGACCGTGGCCGCGCTGGTGTTCGAGAGGAGCGTGGACGGATCGGACCCGATCGCCGTCTATACACAGGCCGAAGCCTACGGCAAGGAATTCGCACGCGACGTGGCTGCACCACACGGATTGGCCCAGGGGCAGCCCTCGTGCTATTTCAAGGACACTCGCGCGGAAGCCGAGAAGGCGCTGCACGACTACCGCAAGCTGTTCAGCGGATTCAACCTGAGATTCACGGATGTCACGTGGCTGCCCACGCAGGAACCAGCGGCAACGCCACCGGCCATCACTACTCCCGCTGCAGAGTCCGGCACGCCGCCCGCCATAGGCACGCCTGGCATCGAAGTCGGAGAAGTCAGCCCCGCTCTCGCACAGGCGCTCGGCATGGACCGCGCGCGCGGTGCCCTGGTGGTCACGGTGGAGAAAGGTCATCCAGCGGATGCCGCGGGCATCAAACCCATGGATGTCGTGCTCGGCGTCAACCGGCAAGCCGTGAACCAATTCACCGACCTGCCGGTGCTGGTCGGTCGCCTCCCTGCAGGCACACCTTACGCACTGCAACTGTGGCGCGAGCGCGCCGAGCATGAAGTGCGGGTGGTACCGGGACAACCCGCAGCGGTCACCGCACAAACTGGTGCGGCCATCGCGCCATCCATGGATGCCAGGGCAACCGGAACGACTGCGCCGGCCACACGAGTCGGCAAATACTGTTACGTCTTCCTGCAGTTCGTCAGCAAGCCAGGCGGCGTTCACAGCAAGGTGTGGGAGAACCGGGACTCGGACGGGAGCGAAGCCGCCATGATGACCACACTCGCCGCCTTCACCGCGCACATGCACCAGCAGCAGCCGGAGGTATGGCACGAGTTCGCCGGCCATCGCCAGCAATGCGACATGAATCTCGGGTACTGCTACGCCAGCGTCGTTCGCCGTTTCGGTGGCACGTCGCAGATCGCCGGCCAGTTCTGCAAGAGCACGCTCAAGGAAGCCGAAGCCGATTGGGACCAGATGAATCAGAACAGTCCGGGGATGCAGATCATTGCGTGGCCCGTGGCGTCCTGAACGACCCGGGGATCGACGCCGCACAGCTCGCGGCAGATCGGCACTACAGTTTCGCGCAGCCCACCGCCGTGCGGGTGAGGAACGGTTCGCCGGAAAGGCTCCAGTCCGGTGCGTAGCCCAGGCCGTGTCGTTGCGGGATCGCCTCGGTGCGCACACAGGTTTTCGACGCGGCTGGCGATGGAATAATCAGCGCGGCGTCGGTGCCGGCGTCGAGGTTGGAAACCTGGAGCGAGGTGGGCGGGAAATCGCCGACGCCCCATACCGACGCCCGGTCGCCAGCTCGACCAGCGCGAGCGCACAGGCATGAATCGGGTTCAACGCCTTCTCCGGACAGGCCACGTGACCCTGCACGCCATTCACGCCGAGCGTGCCGGCTGCCTGTGCGGCATTCGACCGCACGGGTGATCCGGACTCGCCTGACCGAAGTCAAAGGCATCGCCTGCGTGCGCGCGCATGATCCGCACCATCCACAAGGCGAATCCGCTCCATGATCAACTGCGACAGCGTCATCATCGGAGCGGGCCCGGTCGGCCTGTTCCAGGTTTTCGAGCTGGGTCTGCTCGGGCTGGATGCGCACGTGGTCGATGCCGTGCCGCATGCCGGCGGGCAATGCATCGAGCTGTATCCGGACAAGCCGATCTATGACATCCCGGCCGTGCCGGTGTGCAGCGGGCGCGAGTTGATCGAGCGGCTGCAGCAGCAGATCCGTCCGTTCGCGCCGCGGTTCCATCTGGGCCACACCGTCACCTCGCTCGAACGCATGGCGAACGGCCGCTTCAGCTTGCGCACCAGCGCCGGGCTCCCGTTCGATGCCGGCGCGGTGATCATCGCCGGCGGCCTGGGCGCGTTTGCGCCGCGCACGCTCGACCTGCCGGAGGCCGCACCACTGGTGGGCCACACCTTGCATTACAAGGTGACGCGACCGGCGCTGTTCGACGACCAGGACATCGTGATCGCCGGCGGTGGCGACGCGGCGCTGGACTGGGCACTGGCCCTGGCCGACCGGGTGCGCAGCCTGGTGCTGGTGCACC
>DAHUXL010000259.1 GCA_027307195.1 Rhodanobacter sp. | reverse complement strand
GTCGCTGGTCGCCGTGTTCATCCCGGTGATGTTCATGGGCGGCATCGTCGGCCGTCTGTTCCACGAATTCGCGGTGACCATCAGCGTGGCGATCCTGGTCTCCGGCGTGGTGGCGGTGACGCTGACGCCGATGCTGTGCAGCCGCTTCGTCAAGGCGCACGATCATGAAAAGAAAAACTGGCTGATCGCCCGTTTCGACCGCGGCTTTACCGCCGTACAGAATGGCTACACGCGCAGCCTGCACTGGAGCATGCAGCGGCCGCGCTGGGTGCTCGCGGTATTCGGACTGAGTCTTGCGGTGACCGTCCTGCTGTTCTACGTGACGCCGAAAGACTTCATCCCCGCCGGCGACAGCGGTCAGTTGCGGGTGAATACGCAAGGCCCGGATGGCGCTTCCTTCGACCAGATGGTGGCGCGCCAGCAGCAGCTGGCCGAGATCGCCAGCAAGGACCCGAACGTCGCTTCGTACATGTCGTCGGTGGGTGCCGGTGGCTCGCGTGCCACCGTCAACAACGGCTCGCTGCTGCTGGTGTTGAAGCCGGCCAGCGAGCGGCAGACGCCGGACCAGATCATCGCCGAGTTGCGCAAGAAGTTTGCCCAGGTCCCCGGCGTCAAGGCTTTCATCCAGAACCCGCCAGCGATCCAGATTGGTGGGCGCCAGTCCAACTCGCAATACCAGTACACCTTGCAGTCGACCGATCTGGATGCGCTGAACAGCTGGGGCAACAAGGTGACCCAGGCATTCCAGCAGCTGCCCGGTTTCCTCGATGTCACCAACGATCTGGATCTCAACAGTCCGTCGGTCGAGGTCAAGGTGAACCGCGAGAAGCTGGCGCCGCTCGGGCTGACCATGGCGCAGGTGCAGTCGGCGCTCGGTACCGCCTTCGGTGCCAATCAGGTTTCCACGATCTACAGCGCGGCGACCCAGTACTGGGTGATCCTGCAGGTTGATCGCCGGATGCAGAACGATCCGGCGGTGTTGTCACGGCTGTACGTGACTTCCAGCAACGGAACGCTGGTGCCGTTGGGAACGGTCGCCAGCTTCACCCGTGAGCCGCAGGTACTCACGGTGAATCATCAGGGCCAGCTGCCGGCCGTGACGATATCGTTCAACCTCGCCGCGGGTGTATCGCTGAGCGATGCCGTGGCCAGCATGAATGGCGCGATGGCCAGGATCGGTCTGCCGGCGACGATTTCCGGCAGCGTGCAGGGCACCGCCCAGGCATTCCAGGACTCGATGCATGGCATGGGTCTGCTGCTGTTGCTGGCGGTGTTCGTGATCTATCTGGTGCTGGGCATCCTGTACGAGAGTTTCATCCATCCGTTGACGATCCTGTCCGGCCTGCCGGCCGCCGGCGTGGGTGCCTTGCTCACCCTGGTGCTGTTCCACGCCTCGCTGGATCTGTTCGCCTTCGTCGGCATCGTGATGCTGGTCGGCATCGTCAAGAAGAACGCGATCATGCTGATCGACTTCGCGCTGGAGCGGCAGAACGTCGAGAACATGCCGCCGCACGAGGCCATCTTCGAAGCCTGCAAGGTGCG
>DAHUXL010000255.1 GCA_027307195.1 Rhodanobacter sp. | reverse complement strand
GGCAATGCATTCGCGGCCGGAGCCTCGACGACGGCAGCCACCGGTGCTGGGGCCGCGACCGGCGCGGGCGCGGCCGCCACGGCTACAGGCGCGGCGGCGACCGGCGCGGCGTTCTTCGGCACGCGCGACAGGCGGACGACTTCCTCGCCCTCCTTGATCTCCAATTCGGCGAGGTTGGATTCCTCGAGCAGGTCAATCAGTTTCTTGATTTTGCGCAAATCCATCGGATCAGCCTTTTCAGTCACGCCACCGCAGGTGGCCGGAAGGGAATTGGGATTGGCCTCGTGCGGCCAAATTCGTTCTATGCCGCGTCGGGCGCTGGTGTGCGCAGTCGCTGAATCGCCGCTTCCAGGGCCAGAGCGTAGCTGTCGCCGCCGAAGCCGCAGATCACGCCGACGGCGAGATCCGACAGATACGAGTGATGGCGGAACGACTCGCGTGCAAACACGTTGGACAGGTGCACTTCGATGAACGGGATCGCCACGGAGGCCAGTGCATCACGCAGGGCAATGCTGGTATGGGTGAGGGCGCCGGCATTGATCAGGATCATCGCGGTCTGGTCGTCGCGGCCCTGATGGATGCGGCCGATCAGCTCATGCTCGGCGTTGGACTGGCACCAGGCCAGCTCGTGCCCGGCCTCTTGCGCGCGAGCGGCAAGTCGCTGATTGATGCCGCCCAGCGTTTCGCGGCCATAGATATCTGGCTCGCGTACACCCAGCAAGTTGAGGTTGGGTCCGTGCAGGACCAGGATCTTCGCCACAGCATCGTCCAGCTTGCGTCCGGAGGTTCCGGAATCCGCCGCAGTGTGCGCGCAGTCGAGAATGTTGTCCAGTTCACTGCAGATCGACGATGTTTGCCGGAGAAGCGTCGGGTTTCCGTGCGTAAGCGTATGTCGACACCACCTCAGGGCTTGGCATGCATCGGCGTCAGCCACTGATCCAGCTGAGTTGTGGACAAGGCTCCGCTATGTGTGGCCAAAATGCTTCCATCAGCGTCGATCAATACGCTATAAGGCAAGATTTCACGCATGTCGCCCAGTTGTACCGAGGTGTTGGGTGAGCCGAGCTGGCCCAGCAAAATCGGGTAACTCACCGGGTGCATGGCCAGAAAAGCGCGGATTCGAGCCGGTTCGTCCATCGCAATTCCGACGACGATCGCCCCCTGTTCGCCGAACTTGGCCTGTGCCCGGTTCAGTGTCGGCATCTCCTCCAGACACGGGCGGCACCAACTGGCCCAGAAATTCAGCAGCACGCGCTGACCGCGGTAGTCGCTCAGCTGGTGAGGCTTGCCGTCGAGATCGGGCAGGGTGAGGGCGGGTACTGGCTGGCCACGCATGGCCGAATCCATCCGTGCTGGCTGCCGGTTGTGGTACTGCGCGTAGCCACCGATAGCGGCAGCCAGTACCGCCAGACCGAGAATCAGCCAGTTGCTGCGATCGAGCATCAGCGCGCCGCTTCCGTCAGGGCCTGTTCGACCATCGAGGGAGTCAGCACCGTCGACAATTGCCGGCCGGGGCCGCCATTTTTCGGGAACACCACATAGAGCGGTACGCCGGGCGAGTGATATTGCTGCAGGAACGCGCTGATGGTCGGATTGACATCGGTCCAGTCACCTTTCATGTAGACCGCGCCGGTGCGCTGGAGCAGGTCGCGGAAGGCCTTGGTGTTGAGCACGGTGTGCTCGTTCGCCTTGCAGGTGACGCACCAGTCGGCGGTCATGTCGACAAAGACCGGCGTGCCGGCTGCGCGCAACTCGGCGAGCTTTTCCGGGCTGTAGGCAACCACGCCTTGATCGGTCGCAGCGATACTGGCCGGTGGCGGCACGTAGGCGAGCAGATACATCGGTATCAGCGTGGCAATCGCCAGAACGGCGACCAGCGCCTTGCTGATGGCGCCGCGCGAACGGCTGCGCTCGAACCACCACAGCGTCATCGCCAGCAGCACCATCGCCACCAGCACCAGGCCGACCGCTTCGGCGCCGCGCTGGTTCGCCAGCACCCAGACCAGCCACACGGCGGTCAGATACATCGGGAAGGCCAGTACCTGTTTCAGCGTCTCCATCCAGCGTCCCGGCCGTGGCAGCAGGCGCGCCAACGCCGGCACGAAACCGATCAGCAGGAACGGCAACGCCAGTCCGATACCCAGCGCGAGAAACACCAGCAGCGCAGCCAGCATCGGCGCGGCGAACGCATACGCCAGCGCGCTGCCCATGAACGGTGCGGTGCACGGACTGGCCACCACCACCGCCAGTACACCGGTGAAGAAGTCGCCGGCCGGACCGGAGCGGCTGGCCAGGCTGGCACCGGTATTACCCAGCGCGGCGCCGAACTGCACCACGCCGGACATCGACAGTCCGACCGCCAGCATCACCAGCGCCAGCGCGCCGACCACGAGTGGTTGTTGCAGCTGCGTGCCCCAGCCCAGCGCATGGCCCGCCGAGCGCAAGGCGAGAATGCCAAGGCCCAGCACGGCGAAACTGCACAGCACGCCGGCGGTATAGAACAGGGCGTGGCGCCGTGCTGTTGCGCGGTTCTCGCCGCTCTCCAGCACGCTGACGGCCTTGATCGACAGCACCGGCAGCACGCACGGCATCAGGTTCAGTACCAGGCCGCCAGCAAGCGCGAGCAGCAACGCGGCGATCAGGCTGACCTGCAACGGACCTTCGCCGATATTGGCTGGCGGCAGCTCCGGCGCCGTTTGCATGGTCTGACCAGCAGCAGCGACACCGCTGCCGAGATCGACGCTTACGGCACGCGTCATCAGCGGATAGCACAGGCCGCCGTCCTGACAGCCCTGGAAACTGGCCTCGAGCGTCAACTGCTTGCGATCGGCGAGATCGCCTTCGACCGCTACTGGCAGCTCGACCTGATCGAAGTACACCATGACGTTGCCGTAGTGCTCGTCGTGATGCGCCGTACCGGCCGGCCATGCCGGTTTCAGGCTGAGACCGGCGGCATCCTTGAGCTTGAGTACGGTCTGGTCGCGATACAGGTAATAGCCCTTCGGCATCGTCCAGCGCAGCAGCAGTTGATGCGGGTTCTGCGCCAGCGCCTCGAAGCGGAACGCCTGTTCGGCTGGCAGCGGCGAGCTATCCATGCCGGTGGTTGCGCTGCCGGCATGGCTGCCCAGTTGCCCGAGCACGGCGCCTAGCGGATTGTTGCTGGCCGGTGAGGTCGTGCTGCCAAGGGCAGTCGGCAACGGCAGATCCAGTTGCTCGGTATGCGGCGGATAGCAGATCTTCGGATCGACCTCGTGGCAGCCCTGATACTGCACGCTCAGCTTCAATCGTGTGGTGCCGGGGGCAACGGTGTACGGCAACGTGGCATCGACTCCGTGGTGGTACGTCTCGACGTCGCCCAGGTATTCGTCGTGATGCTTCTCGCCCTCCGGCAGCTGCGCCTCGCCCAAGGTCACGCCGTCGCCACCCTTGAACTTCATGCGGCCGCGGTAGAGGTAATAGTCCGGCGCGATCGTCCAGTGCAGCTTCACTACACCGGGCGAAGAAGCGTCGGCACTGAGCTTGTAGGCCTCGGTGACGGGCAGCAGATCGGCGGTGTCCTGCGCAAGAACGGTCTGCGCGCCCGCCAGCAGGGCGAACAGGAGCGACAACAACGCGGCCCGGCGGCCGTGGAAAATCGAGCGCATTGCAACTCCGCCTTCAGGATCGTGTTTCGACGTGAACACGGATTATGGCTCAGCTTTGGATTGGCGCCCGGATATGCGGCATCAGAGCCTGTTTACGATCAGGCCTTTTCGACTTGTTCAAGGGGAACGGCGACATTCGCCCGGATGCGCAGCATGCCGGTGGTCAGCGCCACGCCGAGCAGGATGACCACGCAGCCCCCGGCCATGGCGACGGTGACGCTCTCGCCGAGGAACAGCGCGCCCCACAACACGCCGAATACCGGAATCAGGTACAGCACCGCCATCGAGCGGGTCGAGCCGATGCGCGCCATCAGCCGGTAGAACAGCACATAGGCGAGCGAGGTGCAGGCCGCGGCGAGGCCGAACATGGCGAACCAGGCTTGCACCGTCGGTGCTTTCGCCGGCCATAACCAGACGGTGAAGGGCAGCAGCAGGAGCGCGGCGGCGAACTGGCTGCCGATCGCCACGGTCATCGGCGTCACCACCTGCAGGCGACGATGGCTGTAATGGGCGCCGAAGGTGTAGCAGAGATTGGCACCGACACAGGCGGCCATCGCCCAGCCGACCGCGCTGCCGCCATGACCGAAGCCCAGGCTGCCGCCAATCAGCCACACCACGCCGGCCAAGCCGATCAGCAAGCCGCTGGCACGCGGAAGGTCGAGCCTTTCGCCCAGCCACAGCCAGCCGGAGGCCGCCACCAGCAACGGCGCGATTGCGTCGAAGATCGCCGAGAGGCCGGCCGGCAGGCTTTGCGCGGCGTAGGAGAACAGGATGAACGGCAACGCCGAGTTGGCGATGCCGACAATGAGCACCGATCGCCAGTGCGTGCGCAGTTCGGCCAGGCGCTCGCGCGAGTTCAGCAACGGGATGGAGCAGATGGCCGCGCCAATGGCACGCATGCCGGCCAGCGCCATGCCGCCGAACTGGTCGGCACCCATGCGCATGAACAGGAACGAGGCGCCCCACAACGCGCCAAGCAGCAACAGGGCGGCGGCGTCGGACTTTTTCATGGCATCGGTTTGTTTGAAGGTGGCGGAGCAGACAGGCTAATTCCGTGCACTGACAGAATCTGTCAGCAGTCTTGCTCCGACGCATGCTTCATGCGTGGCTCGTCAAGCGCGCGGGGCGGACGGTGCGTCAGCTGCCGGCGGATTGCCGTACCCAGTCCAGATAGGCGGCATGACCGAGCTCCACCGGTATGGCGATCAGCTCCGGCAGCTCGTAGGGGTGCAGTGCCAGCAGGCGTATTTTCAGCGCGTTGAGGCGCCCGGCCGTGGTCTTGATCAGCAGCAGGTCTTCGCGGTCGGTGGTTACCGCACCTTGCCAGCGATAGGTGGAACTGATGCCGGCCAGACGGTTGACGCAGGCAGCCAGCCGTTCGTTGACCAGCGTCTCGGCGATCACCTGCGCACAGGCGCTGTCGGGGCAGCTGCAATAGCAGAGCAGGACGGTATCGGGACTTGTCTGGGGTGCCATCGGCCAAGCGTAAGTGGAAACGGGCCAGTGTTGCGCGTCACAGGTGCCTCAGAAGGATGGGATTTCGCCGATCGCCCTTGAAACCCGCTCCCACCCACCCAATTAGCTGTGCATCCCCGGTTCAAATGTTCTTGCAGTAGCGTCGCAGACCCGTAAAATTGGCACTCACTTACTTCGAGTGCTAACAAGACTGCCGATCCGGGTCTTCAAAGCCTTGTCCCACCTCAATAGTCAGCTGGAGTTGTCCATGAGCACACTGCGTCCGTTGCACGACCGAGTCATCGTCAAGCGTCTGGAAGAGGAGCGCGTCTCCGCCGGCGGCATCGTCATCCCCGACAGCGCGACCGAGAAGCCCACCCGCGGCAAGGTCGTTGCCGCCGGCACCGGCCTGATCATGGCCGATGGCAAGGTGCGCCCGATGTCGCTGAAGGCTGGCGACACTGTGCTGTTCGGCAAGTACGCCGGCCAGGAAATCAAGATCGACGGTGAAGATCTGGTCTTCCTGAAGGAAGACGACATCGTGGCTGTGATCGAAGGCTGATTGCCTTCGGGGTCGGGGTTCGTGATTCGTTGAGCGCGTACATCCGCGCACGCCGACCTTCCCCGGTTCTTGATCCTTCGCGCTACCGCTCCAAAAGCAAACCCCCATTCCTGTTCAATTTTTTGAGGCAAAAAATTATGGCCGCTAAAGAAGTACGTTTCGGCGAAGACGCCCGCGCCCGCATGCTCAAGGGCGTGAACACCCTGGCCAATGCGGTCAAGGTCACCCTGGGCCCGAAGGGCCGCAACGTCGTGCTCGAGAAGAGTTTCGGCGCGCCGACGATCACCAAGGACGGCGTGTCCGTCGCGAAAGAGATCGAACTGGCCGACCGCTACGAGAACCTCGGCGCGCAGATCGTCAAGGAAGCCGCTTCCAAGACCTCCGACGTCGCCGGTGACGGCACCACCACCGCGACCGTGCTGGCCCAGGCGTTCATCCAGGAAGGCCTCAAGGCTGTGGCCGCCGGCATCAATCCGATGGATCTGAAACGCGGCATCGACAAAGCCGTTGCGGCCGCTGTCGGCGAGCTGAAGAAGCTGTCGAACCCGACCGCTGACGACAAGGCGATCGCCCAGGTCGGCACGATCTCGGCCAACTCAGATACCAACATCGGCGACATCATCGCCACCGCGATGAAGAAAGTCGGCAAGGAAGGCGTGATCACGGTCGAGGAAGGCTCGGGTCTCGAGAATGAACTCGACGTCGTCGAGGGCATGCAGTTCGATCGCGGCTACCTGTCGCCGTACTTCATCAACAACCAGCAGAGCCAGCAGGTCGAGCTGGATGACCCGTACATCCTGATCCACGACAAGAAGGTCTCCAACGTCCGCGAGCTGCTGCCGGTGCTGGAAGCCGTCGCCAAGGCTGGCAAGCCGCTGCTGATCGTCGCCGAGGAAGTCGAAGGCGAGGCGCTGGCCACCCTGGTGGTCAACACCATCCGCGGCATCGTCAAGGTCGCCGCCGTCAAGGCGCCGGGCTTCGGTGATCGTCGCAAGGCAATCCTGGAAGACATCGCGGTGCTGACCAACGGTCAGGTCGTGTCCGAGGAAGTGGGCCTGTCGCTGGAGAAGACCACGATCGCCGATCTGGGTCGCGCCAAGCGCATCGTCATCACCAAGGAAAACACCACGATCATCGACGGTGCCGGCGACGCGGAGAAGATCCAGTCGCGCATCGGCCAGATCAAGGCACAGATCGAGGAGACCTCGTCGGACTACGACAAGGAGAAGCTGCAGGAGCGCGTGGCCAAGCTGGCCGGCGGCGTTGCGGTCATCAAAGTCGGTGCCGGCACCGAGATCGAAATGAAGGAAAAGAAGGCCCGCGTCGAAGACGCCCTGCACGCCACGCGCGCAGCCGTCGAAGAAGGCGTGGTCCCGGGTGGCGGCGTTGCGCTGATCCGTGCGCTGAAGGCCGTCGAAGGCCTGAAGGGCGACAACACCGACCAGGATCTGGGCATCGCGATCACCCGTCGCGCGCTGGAAGCGCCGCTGCGCGCGATCGTTTCCAACGCCGGCGAAGAGCCGTCGGTCATCGTCAACCGTGTCAAGGAAGGCACCGGCAACTTCGGCTACAACGCCGCGACCGGTGAGTTCGGCGACATGGTGGCGATGGGCATCCTGGATCCGACCAAGGTGACCCGCACCGCGCTGCAGCACGCGTCGTCGGTTGCTGGTCTGGCGATCACCACCGAGGCGATCGTTGCCGAGCTGCCGAAGAAGGAGGACGGCCACGGCCATGGCGGCGGTGGCGGCATGGGCGGCGGCATGGGTGGCATGGGCGGCATGGACTTCTAAGTCCAGCCTTTCCAGGCAGCACTACGGAAAACCCCGCTACGGCGGGGTTTTCTTTTTCGCGTGATGCCAAGGTTCGTGCGCATGCTTGCTGCTCGACAAAAGGCCCCGTGAGTTTCCTCACGGGGCCCGGTCTTGCGCGGACTATTGAAGGTCAGTGCCCGTGTGTAGCCGCCTTGGCATCCACCTGGGCATCGGCGCCGACCGATTGACCGGTGGCGGTCTGCTTGACGGCATCGCCGACCGAGCCGGCAGTGCGGTCGGTGGCCTGGATCGCCGAATGTGCGGCGTCGCGTACCTCACCACCCACACCTTGGCCAGCTGCACCGGCCTTGCCAGCGGTGTTGGCGGTATCGATGCCAGCGCCGGCATCGACGTTGGCATTCGCGTCAGCGTGCGTGTCGCCTTCGCCGGCCGAGCCACCGGCATTCGCGCCGACATGGGTGCTGTCATTGTCGGTGACGGTCGAGCGGGTCTTGTCGACGGCCTTGTGCGTCATGTGCCTCGTCTGGTGATCGGTACGACGCAGGGTCTGGGCGGCCTGCGTGCCGGTCTGATCGACCGCATGCATGGCGCTGGGCACAGCCACACCGGCATTCACGCCGGCGCCGACGTGTGCAGCGCCACCGAGGTTGACCTGGGCGAACGCGGGAACGGTGAGCGCACTGGTAGCAACGATGAGGGCGGCAAGCATGGTCTTGTGCATGGAATGGATTCCTTACAGGTGGGGGACGCGATGAGGCACGTGGCTTCATCGCTGCATGGACGCTAGGCGTCAGCACCCCACTCCTGCATGAACGCGCCTGTCTCCACTTCAGTTGGCAGACAGCTCGCTGAATCGCAACTCGAATATCGATGCGTCGCTGACGCGGTTTTCACACGGCGCATGCGCGCCGGACGTCTGGACAGCCACCTGGTTCATCGCGGCAACGCGGCAGCGGCCGGCGGTTGCGAGGGCTGAAGACTGTTGCGGGCGATGCCGCCGAGGGCCGGTGGCATGGGCTGCGGCAGCAGTCTGTCGAGCTTGCCGTCCATGCGCAGCTGATCGATGCTGGACATGGCCTGGTCGATCTTCTGCTGCTCGCTGCCTTCGTCCAGCGGTGGTGCGCCGGGAGCTTCGGTCAATGCGGCGAGTTGCGGGCCGATCAGGCTGGTCAGGGCGAAATAGGCATCGTCGTGGATACCGGCCTGTTCCAGCAATTTGCCGGGCAGCAGCCATGCGGCGGTGTCCTCCTGCGTGGACTGACCCTGCTGGCGTGGATCGACCAGCAGCCAGGTGCCGGCCTGCGTCAGCATGTCCTTGCCGTCGATAAAGCCAGTGGTCTGGTAACTGCTGCTCAGTGCCGGCAGATGATCGCCGTAGAACAGCACCAGGCTCGGCCGTTGACGTTTGGCCAGCCATGCCACCAGCCGGCCGAGTTCGGCATCGGCGTGTTGCAGATGGTAGAGGTAGGTTTGCAGCTCCTGTTTGTCCGTGCCGGTGATGCCGTCGGGTACCGGAATGGCATCGCGTTCGGCGCGGTTCGCTGGCTGCACGTCGTACGGACCGTGCGCCTCGATGCTGATGGCGAAGATGAATTGCGGTGGCCCGTTGTTCTTCAGTTGACGCATGATCTCGTCGGTCATCGCGCTGTCGGCCATGTATTTGCCGTCCATCGCCGCGTCGGCGGGGAACGACGACTGAGACACGAAGCGATCGAAGCCCAGCGACTTGAACGCGGTGGTGCGGTTCCAGAACGACGGATCGTTGCCGTGCAGCGCAACGGTCTCGTAGCCATGCCGATTGAGCGTATGCACCAGGCTGGGAACCGCCTTGTGACTCATCTGCAGATAGGGAAACTGCAAGTTGTCGAAGTAACGCAGCGACAGCCCGGTGAGTACCTCGAACTCGGTGCGGATGGTGCCGCCGCCGAAGGTCGGTACATGCAGTTTGCCGCTGATGCCGTGCGCAGCCAGGCGGCGCAGATTCGGTGCGAAGTTGCTGGTCTCGTAGCCGCGCATGATGGCGGGATCGAAGAACGATTCGCTCTGCACCACCACGATGTCGGGCAACGGATCCCTTGTCGTCGGTATCTGCATGGACTGCTGCAGGGATGCCGCGGACTGGCTGATCAATTGCGCCGCAGCCGCGCGATCCGGCTTGCGCTTGCCGTGGCCGTATTGCAGATGAAACATCATCAGCGAACTGAGCAGCCCGGAATGCGTGCTGGTGGACGAGGCCGACCATGGTTCCAGCCACAGCACCTGACCGTTGTAAATTTTCCCCCAGGCGGGCAGGCCGGCCAGCAGGCTGACCAGCACCAGCATCAGCACGCCACCGGTCAACAGCCGCTTGCCGCGGGTACGCCGCGCGAACAGCGGTGGCTCGTAGCGCCACATCGCGACGATCAGGGCCACGCCGGCCAGCAATCCCAGGTACGGCCACGGGCTGTGCGGCAGGTAGCCAGCCAGCAGATGCATGCCGCCCTTGCGCAACTGGCCGACCATGCGGAAATCGTCCGGCAACAGCGGCGTGCCCAAGTTCGCCACCTTCAGCAGGTTGACGCTGTACACCAATCCTTGCAGCAGGAATGCCAGTCCGAACGACAGCAGCACCCGACGGCTGAGAACCAGCAGCAGGCCTGCCAGCAGCAGCCCCGGCCACGCATTGGCCAGCGGGAACCGCGGCTGATCGAGCAGCCGCAGCGGAGTGACGCCCATGCCGCCATCCACCACGCCGGTCAGCAGCACGTACATGAGCACCAGCAGCAGCACCAGCGCGACACGTGGAGTCCGTGTACGCCAGCGGCCAGGCGGGTTGGCGGAGCTCAGGGACATGGTAGTCCTGCAGTTGCTGTCATGGCGTGGACACGAGAATGTAACGGGATGCAGATGAACAGCGTGTAGGCGGCGAACGGCGAGTCTCGGGCTTGTTCGTGGGTTAATCAACGCGCACAACCGGACTCGGTGCACAGGGCTGATGGCGCACGTCAACTCGGGTCGGTCGTTTGTCCTTTGCGGCACAATGGCCCGATGCCTGCCCATGAATCTCTTGCGCTGCGTGCGCTGATCGACGACCGCTACGGCGACCTTGCTGCCCGCTGCCGCGCCGCCGGCGTGCCGCTGCACGACGACGCTGGCGTGGCTGAACGGATCCGGCGCACTTTGCTGGCCAGCGATTTCGCGTTTGACGTATGGTGTCGCCAGCCACAGCTGCTGGCACCGCAGGGACTGGAGCGGCTGCGCTCGGGCAGCGATGCCAGCGCGCGCATCGACGCGCTGAAGCTGCCCGACGATGAAGTCGCGTGCATGGTCGCGTTGCGCCGTTTCCGCCATGCCGAGGCATTGCGGCTGGTGTTCCGCGACGTCAACGGGCTGGACGAACTGCCGGAAACACTGTCGGCCACCAGCGTGTTGTACGAGGTCCTGCTGGGTGTGGCACTGAGCTGGTCCGAGCGTGCCCTGGCCACACGCTATGGCCACAGCCGCACGCATGAAGGAGCACTGCAGCGATTGCTGGTGATCGGCTTCGGCAAACTCGGCGGCAGCGAGCTGAACTTCTCCTCCGACATCGACCTGGTGCTGGCCTATCCGCATGGTGGCCAGACCGACGGTGCGCGTCCGCTCGACAACAGCGAATACTTCATCCGGCTCGGCCGTCAGCTGGTGCGACTGCTGAACGAGCCGACCATGGACGGCATCTGCGCGCGGGTCGATCTGCGCCTGCGCCCGTTTGGCAATGCCGGTCGGCTGGCGCTCTCGTTTGCCGCGATGGAGCAGTACTACCAGAACGAGGGCCGCGACTGGGAACGCTATGCCTGGATCAAGGCGCGCCCGGTGGCCGGTGATCGCGCCGCTGGCAAACAGCTGCAGGAACTGTTGCGGCCATTCGTCTATCGCAAGTACCTCGACTACACCGCGTTCGCCGGGCTGCGCGAGATGAAGGCGTTGATCGATGCGGAAGTCGCGCGCAAGGATCTGGCCGACAATCTCAAGCTCGGCCCCGGTGGCATCCGCGAAATCGAATTCATTGTGCAGCTGACCCAGCTGATCCGTGGCGGCCGTGAACCGAGTTTGCGCGTACGCGGCCTGTTGCCCGCACTGACCGCGTGCGAGGCGCGCGGGCACATCGGCGCCGCGCGTGCGCGCATGTTGCGCGAGGCGTATGTACTGCTGCGCCGGGTGGAAAATCGCGTGCAGATGCTGCGTGATGCGCAGACCCACGACATTCCCGATGATGCCCTCAGTCGCGAGCGCATCGCGCTGAGCCTGGACTATCCCGACTGGGACACGCTGAACGCGGCACTGGCGAAACACCGCGCGATCGTCAGCGAGGAATTTGCCGCCGTGCTGATGCCGCAGGGCGGTCGCGCGGCCAGCGTGCCGGCGGTGGACATGGTGCTGTGGCAACGGGCCTGCGACGAATCGCTCGATGCCGCCGCGCTGGAAGCGTCCGGTTTCGCGCCTGCTGCCGAACTGACCGACACGCTGCTGAAACTGCCGCAGGCCGCGGCGGTGCGCGCGATGTCGGCGCGTTCGCGCGAACGGCTGGATCATCTGATGCCGCAGTTGTTCAGTGCCGCGCGCGCCACGGCCGCACCTGTGCCGAGCCTGTTGCGTCTTTGTCGGTTGATGCAGGCGGTGGCGCGGCGTTCGTCGTATCTGGCCTTGCTGGAGGAACAGCCGGCCGCGCGCAAGCGGTTGGTGCGCCTGTTCAGTGACAGTGCTTTTCTTGCCGAGCGCGTGATCGCGCAGCCGCTGTTGCTGGACGACGTGCTCGATCCGCGCATCGATCAACTGCCGTTCAAGCGTGCCGATATCGCCGCCGAGATCGCTCGCGTGCTGACCACGCTGGACGAGCGCGAGGCCGAAGCGGAACTCGACCGGATCAATGAGTTCAAGGCGTCCACCGCGTTCCGGCTCGGGCTCGCCTTCAACGATGGCCGCGCCGATGCGGTCGCCACCGCGCGCCGGCTCGCCGCACTGGCCGAGTCGGTGGTGGGCGCGGTGCTGGCGCTGGCCGAACGCGAGCTGATCGCCCAGCACGGGCGGTTGCCTGGCGAGGGTTCCGGTTTCGGTGTGCTCGGTTACGGCAGTCTGGGCGGCGAGGAGCTGGGCTTTGCCTCGGATCTGGATCTGGTGTTCGTCTTCGACGGCCGCCGCGCGCAGGCGCTGAGCGACGGCCCGCGTCCGATCGAGGGTTCGCGCTGGTACCAGCGCCTCGCCCAGCGGGTGATGAACTGGCTCACCCTGCTGACCCGCGGTGGCCGTCTTTACGAGGTCGATACGCGACTGCGTCCGGACGGCTCCAAGGGCTTGCTGGTCAGCAGCCTGGACGCGTTTGTCGCGTACCAGAAAAGCCGCGCCTGGACGTGGGAGCATCAGGCCTTGCTGCGTGCGCGTCCGGTGGCCGGCGATGCGGTACTCAACCGCGAGCTGGCCGATGTGCGGCGCGAGATTCTGGCCGTGCCGCGTGAGCTCCATTCGGTGCTGACCGACGTCAGCAGCATGCGCCAACGCTGGCGTGCCGAGCGCGATCGCTCGGACGCGCGCCAGCTCGACCTCAAGCAAGGTCATGGTGGTCTGCTCGATATCGAATTCGCACTGCAGGGCCTGGTGCTGGCGCATGCGACGCAGCGACCTGACTTGCTCGGTGTCACCGCGAATGCCGGCCTGATCGAGGCATGTCGCACGGCGGGTTGGCTCGATGCCGATCAGGCCGCGATCCTGACCGTGGCGCATGCTGACCTGCTGCAGCGTGCGCTGGCTTGCACGCTGGATCTGCGCCCGCGTGTGGCGCCGCGCGACGCGGAGCTGGAACAGCTGTGCGGCAGCGTGCGCGAGATCACTGCTGCGCTGGGATTCATGTTCGGCTGAACGAAGGTTTCCCGCTGCGGATCTTGCCTCGCTGGTTCAGCTCGACGCCGACTGGGACTGTCGCTGCTGGATGCGTGCGCGCAATTCGGCGGCGATGCTGGCGGTTTCGCGCAGCGGCGCGGACGGATTGGCTTCCGTGCTGCCGAGATCGTGCAAGCGGCCGGCGTCGCGCAATGCCTGATGAAACCGCGCGATCTTTGCCGGCAGCGGCGCGGTGACGAAGGTCTGCACCGGGCAGCCGACCGCGCAGGCCTCGCTGAGCATATTGACCGAGTCGGGCGTCACGATGAGACGATCGGCCCAGCCGAGTACACCGGGATACGGATTGCGGCCGTCATCGCGACCGGCCCAGAGCAAGCCGGGTACACCGTGCAGGGCATCGCGAAAAATCTCGATCAGCGCCGGCGAGGTGCGCCGCGAGGCCAGCACCAGCAGGCTGCCGCCTTCGTGGTGCTGGCGTTCCAGCAGGCGCGCGGCCAGTTGGTGGGCATAGCCGGCATCCAGCGCGATGCCCTGACGTGGACCGCCGAGCAGCACGCCGACGCGCGGCTGCGGCAGCTCGGCGAAATTGGGGCAGGATTCGCGGCCGTCGGCCAGCCACGCGTCGTCCACCGAATTCAACGAGCCGAGCGGTCGCAGCACGTTGACGCCGTCGACGCGGTCATGCTGCGGCGTGATCACGGTGTCCCAGTGCGCGGGATCGATCCGCGGGTCGAGGATCTGCACGGTGTAGCACTGACGATCGGACAGGCGCCGCAGCATGCGGGTGAACAGTGCCGCCGCACGACCGCAACCGATGGCCACTTGCGGCCACGGCGGCGCAAACAGTTCGCGCTCGCTGGCGGGCAGGGCGAGTTGGCCACCGAGCGTGAGGCGCGGTGCCAGCCACGACCAGGGCGGACGCGGTTCCAGCACGAGATGACGGATCGGCATCTGCAGCTGCTCGGCCAGCGCGAGGGCTTGGCGCTGATTGCCGGCGGCCGCGTCGGTGATCACCCAGCATTCGCCATGCAGCTTCAGCATGAGCGCGAGCGCCGCGGCATTGTTTCCCGAATCAACACAGTACGTTCCCCGCAGCCGTCATCTGTTGGTGTACGCCCGCCTATACACTTGCAGGCTATGGCGCCATTAACGGCGCATCCATGCAGCAGAGGATACCCATGAGTGAGTTGCTTTCCGAGGCCAGCCTCGACCAGTTGTTCCGCGCCGCCCGTACCTTCAATGCCTGGTTGCCGAAGGATGTGAGCGACGAGCAGCTGCATCAGCTGTACGAACTGGCCAAGTTCGGCCCGACCAGCGCGAACTCCTCGCCGATGCGGGTGGTGTTCGTGAAATCGAAGGAAGCCAAGGCGAAGCTGGAGCCGTTCCTGTCCGAGGGCAACCGCGCCAAGACCATGGAAGCGCCGGTGACCGCGATCATCGCCACCAACCACGAGTTCTACGAACAGCTGCCGAAGCTGTTCCCGCACGCCGATGCGCGCAGCTGGTTCGTCGGCAACCAGCCGTTGATCGACACCACCGCGTTCCGTAACGCGACCCTGCAGGGCGCCTATGTGCTGATGGCGGCACGTGCGCTCGGGCTCGATTGCGGGCCGATGTCCGGCTTCGACAATGCCGGCGTGGATGCGGCATTTTTTGCCGGCACCGCGATCAAGTCGACTTTCCTGATCAGCATCGGTTACGGCGATGCCGGCCGCAACCTGTTTCCGCGCAGTCCCCGGCTGGCGTTCGACGAAGCCTGCACGATCGCCTGAAGCAACCCTGTATTCCCCTTTTCCAAGGAGTCACTCCATGCGCGCATTGAAGTATCTCGCTCTCGCCGTCCTGCTCGGCACCGCCGTCTCGGTGCAGGCCGCGCCGGTCACCTACAAGCTCGATCCCGGCCACACCATGGTGCTGTTCAGCTGGAACCACTTCGGCTATTCCAACCCCACCGCCGATCTCGGCCTGGGTGAGGGCACCCTGGTGTTCGACGAGCAGCATCCGGCCCAGTCCAGCGTGGACGTGACCCTGCCATTGGCCGGGCTCGACACCCACGTGCCGGCACTGGACAAGCACCTGAAGGAAGCCGATTTCTTCGATGCCGACAAGTACCCGACGGTGACGTTCAAGAGCACCATGGTGCAGCCACTGGGCGGTCACAAGTTCAAGGTCACCGGGGACCTGACTGTGCACGGCGTGACCAAGCCGGTGGTGCTGGCAGCCACGCTGAACAAGGTCGGCCCGCATCCGATGACCAAGGCGCAGGCGATCGGCTTCGACGCCACCACCAGCATCAAGCGCTCGGACTTCGGCATCGGCGCCTATGTGCCGAATGTCGGCGACGAGATCAGCATCCGCATCACCACGGAAGGTGCAGTGCCGAAGGCCGACGCGGCCAAGTAAGCTTCCACAGTACACAAAAACCGCGCCATCACAGGCGCGGTTTTTTTGTGGACGCGCGCTGGCGTCAGTTGGATTTCACGCCGGCGTCCTTCAGCGATTCCAGCTTGCCCTGGTCGATGGCCGCCACGGCCTGCTTCAACTGATCGATACTGTCGGTGGTACCACTCGCCTTGACGGTGAAACGCTTGCCCAGCACCACGCTGTATTCACCGGATTTGGACTGGGTGTTCCACTCTTCGTGAACCATGTTGCCGTCCGCGGTGTACGTCTTCTCGTAGCCGTGGTCGGTTTCCTTCTCCTCTTCCGGCGCCATCGCGGCCGCCATCGCCATGAAACCCTTGGCGCCGCCGGTGTCGGTGATTTCCAGGGTGATGTGCTGGCCGTTGTCGCTGGCATATTCGGCCGTGGCATCGGACACCTGCATGCCCATCGCATTGTTGCGCTGGGCCGAGCTGCTGGTGCGTTTGAGATTGCCCAGGCTGTCAGGCAGGAATGCCTTGATCTGATCCGGTGCGAGCGCCTCGACGGCGCCGTTGCTGCCGGATACCGCGCCCATCATCTTGCCCATTGCGGCCGATTGCGCGGCGTTGTCGCCGGATTTCTGCGCCGCATCCAGCTCCTTGCCGGCCTGTTCGGCGCGCTGGCCGATCGCGGCAAGTTTGCCCAGCGTACTATTGCTGTCGACGGTGACGCTGTCGCCGTTGCTGCCGCCGATATGCATGCCGCCCATCGCCACGCCGGTCATGGCGGCGGTGCCGATCACGCCGATGACGATCATGCCGATGATCCAGCTCAGCACGATCGCGATGATCACGCTGACCGCGGTGTAGCCACCGGCTTTTTCCGCCGGGCACTTCATCGTGTACGGCAGGCCCAGATACAGCAGGTAGATGCTGTAGATGCCGCCGGCAATTGCTATCAGCCAGCCCAGCCACGGCACGATTACCGCGATGCCGGCGACCCAGGAGGCGGTCCATGCATAGGCGACGGTCTTGAGCGCCTGCACCATGTCCTTCTGGCCGCCGAAGGTGGGCGCCAGCGCATTGATGATCAGCGCCATGACATAGACCAGTACCAGGGTCAGCCCGTAATGCAGCAGCATGCCGACGATGCCCATGCCGATCGGCGTGCGTACCGTCATGCCGAAGGCGCTGGTGCCGATCAGGCTGCCCTTGAGGAAGCCGGCGACGATCGGGAAGGCGGCGACGATCGCGATGTAGCCGGCGTACAGAGCGCTGGTCGTGGCCGGCTCGGTCGCAGCGAGGGGCCACTCGGTCTTCGGCGTGATCAGGATGGCCTTGACGCGTTCGATGATTTTTCCGGAATCCATGATCTGCTCCTGAACAGTTGCAGTGGCCCGGTGCGCGACGTCGGGTCGAGGACGATGTGCCACTTCATGACAAGACCTGCAGCAACCGGTCGACCGAATGCTGCGGCTGATTCCCCCCGCTCTGCCCCTCTGCCCCCCGACAGAAGGCTGCAGCCTGCTACCATTTGCGGCCTGATGTCCAGTCTGGAGTTCACTGATGTCACCCCCTCTTTCAGCGACGGTGCCACTGGTGCCGGCAAATGCCGAAAATCGTTACGAAGTGACGCGCGCCGACCTGCCGTTGTCCTGCCCGATGCCGGGCATGGCGCTGTGGAATTCGCACCCGAAGGTATATCTGCCGATCGTCGATGACGGCGGGGAATCAACCTGTGCCTACTGTGGCGCGCATTACGTGCTGCGCGACTGATCGTCTGGCTGCATTTGACCCGTTGGCGGCACCGTTTTTGCTTGCCTCTCGGAGAATGAAAGCCTCCAGCCCAGAGCTCATGTCCAGCATTGCCGTTCCCGCCAAGCTGCTGACTGTGATCCAACTGATCCCTGCACTGCATTCCGGCGGCGCGGAGCGCTCGGCGCTGGAGATCGCCCGAGCGCTGGTGCAGGCCGGCCACCGCTCGGTGGTGATCTCGGCTGGCGGCCGGCTGGTCGAGCAGCTGCAGGCCGAAGGCAGTGAACACATCACGCTCGATCTGGGCCGCAAGTCGTTGCGCACGCTGGGCCGGCTAGGTGCCTTGCGGCGGGTAATGCGCGAACTGAAACCGGACATCGTGCACGCCCGTTCGCGGCTGCCGGCCTGGCTGGGCTGGTGGGCGATGAAGGGGATGGCGCCGCGGCCGCACTTCGTCACGACGGTGCACGGACTCAATTCGCCAGGGCGCTACAGCGCGATCCTGCTGCGTGGCGAACGGGTGATTGCGGTCTCGCAGACCATGCGTGATTTCGTGCTGAGCCACTATCCGTGGCTGGAGCCGGCCAAGGTGCGGGTGATCCCGCGCGGCATCGATCCGGCTGCGTTTCCCTATGGGCACCGGCCGGACGACGCCTGGCAGAAGGCATTCTTTGCCGAATATCCGGCGCTGGCTGGTGCGCCGTTGCTGACCTTGCCCGGGCGCGGCACGCGCCTGAAGGGGCATCACGACGCGATCGAGCTGCTGGCCGATCTCAAGCGCCGCGGTATCGAGGCGCGCCTGCTCTTGCTGGGCGTGATCGAGCCCGGTCGCGAAGCGTACCTGGCCGAACTGCATGAGCTGATCCGGGTACGCGGAGTCACCTCGCAGGTCGTGCTGACCCCGCCGCGCCACGATATTCGTGACATCTACGCGATATCGGCGCTGATACTGCAGCTGTCGAACAAGCCCGAATCGTTCGGGCGCACGGTGATCGAGGCGTTGTCGCTGTGCCGGCCGGTGCTCGGTTACGCGCACGGCGGCGTCGGCGAATTGCTGGCCGAACTGTATCCGGCCGGTCGCGTGCCGCCGGGGGACCGCGAACGGCTCGTCGAACGGGCCGCCGAATTGCTGCGGGTGGCGCCGCCGATCTCGCCGTTGCAGAGTTACCGCCTGATCGACATGCAGCAGGCTACCCTGGCGCTGTACGACGAAGTGGCTGGCAGCTGAGAGCCAGCCTCGGGTCCGCGAACGTTCGCGCTCGCCTACAATGCGTGACCACTTTCGTTCCGGTTCGCGCATGAATTCCTTCGGTACCTCGCTCAAGGCCACACTGCGTTCCCCGTTGCTGCCGTTCTGGCTGGTGGTCGCGTTGCTGCCGTTCGGGCGCAGTTCGGAGCTGGGTACGTTCCTGTGCCTGCTCGGCGTGATCATGCTGTTTGCACGAAACCTGCACGTGCTGCAGGAGCATGCGGGTGCGCGCCTGTTGCTGTGGCTGCTGGCCGCCTATGTCGGCGCCGCGTTGCTGTCCGCCGTCGACGCGATCATGCCGGGCAAGAGCTGGGGCACGGTAGCTGCACTGTTGCGCTACGCGCCGCTGGGTTTGTATGCGTGCTTCGCGATCCGGCGGGAGCACAAGCTGCAGGCGCTCTATGTGGCCGTCGCACTGGTGCTGGCGCTATGGTGTGCCGATGCGTGGTTGCAGGCGATGACCGGCTGGAGCTTGGGCGGCCACGCCGAGGCCGAGCGCGTCTCCGGCATTTTCGGCGCCGACAATCTCAAGCTGGGTCCGACCCTGGCGGTGCTGTCGCCGTTTGCGCTGTGGGCGGCGCGCCGACGCTGGGGTTTGCCGGGTTTGTTGTTCGCCTTCGTGCTGATACTCGGGCCGGTGCTGCTGGCCGGTTCGCGCGCGGCATGGCTGTGCTACGGACTGGTGGCGCTGGGATTCGCCTGGCGCGAGGCCCGCTCACCGCTGCGCTTTGCCGGATTCTGCGTGGTCGCGGCAGTGCTGCTGGCCTTGGCCGGCGGCGTCGCCTGGAAAACCTCCGCGCGTTTCCAGGACCGGATGCAACGCACCCTGCTGGTGTTGCACGGCACCGACCAGTCGATCGATACCGCACTCAGTGGTCGGCTCGATATCTGGCATGCGAGTGTCGGCATGATCGCGGCGCATCCCATCAATGGCGTCGGCGTGCGCGGCTTCCGCTATGCGTATCCGCAATACGCGCCGGCGAACGATCATTTTGTGGTTACCGAAGCCTGCGGTGTCGGCGAGGGCGCCTGTCATGCGCATCAGCTGGTGCTGGAGATACTTGCCGAAACCGGCGCGATCGGCCTGCTGCTGTGGCTGGCCGGCGCGGCACTGGCGTTGCGCGCATGGCGCCGGGTTGGCGCGGTGGCGCGCGCGCGCGCGTTTCCGGTCACGCTGGCGCTGGGCGTGATGCTGTTTCCGTTGAACACCCATCTGGCCTTCTATTCGGCATGGTGGGGGCTGCTGTTCGCCTGGCTGCTCGGGTTGTGGTGTGCCGCGTTGTACGTGGAGGGCGGCGATGAACGAGCGTGAGCCGCTGTCGGTGGTGGTGACCACGTTCAACAATGCCGACACGCTCGATGCCTGCCTGCGTGGAGTGAGCTGGGTCGACGAGATCGTGGTGCTGGACTCGGGCTCGACCGACGCCACCACCGCGATCGCCGCGCACTACGGTGCACGCATCCACACCCAGCCGTTTGCCGGCTACAGTGCACAGAAGCAGGCGGCGATCGACCTGGCCAGCCATCCCTGGGTACTGCTGCTGGATTCCGACGAATCGCTGGCGCCGGACTCCATCGCGCTGCTGCAACAGGCTCTGGTGAAGCCGGCGCATGCGGGCTATCAGCTGTGGCGGCGCGAGTGGCAGTTCTGGCGCTGGCAGTCCTTGCACGGTCGGCTCAATCACTATGTGCGGCTGTTCGATCGCCAGCGCGCGCGCATGAGCGACCATGAGGTGCACGAGTCGGTGCTGGTGGACGGTTCGGTGGGCGTGCTCGACGTGATCATCGATCACTACGGCGAGCCCGACATCGCCGGACGCGTGGCCAAGGCGAACCGCTATTCAAGCCTGCAGCTGGCCGACCTGGCCCAGCGCAGGGTGCGCTGGCTGCGACTGCGCATGGTGGCGTATCCCACGGTGGCGTTCTTGCGCTATTACGCGCTGCGCGGGCATTGGCGTTCCGGCTGGGCCGGTTTCATCGCGGCGCGGGTCCACGCGTTCTACGCGTTCCTGAAATACGCCAAGTTGTACGAGCGGCAGCGTCGGCAGCCGGATTGATACGACGGCGTGTCAGTCGCCGGTCAGTATCTGCAGAAACTGACTGGCGATTACCACCGTACTGAAATGCTTTTGCACGTATTCACGTGCGGCAGCACCCATCGACATGCGCAGGGATGGATCGCACAGCTTCAGGATGGCCTCGCGCCACGCCGCGACGTCGCCCGGTGGCAGCAGCAGGCCCGTCACGCCGGCATCCATTGTCTCGGGAATCCCGCCGATATCGCTGCCCAGTACGGGGACGCCGGCGGCTTGGGCCTCAACCGAGACCCGGCCGAACGTCTCCGTCGCGATCGACGGGAAGGCCAGCATGGAGAACGCGCTGTAATAGGGATGGACATCGTGGATCCAGCCGGGGAAATGGTGTCGCCCAGCCGTCGGATGCGCGGCGGCGAGATCACGCAGGGTCCGTGCATCGGGGCCATCGCCCAGCCAGACGCAATGCAGTCGTGGCTCCACGGCCATGGCTGCGGTGGCCGCTTCGAACAAGGGAAAGATGCCCTTGCCGTGGTGCATGCGACCGGTGTAGCCGAGCACGATCGCGCCCTCGTCGACACCGAGCGAGTGCAGGATCTCGCTGCGCTGCTGCGGATCGAACCGACACAGCTCCATGTTCACCGGGTTGTACAGTACGCGCACCAGATGGCCCGGGATGCCGCGATCGAGATAGGCCTGACGGGCGTGTTGCGAGACGGCGAAGAAGCGTTGTGCCAGACGCGGGATCAGGTAGGCCGAAATCCGCTTCATCGCCGGCGTGCGATGCCGGAACAGCGCAACCGGCACACGCAGCAGCCGTCCGGCCAGGATCAACGGCCAGTATTCCTTGCCGAAGTTGCCGACCAGCCAGTCGGGTTTAAGATCTCGCGCTGCCTTGAAGACGGCGGCATAGCCACGCAGGTCGAGCACATTGCGAAACTTCGCCCTGTAGAGGCGCACGTTGGACAGCGCCAACCCCTGCCAGATCAGGCCATCGGGATAGGTCACTACGCTCACTGCATGCCCGGCCTCGGCCATCGCCTGCACCAGGGCGACAAAGTGACTGGCGGCCCCGGTGTTTTCGGGATTGGTGCCGACAAAGAGCAGTTTCACGCGCGGCGATCCTCGTAACCCGACATCACGCGCATGGCGAACTGTGGCAACAGATGGTGGCGTGCGATCTGTACCCGCGGCAGCTGCCACAGGTCCATGCCGGCGCGGGTCCGGCCGCGCCGGGTAGTGGTGGCGGCAGCGAAACCCGCTTCGCGGACCATGCCGGCCACGCGGTCGTCGGCATCGCCGTACGGGTAGCAGAACTGCGTGACCGGTGTGCCAAGGTGATCCTCCAGCGTCGCCTTGCTGCCCTGGACCTCGTCGCGCAGTTGCGCGTCAGTGCATTGGGTCAGCCGGGGATGGCTTCGGGTATGCGCTCCAATCTCCATGCCGCCGCGCTGCCAGCTGCGCAGCTGCTCCACCGACATCAGCGGCTTGCGCACGCCCAGCCGTTCGTCGTCCCACTGGTTGTATTGGCCGATGCTGCCGCTGACGACGTAGCAGGTGGCGCTGAAACCGTAGCGCTGCAGCACCGGAAGCGCAGACTCCAGGTTGTCCACGTAGCCATCGTCCAAGGTGATGACGGCGATGCGGCCGCTGCGGTCGCCTTGCAGGTAGGGCAGCGCGGCGGACATGGACAGTCCGGTGTAGCCAAACCGCCGCAGCAGCCACATCTGTCGTGCAAACGCGGCGGGGCTCACGTACAGGCTGCGCCAACGGCGGATGTCGCGGGGCGCGTCCGCGATGTTGTGGTAGGTGAGGATCGGCAGGGGAGTTGCCGCCGACAGCGTGGCGCGGGTCATGCCGTGCCCCGTGCTTCACGATAGGCCCGCTTCGCACCGGCAATGGCGTCGCGTCGGCTGCAATGGGCGTGCTCACGCCGGCCGATGCACGGCCAGTACAGACAAGGTGGGGTCGACATGGGGCGATGAGGCCTTCGAATACTGGCGCAATTTCACACCAGGCACCCTTTCATCGACCTGTCGATCAGTACGGCGCGGGCGCATCCACTGGTCGCGTCTTGAATCGCTTGTGCACCCACAGATACTGCTCGGGCGCTTCGCGCACCATCTGTTCGATGCACGCATTGACGCGGGCGGTATCGTCCAGCACCTCGGTGCCGGGAAAGCTTTCCAGTGGCGCGCCCAGGCGCAGCGCATAGCCCTGACCGTCCGGCAAGCGGCGATGGAAGAACGGGATCACCACCGCGCCGGACATTCGCGCCAGATGATGGGTGGCCGTGATGGTGGCCGCCGGCACGCCGAAGAACGGCACGAACACGCTGTCCTTGCTGCGCATGTCCTGGTCCGGCGCGTACCACAGCGTGCCACCGGCGCGCAGGTACTTCACCGTGCCGCGGATATCGTCCTTGTCGAACATCGCGGCGGCATAGTGCAGCCTCGCGCGCAGCACGACCCATTCGAACACGGCCGAATCCATCCGGCGGTACATGCCGGCGATGCGGATGCGTTGCGAGACCAGCCGCGCGCACAATTCCAGATGCGAGAAATGACCGCCCACCAGCAGCACGCCTTTGCCTTGCGCGCGCGCGGCCTCGAGATGTTGCAACCCATCGATGCGGGTGGGAATGTCGGCCATGCGGCGGTCGCTGCCCATCCAGCCCAGCGCGAACTCCACCAGCATCAGGCCGATGTCGCGCAGGTTGGCGTCGACCAGTGCAGCCCGCTCGGCGACCTCGAGATCGGGGAAGCACATCGCGATATTGGTCTCGGCAATGCGCCGTCGCTCGGAAGGAATCCGCAATATCAATGCGCCGAGGCGGCGGCCTACCCACATCAGCGCAGTCTGCGGCAGGTGCGCGATCAGCCAAATCGCGGCCACGCCCAGCCATGCCGGCCATTGGCGAGGAGCAAGCAGTGAACGGGTGAAGGTGGGGCGGGGCATGCCGGGCATCGTCGACATTGTAGCGGGCTGTCTTTCGAGATGGAGTCGGTTCGGGTCGACGGCTCTCGCTATACTCGCGCGTCCGCTGCAAGGATCGAACGTTGCGCTATCTCTACACCCTCGCGATGTTTCTGGTGACGCCGCTGCTGGTGCTGCGGTTGCTGGCGCGTGGGGTACGTTCGCGGCCCTACCATCACCGCTGGCCCGAGCGGTTCGGCTTCTTCGATGCGCCCGGATTCAGCGGCAGCCTGTGGGTGCATGCGGTGTCGGTCGGCGAGGTGAACGCGGCCGAGCCGATGATCAAGGCGCTGCGTCGGGATTATCCGAACGCGCCGCTGGTGATTACCACAGTCACGCCGACCGGGACTGCGCGGGTGCACCAGCTGTTTGGTGACAGCGTGTTCCATGTGTACCTGCCGTACGACCTGCCGTTTTCGGTAAGCCGCTTCCTCAATCGGGTGCGGCCACGGCTGGCGTTGATCGTGGAAACCGAGATCTGGCCGAACCTTTACTTTGCCTGCCGCCGGCGCGGCATTCCGCTGATGATCGTCAATGCGCGACTGTCCGAACGCTCGTTGCGCGGCTACAAGCCGATGCGCGGACTGGTGCGTTCGGCGCTGCGCTGCGTTCGCCAGATTGCCGCGCAGTCGCGCACCGATGCGGCCCGATATCGATTGCTGGGGGCCGACCCGCAGCAGATCGTGGTCACCGGCAACATGAAGTTCGACATGCCGATACCGGGGGGTGCGGTGGCCGAAGGTGCCGCCCTGCGCAATCACTGGGGACCGCGGCGGCCGGTATGGATGGCGGCGAGTACGCATGAAGGCGAAGAGCTGGCCGTACTCGAGGCGCACCTGCAGGTATTGAAGCGATTGCCCGACGCATTGCTGCTGCTGGCGCCGCGTCATCCGGAGCGCTTCCGACTGGTCGAACATGCCGTGCGCAGTCTCGGTTTCATGGTTGCCACACGCAGCGGCGATGGCATGCCATCGCCATCGCACCAGGTCTTCGTGATTGACGCGATGGGTCAGCTGATGCCGTTCTTCGCGGCGACCGAAGTGGCCTTCGTCGGCGGCAGCCTGGTGCCGATCGGTGGCCACAATGTGCTGGAGCCGGCGGCGCTGTCGGTGCCGGTACTGGTTGGTCCGCACACCTTCAATTTCGAGGAAATCACCCGCAGCCTGATCCAGCAGGGTGGTGCCGAACGCGTGGCCGGCGCCGATCGACTCGGCCCTGACGTGCTGAAGCTGTTGCTCGACATCGCCAAGCGCGAGCGGATGGGGCGGGCCGCGCAGCAGGTGTTCGAGCGGGAACGCGGCGCGGTGCATCGGATCATGCAGATGATCGATGCGCTGCTGCAGGAATAGTCCGCATACGAAGAAGGGTGCCGACAGCAAAACGGCCGGGTCTGTCCCGGCCGTTTCCGCATGCAACGCGCGGCGGCTTACTGCAGCAGTGCGTTGATCGTCTCGATGTCCTTCAGGTCAGCCGTACCGGCGGTTTCCTTGAGCAGCAGCTTGTTCAGGATGAACTGGTGACGGGCCTGCGAGTAGCTGCTTTCCGAGGAGGTGAGGATCTGGATCGCCAGCAGCACGTTGGTCATCGTCTGGGTGCCTACCTCGAAACCTGCGCGGGTCGCTTCAAGCGCTTTCTGGCCGGAGTCCACCGAAGCCTTGGCCGACTCCACCTGTGCGATGCCGGCGATCACCGAACGGTAGTAGTTGAGCGTATCGCGCACCACCTGACGACGCTGCGATTCCATCGCATCGGTGGCGGCGTCGCGCTCGTAGATCGACTGGCGCACGCGTGACTGTGTCGCACCGCCGGAGAAGATCGGCACGTTCAAGGTCAGCCCGATCGTGGTCGAGGCGGGGTCACGAAAGCGGCTGTTGGCATCGGTTTCGGACCAGCTGGCACCCTTGCCGTAGGTGATGCCGGCACTGATCGTCGGCAGGTGCCCGGCACGCGCAGCGCTGATGTTGTGCTGCGCGGTTTCCACATTGTTTTTCTGCGCCAGCAGACTGGGGTTGGTCTGCAGGGCCTGCTTGACCCAGCTGTCCTGATCGGCTGGCACGGGCGGCTGCATCGGCAGGTCGTCGCGCAGCTTCTTCAGGTCGCCGGTCGGCTTGCCGGTGATCTGGGTGAGCGCCTCGCGCGCGTCGTTGAGCGCGTTCTGCGCGGCGATCGTCTGCGACTTGGCCGCCTCGTAATAGGCCTTGGCCTGATAGACGTCGGTGATCGGCGAGAGGCCGACCTTGAAGCGCTGGTCGGATTGTTCGTACTGCTGCCGGAACGCGTCCTCGTTGGCCTTGGCGTAGGTAAGTCCGTCCTCGCTGGTCAACACGCCGAAGTAGGCCGTGGCCACCCGCACGTACAGCGCCTGCGCCGCCGCCTGGTACAGCTCGTCCTGGGCATCCGAGGCCGAGTGCGCGGCCTTGAGGTTGGCGTACTTGCTGAAGTCGAGCACGGTCTGGTTGAGCGTGCCGCTGATGTTGCGCGAACGGCTGTGTCCGATCAGGTTGCCGCCGTTGGTCTGGCTCAGGCTCATGCTTCCGTTGATTTGCGGCAGCAGGAGCGCACGTGCCTGATCCACGCCTTCGCCCGTGGCCAAACGTGTGGCGTCGGCTTGCGACAGCACCGGATCGTTGGCGCGCGCGTCATGGTAGGCATCGAGCAGATCCGTACCGTGGCTGGGCAGCGAAATGGCAGCCAGTGCCAGGGCCAGGGTGAGCAGCTTCAAACGCATGGGTTGCCTCTTGGGGGATCGGTCGGGGCGTAGTCAGAACACGAACCGTTGTGGTGGTTCGGCGTGAGTCAGATACGGGAGATCGGTTTCGAACAGGGTCTCTTCGCGATAACGACCGGCCCCTTCGTGAGTCAGCAAGGTGGCATGCTGCACTGGCGACAGCCCGCGCACGACCAGCGCACGTGAACCGGGGTTGAGCCAGGTCAGCCAGCGCGGCGGGATCTCGAAGACGGCACCGGTCACCACCAGGGCATCGAACAAGCCCTCGGGTTGCCAGGCATGCACGGCCTCATCGGTGACCAGGCTGACATTGGTGATGCCTGCCGTCTGCAGTCGCTGTGCCGCCGCACTGGTGAAATCGGCATGCATGTCCACGCTGGTCACTTGCGCCGACAAGGTGGCCAGACAGGCGGTGAGAAAGCCCGAGCCAGTGCCTATTTCCAGCACGCGATCGGTCGGCTGCAGCTCCAGCGCCTGCAACACGCGACCTTCCACCACCGGCTTCATCATCACTTCGCCATGGCCCAGTGGCAGGCACAGGTCGGCGAAGGCGATCTGGCGATGTTCGGGGGCGACAAAATCCTCGCGGCGCACGCGGCTGATGACGTCCAGCACGCGGCCGTCCAGCACCTCCCAAGGGCGCACCTGGTTTTCCACCATGTTGAGTCGCGCCTGCTCGATATTCATCGCCATCTGCTCGTGTCCCGTGCGGATCGAAAAAGGTCAAAAAGGATAAGCGGTTAGACCCGCGCCCACAATGACACGTCCGACGTGACAAGCCTGCGGCTTGCATGCCAGCCCACGAAGTGCCGGAAGTCATCGCAAGCAGTTGACGGACGTCACACGTGATCGGATGCGCTCATGAATGCGCCGAAACCGCGGGGTCGGCGCATTCTGGAAAATAATTGAACCGCTGCGTATAATAAAGCTCGAATTCTCTTTTGTGAAGGTGGAGGCATGAATACCAGCGCGCAAATCAAACCCCAGGGTCCTGGCCGCCCGAAGGACATGGAGAAGCGTGCGGCGATTCTGGCGGCGGCCAAGGCTCTGTTCATCCGCAATGCGTTTGCCGGTACCAGCATGGACGCGATCGCGGCTGACGCTGGAGTCTCCAAGCTCACCGTCTACAGCCATTACGGCGACAAGGACAACCTGTTCCGCGAAGTGATCCGCTCGCGCATCCAGGACCTGCTGCCGGAAGAGACTTATTTCTTCGATGCGCAGGTCGATATCAAGGAAACCCTGTTGCGGGTCGCGCTGACTCACGCCCATCTCGATTGCAATGCCGAAACCGTGGGCACCTTCCGCGCCATCCTCAGCGACTGCCGACAAGGCAATCCACGCTACGGCAAGCTGATCTGGGAAGAGGGTGCCACGCGGACGCACGGCTTGATGGAACGTCTGCTGCAGCAGGCGGTTGACGCCGGACAGCTGGAGATCGACGACGTAGCGCGTGCCAGCGGACAGTTCCTGGCCCTGATCAAAGGCAATCTGATGATGCGTCAGATGTTTGGTTGCATGGATTGTCCGCAGAGCTATGCCGAGGAAATCGAAGCCACGGCGCGAGACGGTGTCACCATGTTCCTGCGTGCGTACCTGCCACGCTGAGCTCTTCCGGATAGAGCTTCCGCTCGTCATGGCTGGAAGCCTTCAGGGTGATCGATGAGGGTAAGGCGGAGCAGGCAGCAGAACTCCACGAACAGGATGGCGATCTTTTTACAAGCCGACCGTGGTTAGCTGGCGGATTTGGCGCATGCCAGTTTCGTGCGTTTACGCTGCCACTACATCTGCAGGGCGTAAGCTCGCTGGACCCGCGCCGACCGACGTGACGAGGAGACCCGCATGGCCGCCAAGAAACATCCTTTCCTTTCCGACATCAAGACGATCCGCAAGCGTGCGCGTGAGCACATGCAGCGTGGCGCGGTCACCGGCAGCTACACGCTCGATCGCGACACGGTGCTGAAGTTGTTGAACGAAGCGCTAGCGACCGAGATCGTGTGCGTGCTGCGTTACAAGGCGCATTACTACATGGCCTCCGGCATCAACGCCAAGAGCGTGGCGGCCGAGTTTCTCGAACACGCCAACGAGGAACAGGGTCATGCCGATCAGATAGCCGAGCGCATCACCCAGCTCGACGGCACGCCAAACTTCGCGCCGGATGGTTTGTCCACGCGCAGCCATGCCGAGTTCGTGGTGCCCGATGATCTTGCCGGGATGATCGAGGAGAACCTCGTCGCCGAACGCATAGCGATCGACAGCTATCGCGAGATCATCAACTACGTGGGCGATCAGGACACCACCACCAAGCGCATGCTCGAGGGCATCCTCGCGATGGAAGAGGAGCACGCAGAAGACATGAAGACGCTGATGGAAGATTTCGGCAAGAAGGGCGAGCCGGCCAAGCCGACACCGGCCAAGAAGTCTGCCGGCAAACGCGGCTGATCGACGAGGGATGGCGTACATCAGCCATCCCTCGCTTTTCACCAGCCGGCCAGCACCAGTTTGCCGATGGTGGTGCCGGACTCCAGCCGGCGATGCGCTTCACGCAGGTTCATGGCGTTGATCGGTGTCAGGGTTTCAGTCCGCGTACCGCGCAGCTCGCCGGCATCGATCAGCGCGGCCACGCGTTCGAGGATGCGGCCTTGCTCGGCTTGGTCGGCGGTTTTGAAGCGCGGCCGGGCGAACATCATTTCCCAGTGGATGCCGATGCTCTTGGCCTTGTACGGATCGCCGATCTTCAGTGCGCTGCTCGGCTCGACGATCAGGCCGACATGGCCCAGCGGTGCCAGTATCTCGCCGAGATCATTCCAGTAGCGCGAGGTATCGGCGAGGTTGAGTGCGGCATCGACCTGGTTGAAACCCAACGCGGCCAGTTGCGGTGCCAGTGGCTGACGATGGTCGATCACGTGCTGCGCACCCAGCGAGTGGCACCACGCGATGGTCTCGGCACGCGAGGCAGTGGCGATCACGCTGAAGCCGGCGCGCCGCGCCAGCTGGATCGCGATCGAACCAACCCCGCCGGCACCACCGATGATCAGCAGCGACTTGCCCACGCCACCCTTCTCGCTGTCGAACGGCATGCGCTGGAACAACAGCTCCCACGCGGTGATCGTGGTCAGCGGCAGCGCCGCCGCATCAGCCAGTTCGATCGACTTCGGCGCGTGGCCGACCAGTCGCGCATCGACCAGCTGGTACTCGGCATTGCTGCCCACGCGGGTGACATCGCCGGCGTAATACACGCGATCGTCCGGCTTGAAGCCGGTGACGGACTCGCCGACCGCCTCGACGGTGCCGGCAGCGTCATAACCGAGCACTTTCGGCTGCGCCTCGACCTGCGGCTTCGGCGAACGGATCTTGGTATCGACCGGATTCACCGAGACGGCTTCGACGCGAACCAGCAGATCATGCGTGCCGGGTGCCGGCTTGGGCAGTTCGACATCGATCAGCGACTGCGGATCGTCGATCGGCAGATAGCGGGTGAGGGCAACAGCTTTCATGGCGACTCCACAAATCGAGGTGTGGCTGATTTCGGACGGTACTTGTTCAGCGTTCCGTCGACAGGAACATCAAGCATAGGCCGATGGCCGTGAGTGGTGATGCTGGCAAAACCAAAGCTGCTCTAAGCGGTTTCCGTACATGCCAGTGCAACGATACGGCGCGGCTGGCGACGGTCCAGCCGCACACTCCACAACGCCACGGCAAGGCCAAACACCGGCAGCAGCGCCGCCACCCAGGTCACCGCGCCGAGGCCTGGCCCGCGGCTGATCACCATGCCGCCCAGCCATGCACCGATGGCATTGCCGAGGTTGAACGAGGCGATGTTGAAACTCGACGCCAGCACCTGACCGCCAGTGGCCTTCTGCAGCACGCGCAATTGCAACGGTGCCACGGTGGCGAATGCGGCGATACCGAGCAGGCCGCTGAACGCGATCATCGCCGGCTTGCTGTGCAGCGCGAACGTCATCGCGCCGAGCACGATTGCCAATGCCGCCAGCGAGCCCAGCAGGGTTGCTACCAATCGCTTGTCAGCGAGTCGGCCACCAAGCAGGTTGCCGACTACCATGCCGCCGCCGAACACCAGCAGGATCGGAGATACCGCGCTGTCGGCGAAGCCGGTGACGCGGGTCAGGATCGGCTGGATATAGGTGAACACCGCGAACACGCCGGCAAAGCCGAGCACGGTCATCAGCAGCCCGAGCAGTACCTGCGGGTGCGCAATGCCTTTCAATTCCTCGACGAACTTCATCGGCGCGCTGTCGCCGCGGTCGGCCGGCACCAGCGTGGCGATGATAATGGTGGCCAGCACGCCGATCGCGCTGACCGCCAAGAACGTGGCGCGCCAGCCGAAGTGCAGGCCCAACCACGCGCCTGCCGGCACGCCGAGCAGGGTCGCCACGGTGAGGCCGGTGAACATGATCGAGATCGCCGAGGCCTTGCGGTCTTCTGCCACCAGCCCAGTTGCCACCACCGCGCCGACGCCGAAAAAGGTGCCGTGGGCCAGCGAGGTAATCACCCGCGCCAGCATCAGCATGCCGTAGCTCGGCGCCAGCGCGCTGGCCAGGTTGCCGATGGTGAAGATCAACATCAACGCGATCAGTGCGGTCTTGTGCGGCAGTCGGCTGGTGGCTGCGGTGAGCAGCGGCGCGCCGACGAAGACGCCCAGTGCATAGCCGGAGATCAGCAGGCCGGCCGCGGCGATGCTGACATGCAGGTCGGCGGACACCTGCAACAGCAGGCCCATGATCACGAATTCGGTGGTGCCGATGCCGAACGCCCCGGCGGTCAGCGCGTACAGTGCCAAGGGCGTGCGTGGTCGGGTGGTGGCGAGGGTGGGCATGGCGACAGTCCAGACAGAAACGATCCGTCACCTTAGGGGGTTGCCTTTTCTCCGAAAACAACCAATATGGCTAATCATTATCAATAAATAGTTGATAGTCATGGATTGCGTCGGCGACCTCAGCCTGTTTCTCCGTGTGCTCGACCTGGGTTCGATCAGCGCGGCCGCGCGCAGCCTGGACCTGTCGGTGGCCGTGGCCAGCCAGCGGTTGAAGCGGCTGGAGCGCGACCTCGGCGTGCGCCTGCTGCACCGGACCACGCGCCAGCTGCACGCCACGCCGGAAGGCGCCGCGCTGGCCGAGCAGGGTCGTGCCCTGGTGGAGGATCTGGAAGCGCTGACCGGTGGTCTGCGCCAGGGCGCCACCGAAGTGACCGGCACCTTGCGGGTTACCTTGCCGGCGTCGTTCGGACGCCAGTACATCTCGCCGTTGCTGCCGGAATTCCTGGCGCGGTATCCGCGGGTGAAGCTCAGCGTGAATCTCAACGACCAGATGCTGGATCTGGTCGGTTCCGGTTTCGATCTGGGCATCCGCGTCGGCGCGCTGGGCGACTCCAGCCTGGTGGCGCGCCAGCTGGCGGTCAACCGGCGCGTGCTGTGCGCCTCGCCGGATTACCTGCGCCGGCAGGGCACGCCGCGCACACCGGCGGATCTGGCCGCACATGATTGCCTGCTGCTGGTCGGCAGCCAGGGTCGCCAGGACGTATGGCGTTTCGACGACGGCCACGGTGGCGAGATCGCACAGCGGGTGAACGGCCATTTCGAAAGCAATCTCGGCGAACTGCTGCGCGACGCGGTGGTGGCCGGACTCGGTATCGCGATGCACTCGATCTGGCATGTGCACGAGGAGTTGAGCGCGGGACGGCTGCAAGTGTTGTTGCCGGACTATCCGCTGGCTGCCACCGGCATCCATGCCGTGATGCCGCAGCGCCGACTGGTGCCGCCGCGGGTGCGCGCTTTCGTCGATTTCCTGGCCGAGCGGCTGGGCGATCATCCGCCGTGGGAGCACTGAGCGGCGTTGTAAGCTGAGTCATCCCGATCTGCAGGAGCAACCGATGCAAGCCCAGGACACGTCGAATCCGCCACGCCATCGCATCCGGCGTGCCACCCTGGCACTGCTCGCACTGGCGGTGCTGTTCGTGGCAGCGCTGATGTGGTGGTGGGACACCGAGCCGCCGCTGTTCGACCCGGTGGCCGTGACGCAGACACAAATGCAGGAGCTGAAGCATCCGGTCAGCATCGGCGCGACCACCACGGCCACCCTGATCACTTCGGTGCGCACCCTGCTCGACAAGCGCGGTGGCTACCTCAGCAACGACAAGCTGCCGCCCGGCATGTTCATGGACAATATCCCGAACTGGGAATTCGGTTCGCTGACCGCCTCGCGCGACCTGGTGCGCGCGTTGCGCAACGACTTCAGCCGCTCGCAGACGCAATCGACCGAGGACAAGGATCTGGCCGAGGCCGATCCGCTGCTGAACAGCCCGAACGATCGCTGGCTGCTGCCCAGTTCGGAGAGCCAGTACCGCAAGGCGATTGGCCATCTGGACGGCTATCTCGGTCGGCTCGGCGACGCCGAGGACAGCAGCGCGCATTTCTACGCACGTGCCGACAATCTCGCCGACTACCTGCAACTGGTGTCGTCGCGGCTGGGTTCGCTGTCGCAGCGACTGTCGGCCAGCGTGGGCCAGATCCGCATCGGTGATGTTTCCGCCGCGGACGAACCGGCCGGTGCCGGCACGGTGCGCGCGCCCGACGGTGGCCGGCTGGTGAAGACGCCATGGAACAAGATCGACGACAATTTCTACGAAGCGCGTGGCTACACCTGGACCCTGCTGGAACAGCTCAAGGCGATCCAGCAGGATTTCGGCCCGATCCTGCGCAGCAAGCACGCTGACGTCAGCCTTGACCAGGTGATCCGTGAACTGGAAGAGGCGCAGCGGCCGCTGCACAGCCCGATGGTCTTGAACGGCTCGCCTTTCGGTTTCTTCGCCAACCATTCGCTGGTGATGGCGAACTACGTATCGCGCGCGAATGCGGCACTGATCGACCTGCGCGAGCTGCTCAAGCGCGGTTGATCGTGAGCAGCGACTCGGTACCGCACTGTGAGGTGGGCTTCAGCAGCCACAGCCACAGGACCGAGGCGTTCCGCCAGTCGCCAGGCGTTTCGGCCGGCGAGCTGCGCGAGAATCTGCGGCACGGCGATTTGTTGCGTCTGCGAAGCCGGCTGCGTGCTCCGTCCGGATCACGCAGCCGCCTGAGCTGACCTGCCGCTACGCGGCAAGGTTGGCTCAGCTCTTGTTCTCGGCCTGGTAACGCTCGATGCCGGCCACGATCTCGGCCTTCGCTTCGTCGGCGCCGACCCAGCCATCGATCTTCACCCATTTGCCCTTCTCGAGGTCCTTGTAGTGCTCGAAGAAGTGGCCGATGCGCTCCAGCCAGTGCGGCGAGACGCCCTTCAGGTCGGTGATGTGCGAATAGCCCGGGAAGATCTTCGGCGCCGGCAGCACGATCAGCTTCTCGTCGCTGCCGGCCTCGTCGGACATCTTCAGCATGCCGACCGGGATGCAGCGGATCACCGAGCCGGGGATCAGCGACAGCGGCAGGATCACCAGCGCGTCCAGCGGATCGCCGTCGCCGCCCAGCGTGCCCGGCACGTAGCCGTAGTTGCACGGATAGCGCATCGGGGTGGACAGGATGCGGTCGACGAAGATCGCGCCGCTCTCCTTCTCCACCTCGTACTTGACCGGCTCGGCATCCTTCGGGATTTCGATGACGACGTTGATTTCGTGCGGCACGTCGCGGCCGGCGGTGACGAGATGCAGACCCATGGGGTGTCCTTGCTGCGGAGGGGGAAAGTTGGCCTGCAAGGATACGTCAAATGCTGCTGCGGCGCAGCAACGATGCATCCGTTCCAGCCGTGGTCTGGCTTTTTTCAGGCCTTGTAAGGCCGCTCGCGCAGCCATTTGGTGGCGATCCACTTCTCGCCGCGCAGCACTGGCAGGCCGGCATGCAGCGAGCTCCGGTCGCCGCCTTCGTAGGCGAAATAGACGGCTGAACCGCGGCGTGCGGTGACGGTCAGGCCAATCTCCGGGAACGCGGTGCCGCCACCTTGTGCAGGCGTGTTCAGATACATCACCACGCTGGCGATACGTTGGCCGCCGACGACGGTGATCGCGGCGTAGCCGGGCTGCTCCGGATCGAACCAGTCGTAATGGGGTTCGTACTCCTGGCCGGGCAGGTAATGCAGGATCTGCAGGCCCTCGCCGTGATTCACCGGCACGCCAAGCAGGCTGGCGAGGCGCTGCTCGATGCGGCCGACCAGCGGCAACTCGTTCAAGGTGAAGAACATGCCTTCGCTGGTGCGCCGGTGATCCACCTGATGTTTGCCATCGCTGTCGACGGTGAGTGCGCGTTGCAGCCGCGGTCGTGCCAGTTCGATCAGTTCGGCGCATTCCTGTGCGGTAAGCATGCCGTCCAGCACCCGCAGCATGGGGGCCTCCACGCTGAGCGGGATCTGGATGCTGTGTCCGTCGATGCTGACTTCGGGTGCCTCGGGGTGCTTCGTGCGCAGCCCCGGCGGTGCCCGCTTGCCGGTGCTCGCATGCAGTGCGGCCAGCGGCAGCTTCAGCACGTCGGCGACGATGCTGCGGCTCTGCCGGGGGTCGTACCCGTTCTCCTTCATCAGTCGCAGCACCTCCGGCACGCCATGGCCTGCCCGTGTCGTGGCAAGAATCCATTCGCGCAGTTCGGGGCTGATCGTGATGCGTTGGTGCATGGCGTTATGCATTCATTGAACGGTGAAGCCGAAAGCTTACTTCACGCGCGACCGACGCTGATGCCGGAAACGCTGGCGGACGTGCGTGCGTCGATTTCGTCCATGCAGGCTCCGAACAGTTTCATGGCATCGCGCAATTCAGTGGTGGAGAGGCCGCAATAGCCGAGTATGAGGCCCTGTCGGACGGGTGGGTTCAGATAGTGCGGTGCCATGCCATACATGCCCAGACCCCGCGAGGCGGCCAGTTCGAGCAGGGCTTCTGCCTGCGCCTGGTTGTAATCGCGGAACCATACGACCACGTGCATGCCGGCGGGTGAATCGACGACTTCCACGCGATCGCCGGCATGCTGGCGCAATCCCGCCATGAGTTCCTTGTGACGCGCCTTCAGTTCCTTGCGAACCACCCGCAGATGGCGTTCGAATCCGCCATCCTCCATGTAGCGCGCCAGCGCTGCCTGCTCGAAGCCCGGGCACGAAAAGTCGTTGAGAAATTTCGCAGTGATGAAGTCGTCGCGCAATGCTGTCGGCAGCACCATGTAGGCGAGTCTCAGGGTGCCGAACAGGACCTTGGAAAAGGTGCCGACATAGATCACCCGGTCGCCTTGGTCCAGCGAACGCAGCGCGGCCAGTGGATGGGCGTCATAACGGAACTCCCCGTCGTAGTCGTCCTCGAGGATCCAGCAATGCTGCGCATCGGCGTAACGCAACAGTTCCAGCCGACGCGGCAGCGAAAGTACCGCGCCGGTCGGGAACTGGTGCGAAGGCGTGACGCACACCAGTGCAGGCGCCGAGGCGGGCAGTTCGGAGCAGACCAGCCCCTCGTCATCGGTTCGTACCCCGCGGACGCGGGCGCCATGGGCGATCAGGGTCTGATAGGCACCAAAGTAATGGGGTTCTTCCAGCACGACGCTGTCGCCTTCGTTCAGCAGGACGCGGGCAGCAAGGGAGAAAGCCTGCTGGGTGCCACTGACGATGAGCACATTGTCGGGAACGGCCTGCACGCCACGCCGGCGCGCGAGATAGTCGCATACCTGCTCGCGCAGCGCCGGCAGTCCCTGCGAGCCGGCGCCGGTTGGCGGGGTGTAAAGGGCGGCACGTGCCAGCTCGCGGCCCCATGCGGTGCTGAGCGCAGGATTGATCGCCGGCTCGCCGTACTGCATGTTGTAGCGCAACCCGCGGTGCAGTAACGCCATGCGGCGGTCCTGCACCTGCCGGGCACGCTGCGCGTAGCGCGACGGGGCGACGATGGTCCGTGACGGGGGCTGCAGCGCGGGCCCGGATTGCAGTGTCGCGACATAGCTGCCGGAGCCCACGCGGGCATCGATGAAGCCTTCCGCGCGCAGCTGATCGTAGGCGGCCAGCACCGTCGTGCGTGACAGCTCGAGTTCGCGCGCGAGCTCACGTGTGGGTGGCAGCCGCGAACCGGCGACGATGCGGCCATCGAGAATGGCGGACTTCATGGCGCGGGTGAGTTGCGCATACTGCGGCCCGCGGCCGTCGAGTTCCAGAAACATGCAGATTGGCTCCGGGAAGCTTTGCGAAATTGGCTATGGATGAACGGTACGGCGATATCTATTCTCGGTGGCAGCCTGGCTCGCTGGGCCGGCGACCACCATCGGCATTAACCTTCCCCACAGCCTTGCGGATGTGATGGCTCCCCCATCAATGTTCCGCAGGGCCACTTTTCCACTTGGATGGTTCACGCCGCCCCGCAATCCGGGGACAGCGATCGTGCATTCTTGAGCAAGGGAGAACACATGGAAAGCTTGACCAGGCTCGGCCGCATCTTCTTCGGCACCGGCATGCTCGCATTCGGGCTGATGAACGTCGTCACCGGCATCCCGGTGCTGGGGATCGAGCCGATACCCGACGGTGCGCCCGCGCACGCAATCTGGGCTTACGCCACGGGCGCGCTGCTGATCGCTGGTGGCGTCGGTGTCTACATGAGCCGTCAGCGGGCCCGGATCGCAGCCGTGGGACTCGGTGTGCTGCTCTTGCTGTGGCTGATCACGCTGCATCTGTCGACGTTGGCCATGCATATTCACAATGGCAGCGTGTGGACCTCCGCGTTCGAATGCCTTGCCCTGTGCAGCGGCGCCTGGATCCTGGCCGCTGCACTCCCAGACGAGAACCCTGACCGGGGTGCTGCTGCTGATCGGCTTCGACGCATGGCGGGAATCGGCCGCTATGCCTTCGGCGTGTCGCTGCCGGTGTTCGGTGCGCTGCATTTCATCTACTGGCAATACGTTGCCAGCGTGATACCGGGCTGGATACCGGGATCGCCTGTGTTCTGGGCGTATTTCACCGGCTGCGCACACGTCGCTGCCGGGCTGGCGATCCTCAGCGGCGTGCAGGCCAGACTGGCGGCAACGCTGCTGGGCAGCATGTTCACCAGTTGGGTGGTCCTGCTGCATGTACCGCGGGTATTCGCCCATCCGGATCATCTGGACGAATGGACCAGTCTGTGCGTGGCCATCGGTCTCAGCGGCGTGGCGTGGCTGATGGCCGGTTACTTTGCAAGGCAGGCGTCGGACAGACAGGCCGGCCTCGGTCGGCACGACCAGCGGGAGCCAGCCTCGGCGTAAGTGACGTCGCTCAGCCGAACGAGAAGGTGTACACGTGCAGCCCTGCTCCGGGAACGCGCAGTGTCAGTTGGTGATCGCGGTAGTCGTGGCTGTCGAACAGGGTATAGAGCTGGCTTGGCTGCACCGTTACCGACGGCTGTGACTTGCCGTCGACCAGGATCTCCAGCGTGACCGCTTGGTCCGAACTGGCCACCATGTGCAGCTTGCCAGCCTTGAAGTGCAGTTGGATCTCGCCGTGGTCGCCGGTCAAACGGGCGTACTGGTCGGTGATTTCCCATTGACCCGACAAGCCGAACTGGTTCAGGGCAAGATGGCCGGGCATCGTGAAGCGCTGGATGCCGTTGCGTGGTGTATCCACGCCGGCCAGATTCTTCTGATACGCGCTGCCGAAGAACATTTCCGGTGAGCCGATTCGGTCCAATGCATCATCGGACGGCGCATCCTTCGCCAGCAGATTCATGCCCAGCAACAGACGAACGGCATTTTCCATGCGCAGATAATTGCCTTCCCCGAACTGATGACCAATCAGGTTGCCGTTCTGGTCGATCAAATATTGAGCAGGCCAGTACTGGTTGCGCCATGCATTCCAAGTATCCAGGTGGTTGTCCAGCGCCACCGGATAAGTCACGCCCAGACGCTTGACCGCCTGGTAGACGTTGGCCGCGTCGCCTTCGAAATCGAATTCCGGCGAATGCACGCCCACTACCACCAGCCCCTTGTCCTTGTAAGTCTCGTACAAATGCTCCGTTCGCGGCATCGCACGCAGACAGTTGATGCACGAGTAGGCCCAGAAATCGATAAGCACTACTTTGCCGCGCAGCCCGGCCACGGTGAGCGGAGGCGAGTTGATCCAGCGGTCGATGCCGGCAAAATCCGGTACCTGGGCAGCCGCATCGGGAGTCAGCGCTCGAGCGGAGAAACTCGAGGCTAGCGCGAAAAGCAACGCCAGAAGCATGCGAGCCGTGTGGTGGCTGGGGCGATAATAGGGCCTGCTCATTGACCGTATTGAGGAAATCATGTCCGTTCCTGGCCTGGTTTCGAGCTTCGCGAGTCCATGCATAAGGACCGATGCAGTTCTGCAGAATCCGATCAGATTTCGGGTTGTAGTGGCAGCATTCTGATCCAGCCCCATGCGGCCTAGGTTCTGGCACACACAGCGACTGATAGAGAGCCGCGACCAAATCTTCGATGACCCAGCTGCGGCCATCCATGGCCGCTCATTGCTGTGCTTCGTTACATCAATTGAAAACGACACTTCACACTAAAGATGTGCAAATCACATCTGCAGCGATTTGCAGGTCGTCAGAAGTCGTAGGTCACGCCGAATTGCACGTAGCGTGGTGCTTCCGTACCCAGCGGCCGACCGTAACTGGCATTTGAATACACCGGTGTGGGATGGGTAGGGGTTCCATTCGGGAAATACTGGTTGTATCTCGGGTAGTACTGAACCACCTTCTGTTCGTTCAGCACGTTGTGGATTTGCAGCTGGACCGCAAACTTTTTGCCCGCCCACAACGGTCGATATTCAAAACTCAGATCCAACTGATGGATCCACGGTGTGAAGCCGGTCGAACCGCCCGGGGTCGGCAAGCCGCCGCACCAGTGATAGAAAGTGCCGTAGCCCAGACCCGGGTTGGTCTGATCAGGGCCGTAGTAGCCAAGGCAGCTCTTGGGTGTACCCGAGGCCACAGTGACGACGCCACTGACCAACCACTCCGGCGCGACCTGGTACGTACCGTAAGCCTTGATCACGTGCCTGCGATCATTGGCCTGATCGCCGTTGGCGTACTGCATGAGCTGGCCGTAATCCCACTGCGTTGTGATCGAGCCGGAAGAGCCGCCCTGACCAATGTTCGATTGCACCGGGCCTTCCGTACTGCCGTAGCTCTTGGAGAAGACGTAGTCGAGCTTGCCTGTCCATTTGTCTGCAAACTGATGCTCCAGGAAGCCTTCAAGCGAGTAGTAGTGCCGGGTCGCCTTCGGGAAGCCGAACTGCTGCGGCGTCACCGTGTAGTGGTAATAACCGCCCGCCGGATTGGCGACACTGAAGGTATTGGTTGACCCCGGATTGATCAGTACGCTGCCCTGGATGCCGTACGTGGATGGATTGCCCTTGCAATCATCCAGCGCCGAAACGCCCGGAGTCAGCGATGCAATGCTCGGATTCTGTGCGAGCAGTTGGACGCATTGCGTGGCTCCGTCGCCTACGTCGTCGATGATGCGGCCCAGCTTGCGATACGTGGCCTGCACGCCATAGGTCCACGAGGGGGCGAACTGCTGCTGCATGCCCAACACGAACTCGTCCTGGTATTCAGCCTTGATATTGGTGGAATGCACCGTGTATGGGTTGAGCGCCTGACCGTATTCGTTGTTCAGCGACACTGGGACGCCAGGCCCCGTCGTCTGTCCCCGCGAATTGATCGGGGTCAGACCTGTCGGATAGCCGGTCGCTGGGTCGATGCCTGAGTAGGTGTAGTACTCATTGGTAAAGGTCGACGCCGAAGCTTCGCGCACGGCCACACCGGTTGGCAGCGCCAGGTAATAACGTCCAACGTTGCCGAAGATCTTCATGCTGGAGTCGCCGAATACGTCCCAGCTGAAACCAAGGCGTGGCGCCCACTGCCCATGCGTCTCGCGGATGTAGGGAATCGCGTCAGCATTGAAGTTAGTGAATTGGTCGTTGCGGATGCCCAGATTCAACAGCAGGTTGGGCGTGGCTTGCCAGTTGTCCTGCACGTACTGCGCGCGCTGCTTCACTGATACCGTCGCGGCCGTAAAGAACTGCTGCCTACTTACTGTGTAGCCACCTGCGCCATTCGCATAGGCCCCGGGCGCATCGACCCATGGAGCTGCAGCGGGGTCCTGACCAACCAGGTAGGTCGACGGACTGCCCTGCGCATATACCCATGAATAGCCCGGGCCGGTGGTGATGCTGCCATCGCCCCTGTCAAATGTATTCTGGTTATCGATGCCGAACTGGATATCGTGCGAACCGATCTTCCAGTCCAGGTCGACACGCAGATTGTTGTTGCCACCTGTGTGATTGGTGTTGGGGATGATGCTGTTCTGATTCGAGTTCTGGATGCCGTTTGGATTGCCGCCGGTAAGTGCTGGGTTTTCCTGATTCGGCTGAACAATGCTGGCCAATTGCGAGCTCGTATCCGTACCCGGCTGCACTGTGTAATAGGTACCCTTCATCTTGCCGTACATCGCATTCAGGGTCAGATTGTCAGTGATGTACGAGGTGTACTTGGCGATCCAGATACCAAACGAATTCTTGCCCTGCGGCTCATAGCTGTTGAAGGCGCCGGTCTTGTGCGTCGTGTTGTCGTAGTCGTAATAATCGCCCCCGAAATGCTGAGCATTGCGAATGCCGGTGACGGACACGGTGTTGCTGTCGTTGATGTTCCAGTCCACCTTGCCGTAGAACTTGGGCAGGCTGAACTTGTTTTTCGCGATCAGGGCCGAGCCAACAGGCTGATTGACGTCTGTCTGCTGTTTATCGACTTCAGCAGATAGGAAGAAGAACAGCTTGTCCTTGATCAGCGGGCCGCTGACATAAGCGTCATACACGGTCTCCCAAATCGAATCTGGCTGACGGTAGGCGTACATCTTCCCCACATTGCCGGTCGCGCTCGAATGGGGATTGTTGTAGTGCCAGTTGACGTAGTTGCCTTCGGCGAATGCAGGGCGCCACAAGGCCTGTGCGCCGAAATGCCACTCATTGGTGCCGCTCTTGCCGATCTGGCTGATCACGCCGCCAGCGGAGCGACCGTAGGCAGCGCCATAGCCGCTGGTCAGCGTCTCCTGCTGCTCGATCGAGCCGTACGGCAACGTGATGCCGCCCTGGTTGTAGAGCGGATCGGAGCTGTTGTAGCCATTGATGTAATACGCGTTCTCCTGCACCGACGAGCCGCCAAAGGAGACCATCGGTGCGCCCGTCGGGCCGCCGCCGCTGGTCATGGCCATATTCAGTGCCACAGCGCCCGCCACCGAACCCGGAGCCAGCAAGGCGATGGCTTCGCCCGAACGCGCGAGCGGCAGATGCGACAGCTGCTCAGAAGTAATGACCTGACTCTGGCGGGTTGAAGAGACGTCGATCGCGGGAAGCGAATTGGCCGTGACGGTGACCGCAGTCAGGTTCTGCGCATCCTTGTTGGCGGCTGCCACAGTAAAGTCGACCGCTGATCCACTCGACGCATTGGGAGAGACATTCGCCTGCGTCTGGATTACCTGACCGTTCTGCACCAGGTTGACGGTGTAAGTGCCAATTGGCACCGTGATCGAATAGTGACCGGTGCTATCCACCGGCACTGAACGATTGAACCCGGCGCCGCCGACGACTTGGACAGATTCGCCGCTGGCCACGGGCGCAGTACCAAAAATACTGCCGGTCGTGGCCTGCGCGAACGCAGGTGAGGCTGCCATGGTGCCGCACAGACAAAGAGTGATCGCAACAGTCAATCTCGAGGCGGATAGTATCGGGTGGCCATTGCGGTAATTCGCTTGATTATATTTGCTGCTTTTCATGTAACTCCCCATTTTCATAGATGAAACGCGAGTTGGACGCGAACCCTGGATGACCGTCTGGTTAGTCCGTGGTGCGGTGCTTCAGAATTTCTTGATCGGCTTTCGCTCGATACCGAGTCGGTCTTTCTATCTGCGGAACAGGACGGTTCCAGTCAGGCGACCAGCGCGCCGCTGTGCCTCATCTGGCCACTCAACATGCTGTGGAAGGCGATCAGGCGATCGATGTGGTCCGGTTCATCGGCACTGCTGAGGATGTCGTAGAGCTCTGCCAGTACATCGGCGCGCTGCATAGGGCTCAACGAACCGCCGAGCAGTCCGACGTAGGACTGAAGCAGGCGCAATGCGGCAGCAAGTACACGTGAATCGACGGCCGGCCGGACCGATTGTGCGGAGTTGTTTTCTTGATGACGGACTGCGTGGATTGCAGAAGGCACCGGCTGCCCGCTCGAAGGTTGCGAGGTGGACTTGTCGATAGCAGCGTCAGGTCGCATCGGACCTTCACCAGTGATCAGCCAGATCAGCGAAACGTTCAAGGTTCTTGCCATGACGATGCATCGTTCACGCGAAATATCGCTCTGACCATCGCGCCAGCTGCGAACGGCGCCTTCGGAGAATCCGCAGCGCCGTGCAATAGCCGCCATGCTCCCCTCGCTACGGATCAGCAGCCGCATGCGCGCTGCGAGGCCGTTGTTACTCGCTGCCGGTATCGAAGACGCGGTCAGCGAAAGCGGTTCGTCGTGGGCGCAAGTTTCCGCTGCATGCGCGGTAGATCTGGCGTCCAGAAATGGCATGCGGGTTATGAAGCCATTGCTCATGCAAGTCTGCGCACCGTTATTTCTTGCGGCTGAGCCAGGCGCATGCGACTCAGGCCCGGTCGGCTCAGGGTGTGAAGCGGGCATCGGCATCGCCGTAACTCCATGAAGTGGGGGAAAGCCATCCATGGCCAAAAACGATCAGTACGCGAGGTGCCAGCGCGTGGGGAACTGATCGTTGGCATGTCAATCTTTCGTTACAAAAAAGTGCTTAATTGCAGAGTAGGCATGCGGCTTGATCCGATACATAACCAATTCGCGCAAACTCGCTGAAGCCAATTTCGCGGGCCGCGCTGGCCGTGCATGGGTGTCGTTGCGCTATCAGGGTGGTGATCGACGGAGGCCACGGTTTCCGCCGTCGCGGGATGTCTGCGTGTCACGCCGGCATAGGCCAGCGTGGGGCGAGAGTGGTCATCGCTGCTTGTGGGGAAACCATGAAGCCGACGAGATGTTGCTGACCTGCCGGCGATGGCATTCGGCGCTCCGGAGGTGCGCACGGAACCGGGTCGGTGAAAAGTCGGTCGAAGGTCGCAACCTGAAATGACAACGCCATCCGGGACGGGAATTCACCCGTTCCGGATGGCGCTGTTGTGCCGAGCGCGGTGCTGTGCGGCTATTACTTCAGCTGATCCCACAGGAAGTCGTAGGCCAGTGCATGCATCAGCGCCGCCTGCTTGTTGTCCGCGCCGGCGCCGTGGCCACCTTCGAGGTTCTCGTAGAACCACACGTTCGGGATGCCCATCGCCTTCATCTTCGCAGCCATCTTGCGCGCCTGCCCCGGGCCGACGCGGTCATCGCTGGTGGTGGTGTAGAACAGCACCGGCGGGTAGTGCACGTCCTTCTTCAGGTTCTGGTACGGCGAGAACGTCTTGATGAAGTTCCAGTCGGCGGTATCCGGATTGCCGTACTCGGCCATCCACGACGTGCCAGCGGAGAGGTGGGTGTAGCGCTTCATGTCGAGCAGCGGCACTTCGCAGGCGATCGCGCCGAACAGTTGCGGATACTGCGTCAGCATGTTACCCATCAGCAGGCCACCGTTGCTGCCGCCCTCGGCGCCGAGATGCCTGGCCGAGGTCACGTCGCGCCTGACCAGATCCTCGGCCACCGCGGCGAAGTCCTCGTACGCGCGTGGGCGATTCGCCTTCAACGCCGCCTGGTGCCACTGCGGGCCGTACTCGCCGCCGCCGCGGATGTTCGCGATCACATAGACACCACCACGGTTCAACCAGGCGCGGCCGATGCTGCCACTGTAGTGCGGCTGCAGCGAGACTTCGAAACCGCCGTAGCCGTACAGCAGGGTGCGATTGGAGCCATCCGATTTCATGTCCTTCGGTGCGATCTCGAAATACGGCACGCGGGTACCGTCTTTCGAGTTGGCGAAGTGCTGGCTGACGGTGAACTTCGCGGCGTCGAAAAACGCGGGCTCCTGCTTGATCGTCTCGGCCGGTACGCTGCCAAGCAGGCCGCGCTCGAGCGTGGCGGGGGCGAGGAAGCCGGTGACGTCGAGCCAGTATTCATCGCTGTGGTCGGGGTCGGTGTCGATCACGCTGATCGTGCTCATTGCTGGCGCGCCAGGCATCGCCTCGCGTTTCCAGTCGCCGGTGGGCGTGGCTGTCTGCGGCGGCGTCAGCACTTCCAGCCGGCTCTTGACGTCGTCCATCAGGTTGAGGATCAGGTGATGCCGGGTCCACGCGTACGAATCCAGCGAGGTATGCGTGTCCGGCTGGAACAGCAGGGTGAAGTGATGCTTGCCGGCCATGAAGCTGTCGAACGGCGTCGCCAGCAACGCGCCGGAAGGATAGGTGGTGCCGTCGACCGTC
>DAHUXL010000182.1 GCA_027307195.1 Rhodanobacter sp. | reverse complement strand
ACAGCAAGCCTTCACGCATCGAGCTTTCGCATACACGCAGCCGTTCGATGCCCAGTGCGGCGAAGGCTGCCTCGAAAATCACCACGCCACCGGCGATCACCGGTGCGCGATCCTCGATCAGGCCAGGCAGCTTGAGCGTACTGATCGAACCCTGCTCGATCAGCGCGTCGCGCAGCGCAGCGAGCGATGCAGGGGTGATGCCGTCGTCGGAAAAATTCATCGCCTGCACGACCGCGCCGATCGACTTCGCCGTGCCGGAGGAGCCGTACGCGTCCTGCCAGCCGGATTCCCGGTAGTCCTCGGCAAACTGTTGCAGCAGCACGCCGATTTCGCTGCGCGCGTGCTGCCAGCGCTTGCGGGTGAGTTTGCCGCCGGGAAAGAAACGCAAGGTCGAGGCGATGCAGCCCGCCTGCACGCTTTCGGTGTGCAGCGGCGCCAGGCCGCGACCGATGATGAATTCGGTGCTGCCGCCGCCGACGTCGATCACCAGCCGCGGCTCGCGCGAGGCGGGCAGGTCGTGGGCGGCGCCAAGAAAAATCAGGCGGCCTTCCTCGCGACCGGACACTACTTCGATCGGGTGTCCGAGTGCCGCCTCGGCGGCAGTCAGGAATGCGTGCGGCGAGGCCAGTCGGCGCACGGTATTGGTGGCCACCGCGCGCACCCGGATCGAGGGCAGGCCGGCGATGCGCTGGCCGAACCGGGCCAGGCAGGCCATCGCACGGGCACGCCGTTCGGCGTCCAGGGTGCCGTCGGCGCGCAGGCCGGCGGCCATGCGCACGGTGTCGCGCAGGCGATCGATCACCCGTGGCTCGCCGTGTTCCATGCGCGCCACCACCATGTGGAAGCTGTTCGAGCCCATGTCCACGGCGGCGATCAGCTCGCCGTCGCGGATCGGTGTCTGTTCGACAGGACTCACGCCCCCACTCCCGCAATGATGAAGTGCGGATTCTCGCATGCGCGTGAGCGAGTCCGGACCTGTGCCGGGCTCGCGATGGAAAAAAACCACAGGAAGTGATTTTTTTCACGAGCTATGAGGCGAAGCCGGCTCACGGGCAGAACCTGTCGAGCAGGCCTTGCTGCGCGCTGTACGGTGGATTCTCGCCCGGCTCCGCATGCACGTAGCGGCCATCGCTGCCGAGCAGCCACGCCTGGGTATTGTCGGCCAGCCCGTTGGCCAGGGTTTCCTCGAATACCCGCGCGGCCAGCTCCGGATCGAGAATCGGGAAGGCCACCTCGATCCGCCGCATCAGGTTGCGCTCCATCCAGTCGGCGCTGGCGCAATACAGCTCCGGATCGCCGTCGTTGGCGAACCAGTACACCCGACTGTGTTCGAGGAAGCGACCCACGATGGAGCGCACGCGGATGCGCTCGGAAATGCCTGGCAGGCCGGGGCGCAGCGTACACGCGCCGCGCACGATCAGGTCGATCTCCACCCCTGCCTGCGAGGCGCGGTACAGCGCCGCGATCACATGGGCTTCGTTCAAGGCGTTGAGCTTGGCCACGATGCGCGCAGGCCGACCGGCCTGCGCGTGTGCGGTCTCGCGCTCGATCTTGGCCAGCACGCTCGGATACAGGGTGAACGGCGAATGCAGCAGCCGCTTCAGCTCGATCATCGGCCCCAGCCCGGACAATTGCTGGAACACCTTGTGCAGGTCCTCGCCGATCTCGGGGTTCGCCGTCATCAGGCCGATGTCGGTATACATGCGGCTGTTGGCCTGGTGGTAATTGCCGGTGGACAGATGCACATAGCGGCGCAGCGTGTCGCCTTCGCGCCGCACGATCAGCATCATCTTGGCGTGGGTCTTGTAGCCGACCACGCCGTAGACTACCTGCACACCGGCCTCCTGCAGCCGGGTGGCGAGGCGGATATTTGCCTCCTCGTCGAAGCGCGCACGCAACTCGATCACCACGGTGACGTCCTTGCCGTTGCGAGCGGCCTCCACCAGCAGATCGACCAGCGGGGTGTCCTCACCGGCGCGGTACAGGGTCTGCTTGATCGCCAGCACCTGCGGGTCGGCGGTGGCCTGGCGCAACAGGTCGATCACGGCGGCGAAGCTCTGGTACGGATGGTGCAGCAGCACGTCGCGCTGGCCGATCAGTTCGAACTTGTTGCGGGCGCTTTCCAGCGCCGGCGGCAGCTGCGAGTTGAAGCGCGGAAATTTCAGCTCCGGCCGATCCAGCCAGTCGTAGATCAGTCCCGCGCGGATGATGTTGACCGGGCCGTCGCAGCGATACACATCGGTTTCTTCCAGCTGGAAGTTCTCGATCAGCATCGCGGTGATCGCCTTCGGGCAATCGTTGGCGATCTCCAGCCGCACCGGGCGCGCGTAGCCGCGGCCGATCAGTTCCTCGCTGAGCGCGAGCGCGAGGTTCTCCACCTCGGCTTCCTCGACGATCAGCTCGCTGTTGCGGGTGACCCGGAACTGGTACGAACCGACCACCTTGAGGCCGGGAAACATCAGGTCGACGAACGCCTGCAGCAGTTCGGCCAGGAACACGAAGTGCTCGCCCGGGCCGCTGACCTCGGCTGGCACGCGGATGATCCGCGGCAGCGAACGCGGCGCGCGCACCAGCGCCATGTGGCCTTCGTGGCCGAATGCGTCGCGGCCCTTCAGCACTACGGCGATATTCAGCGTCTTGTTGAGGATGCGCGGAAACGGATGCGCCGGATCCAGTCCCAGCGGCGACAGTACCGGCAGCACTTCATGCTCGAAGTAACCCTGCAGCCAGCGCCGCTGGCGCGGAGTCCAGTGCTTGCGGGTGAGGATATGGATCTGCTCGGCATCGAGCTGCGGACTGATCTGCTCCTGCCAGGCGGCGTATTGCTCGGCGACCAGGTCCAGCACGCGGCTGCGGATCCGCGCCAGCAATTCGCCGGAGGGGATGCCGTCCGGCCCCGGCGCGGCCGAGCCGTAGGCATGGTGGTGCTTGAGCATCGCCACCCGCACCTCGAAGAATTCGTCGAGGTTGTTGGCGACGATGCTGAGGTAGCGCAGTCGTTCCAGCAGCGGCACGGCGGTATCGCGCGCCATCGCCAGCACGCGGAAGTTGAACTCCAGCGCGGCCAGCTCGCGGCTGAGGTAGAGGCCGGGAGCCGTCAGGTCGGGCTCGCTGGGCAGGGCTGGCGATGGATGGTGCATGCTGCATTCTGGCCCATGCCGCAGGCCAAGGAAACGCCGTGGCCGATCTCAACCTTCGTCGCTGCCACCGGCAGTCAGCAAGCGTGCATGACCGAAGTGGCAGGCGAAGGTGGAACCGACGCCGGGCGCACTGTCGATCTGCAACTGCGCCTGATGCAGGTTCAACACGTGCTTGACGATCGACAGGCCCAGCCCGGTGCCGCCGCTGTCGCGCGAGCGGCTGGAGGAGATCCGGTAGAAACGTTCGGTGAGCCGGGCCAGGTGCGTGGCCGGAATGCCGAAACCGGTATCGCTGACCGAGTACACCGCGCCGTCGGCTTCGCGTTGCCAGCGGATCGTGATGCTGCCACCGGCCGGCGTGTAGCGCACCGCATTGCTGACCAGATTCGACAGCGCGCTGTGCAGGTCCTTCGGCGAGCCGAGCAGATCCGCCTCGGCGGTGGATTCGAGCATGATCTTGTGACGGCCCTGGCTGAGTGCCTCGGCTTCCTTGCGCACGGTCGCCAGCAGCGATGCCATCGGCACCCGTTCGTCGGCGACCTGATGCTGGGTTTCCAGTCGCGACAGGGTCAGCAGGTCCTCGACGATCTGCCCCATCCGTTTCGACTGCACGCGCATCTCGCCCAGCACCGATGCCAGTTCGGGTACGTCCTCCGGATCGATCAGTTCGAGATAACCGTGGATCACGGTCAGCGGTGTACGCAATTCGTGCGAGACATTCGCCACGAAGTCGCGGCGTATCTGTTCGAGCCGGTTCAGATGGCTGATGTCGCGCGCCAGCAGCAACTGCTCGTGGTCGCCGAACGGCAGCATGCTGACATTGAGCTGGCTGTCCGCCTGTCCGGGTGCGGTCGCATCATTGAGCGGCTCGTGCGCACCATCGCGCAACCAGATGGACAGTTCCGAGCCGGCCATCCGCTGTTGCAGCAGCACGCCGCGGTCCTGCGGTCGGCGCAGCCCCAGCAGGTTCTCGGCGGCGTGATTGAACCAGCGTATCTGCTGCTGCCGATCAAGCAGCACCACCGCATCGGGCAACTGGCTGGCGGCATTGCGCAGATCGCGCAGGTTTGAGGCGATGCGGCGGGAACGCGTCATGAAACGGTCATGCTGAAGAGGGCTGATGGCAGCCGGTGCAGTCATCATGAGCCGCGTTTGATGACGGATCCGAGACAGCAGCAAGACGACTTCAGCCAGCGCGACGAGCGCAACGCCGGTGGCGACATGGCCGCCGGCAAACCCGCCCAGTACGGCGCCGCCGACCAGCGCGGCTGCGAGAGCAGCAGGCAGTTTCCAGGGCGGCGTTGCGGGCTGGATCATTCAGGTATGGCGCGGCAGCGCTTGAGGGAAGGCGCCCAGCATCGGCAAAAGCCGGCGCGGCCGCAAGCACGCCGCTCAGACGCTGGTCGAGAAGCGGTAGCCGGTGCCGCGCACGGTCTGCACCAGGTCGTCGAGCTTCCACGGCTCCAGCGTCTTGCGCAGGCGCCGGATGTGCACGTCGACAGTGCGCTCCTCCACGTACACGCTGCCGCCCCAGACATGGTCGAGCAGTTGCGTGCGCGAATAGACGCGCTCGGCATGGGTCATGAAGAAATACAGCAGGCGGTATTCGGTGGGTCCGATCGGCACCGGCTCGTCACCGGCGAATACACGGTGCGCCGGGCCGTCGATGCGCAGGCCACCGGCCTCGACCATGCCGGAGCCGTCGTCGCCATGACTGCGTCGCAGCACAGCCTTGATCCGTGCGATCAGCTCGCGGGTGGAGAAGGGCTTGACCACGTAATCGTCGACGCCGGCTTCCAGCCCGTTGACGCGATCCATTTCCTCGCCGCGCGCGGTCAGCATGATGATCGGGATTTCGCGGCTGAGCTCTTCCTTGCGCAGGCGCCGGGCCAGTTCCAGCCCGCTGGTGCCCGGCAGCATCCAGTCCAGCAGGATCAGGTCGGGCACCTGCTCGGCGATCGCCAGCTGGGCGGCACGCGCATCCGCCGCCTGCATCGCGTCCATGCCGGCCTTGCGCAGGGCAAAGGCGATCATCTCGCGAATCGATGTCTCGTCTTCAACGATCAGGATGCGTTTGTGCACGCCGTGGTCTGCCGGTGGCTTATGACGGGGATATTGCAACGGATGAATGTTACGCGTCGATGACATGGGGCTGATGTGACAGACCCTATGCTCACCCGCGCGGATTCATGGTGTCGTATGGCGTCGCGCCGGAGCCCGTGTCCGCGGGGTCGCCGCTGATGCCGAAGCATAGCCGTCCGCTGCAATGGTCGCGCGACTGCAGCCGCTGTTTGCCGTCCGGATTGTCCTCGGTCTGGATTCTGCGTTTGTGCAGTTCCAGCACCAGCGGGGTCAGTTCGGCGATGCGCGCCTGGATGCGCACGCGCGCGTAGTAATCCAGGTCGTCGCGCTTGAGCAGGCGTTTGAGCTGCTCCATCGCGTCGAACGGCCGCCCGGAGTAGTAGCTGGCATCGGCAAAGGCCTCGCCGGCACGCACGCTGTCGCCGGCCTTGTCACTTGCGCGGGCATAGGTGCTGTAGATCTCTGGCTCGCTGGCGTTGTCCAGCAATGGCCGCAGCAGGTTCGCGGCGAGGCGTGCCTGTTCCTTGTCGCCGTCGGCGTTAAGTGCCTTGGCATAGGCGAGCGCCACCGCACGATTGCGCGGCGACTGCGTATTCAACTCGCTGTAGAGGACCAGTGCGGCGGCCCGTTGCCCGGACTGCAGGCGGGCGTCGGCCAGCGCCAGTTTCAGGATCAGGTTGTCCGGCGCGGATTGCAGCAATGGCTGCAACTGGTCGATCGCCTGCGCGCCGCGGCCGCTACGGGTGAGCGCCAGCGCGTAGCCGTAGTGGTTTGCCGGCGTGTCGAAGCCGTGTTGGTGCTGCAGACTGGAGCTGTAGTAGATGGCAAGCTTGGGCGCGTCGCCGGCCAGCACGCGCACGCGCTCGCGCATCAGCGCATAGGTGTTCAGGCTGCCGCTCTTCGGTGCCGTTACCAGTACGGTGGGGTCCTTCACGAACAGCATCGGCGCTGTGCTCTTTTCCCACTGCAGCTTGTCCATGCTGGAGCCGGACGGACGCAATTTCTGTGCGGCGATCAGCGCGTCGGCACGCGCCTTGGCATCGCTGATCCGCATCGTTGTCACCGGGTGGGTCTGCAGCAGCGCCGGTACGTCCTCGCCACCGGCGCCGGCGCTCATGGCGTCTTCCATGCGCTCGAAAAAGTTGGCCATCGCGTTGGGATCGTAGCCGGCATTGGCCAGCGTCTGAATGCCGACGCGGTCGGCCTCGACTTCGTCCTTGCGGGTGAAGTTGATCGACTTCTGCGCGATCAGACCCTGGCCGCCTGCCAGCACCGCCATCGGCGCGTCGCCACTATGGCTGCCGGCACCGGCGGCGATCGCACCGAGCAGGACCAGGGCCATCAACGGCGCGTCCTTCCTGGAATCCTCGAACGCCCGCTGCAGGTGGTTCTGCGTAATGTGGCCGATCTCGTGGGCGATCACGCCGGCCAGCTCGCTCTCGTTCTGGGTGATCGCCAGCAACCCGGAATTCACCGCGATGTAGCCGCCCGGTGCCGCGAACGCATTGATCTCCGGGTCCTTGACGATGAAGAACGCGTAGTGATCCTTCGGCTTGTCGCAGTGGGCGACCAGGCGGTAGCCGAGGTCGTTGATGTAGTCGTCCAGCAGCGGATCGTCTACCACCATGTCCAGCGCGCGCATCTGGCGCAGCATCGAGGCGCCGTAATCCTGTGCTTCCTGCGGCGAGATCAGCGCGTTCGCCGAGCTGCCCAGGTCCGGCAGGCGCACGTCCTGCTGCGCGCCGGCAGTGCAGGCCAGGGCGGCGCAGATCAGGGCCGTCAGCAGGCGCGGAGCGGATCGTCGTGGTGTCATGGTCATGGGTAAGCGACAATAGCACTGTGACCGTGCTTTGCCGCTTCGGTTCAGTGCGGCCGGGCCGCTTGAGCTGGTGCGGGTGCGGCCCCATCTGATGACGGTCTTTACCCAAGTTGCGGAGTGTTGTGATGTCCAAGATCGAGGTCTATTCCACGGCAGTCTGCCCTTACTGCGTGGCGGCCAAGAACCTGCTCAAGTCGAAGGGACTGGAGTGGAGCGAGGTGCGCGTCGATACCGACCCGGCCCAGCGCGACGCGATGCTGGCGCGCAGTAACGGACATCGCACGGTGCCGCAGATCTTCATCAACGACCAGTTCGTGGGCGGCTACGATGACCTGGTGGCGGCCGACCGCAGCGGCAAGTTGACGCAGTTGCTGGAGCAGGGCGCATGAGCGACAAACTTGCCGAATTCACCGCGTTCCGCCAGCGCATGAACGAGCGCATTCTGGCCGAGGACAACCAGGTCGTGCGGCGCTTCTTCGCGCTGGACACGCAGACCTACAAGGCCGGCGTGCTCGATGTGAAGACCAAGGAGATGCTTGGTCTGGTCGCCTCGCTGGTACTGCGCTGCGACGACTGCATCAGCTACCACGTGGCACAGTGCAAGGAAGCCGGCGTCGAGCGCGATGCGTTCTTCGAGGTGTTCAGCGTGGGCCTGGTGGTGGGCGGCTCGATCGTGATCCCGCACCTGCGCCGCGCGGTGGATCTGCTCGACCAGCTCGAGTCGGGCGCCGCTGCCGATGCGGCGTGCTGCACCGATCATGCCTGAGCGCGATCGTCTGCGGCTTTTCGCAATGCTGCGTGCGAGTATTTGCAACGCCTTGCGCGGGTTTCGCCCTGTTCGCCTGATGCTGCATCGGGGATAATTGACCGGTTTCAGTACGTGCCTGCCCCCTCTGCACGTGCTGCTCGTCAGTTTTCGCTATCAGGAGTTCCCCCATGAGCAAGACAATTGCCGTGATCCCCGGCGATGGCATCGGCCCGGAGATCATGTCGGCCACGCTGCGCGTGCTTGACGCGCTGGATTGCGGTCTCAAATACGAGTTTGTCGACGCCGGCATGGTCGCGCTGGAAAAGCATGGCCAGCTGCTGCCGCAGGCCACGCTGGACAAGATTGCCGAACACAAGGTGGCGCTGAAAGGCCCGCTGACCACGCCGATCGGCGACGGCTTCACCTCGATCAATGTGACCCTGCGCCGGCATTTCGACCTGTACGCGAACGTGCGCCCGGCGGTGAGCTTTCCGGGCACCAAGTCGCGTTATCAGAACATCGACATCATAACGGTGCGCGAGAACACCGAGGGCGCATACCTGTCCGAAGGGCAGACGCTGTCCGACGATGGCGAGACTGCCATCTCGATGATCCGCAACACCCGCAAGGGCAGCAGCCGCATCGTGCGCTACGCGTTCGAGCTGGCGGTGAAGAAGGGTCGCAAGAAGATCACCGCCGTGCACAAGGCGAACATCCTGAAGACCAGCTCGGGCCTGTTCCTCAACGTGGCGCGCGAGATCGCCAAGGAATACCCGCAGATCGAGTTCAACGAGATGATCGTGGACAACACCTGCATGCAGCTGGTGATGAAGCCCGAGCAGTTCGACGTGATCGTCACCACCAACCTGTTCGGCGACATCCTGTCCGACCTGTGCGCCGGCTTGGTCGGCGGCCTGGGCCTGGCACCGGGCGACAATATCGGCACTTCCGCGGCGATCTTCGAGGCGGTGCACGGCTCGGCGCCGGATATTGCCGGCAAGGGCATCGCGAATCCGTGCGCGTTGCTGCTGGCCGCTGCCGACATGCTCGATTATCTGGACATGGTGGACAAGGGCACCGAGCTGCGTCAGGCGATCCGCGCCACCATGACCGACGACCGTGACAGCGTCACGCCGGACATTGGCGGCAAGGGCAGCACCAGCAGTTTCGCCGACGCGCTGGTGAAGCGCATCAAAGGTTGAGCAGGCGCATCGTTGATGGCAAAAAAAGCCGCGGCAGCCAGCCGCGGCTTTTTTCATGGTGCCAACATTCAGCGCCTGGGCGGCTGATACGTTCCCGGCACGCTCTGGAACGGAATCGCGATGCGGTTCCAGGCGTTGATCAGGATCACTGCCATGTTGAGGTCGCCCAGTTCCTTCTCGCTGAACTGCGCGCGTGCCATGTCGTAAACCTCATCGCTGACGCCGTGCGCGTCGAGCCGGGTGACTGCCTCGCACCAGGCCAGCGCGGCGCGCTCGCGGTCGCTGTAGAACGGCGCTTCGCGCCAGGCTGGCAGTACGTACAGGCGCTGTTCGGTTTCACCAGCCGCGCGCGCATCCTTGCTGTGCATGTCCATGCAATAGGCGCAGCCGTTGAGCTGGGACGCGCGCATCAGCACCAGTTCGATCAGGGCCGGTTCGAGACTGCCGGAATGCACATGCTTGTGCAGCGCGAAAAGGGGTTTGACGGCTTCCTGCGTGGGGGCCGAGGATTGACGGGATGACATGGGAACTCCTTGGGGTGTGCGGCCGGATTGGCCGTTCAACGCAAGGACGTGCTGGCCGTGGATTTCGTGACAGCCTCTGCCAGCCGTGCCAGCTTTTCCGGGTGGCGCAGGGCATGGATGGCGCGGATCTGCTCGCCGTCGTCGTCGATCCAGCTCGCCGTCACCAGGCTGGCACCCTGCCAGCTGAGCAGGGCCGGCGCGCCGTTCAGCAGCCGGATCTCGTGATGAACGCCGTGCCCTTGCTGGTGCAGCGCGATCTGCATGTACAGCCGTGCCAGCCGCTCGACGCCGTGCAGCGGATGCAGCGTGGCGGTTGCCAGGCCGCCGCCGTCGGAGACATGCAAGGCGTCTTCTGCGAACAGCGCGCGCAGCTTGTCCATGTCGGGTTGCCGCAAGGCCTCCGCGAAGCGCTCCAGCAGGCGGCGCTGCTTGCGGATGTCGAGTGCGGGCTGGCGCGGGCGATTTTCGCGCACGCGCTGCCTCGCGCGATGCACGCGCTGGCGACAGGCATCCTCGCTGAGGCCTAGCATTGCCGCCGTTTCGGCATGGCTGTAGTCGAACACTTCGTGCAGCAGGAAGGCCGCGCGCTCCTCGGCGCCGAGGCGTTCAAGCAGCAACAGGAAACTCAGCGTCAGGCTTTCGGCGCGTTCCAGCTGCGCTTCGGGTTGCTCGGACTCGGCCAGCAGCGGCTCGGGCAGCCACGGACCGGGATAGTGCGCGCGTTCGGTTGTGGCGCGACGCAGGCGATCCAGCGCGATGCGTGTGGTCACCGTAACCAGCCATGCCGCCGGATCGTCCAACGCATTGATGTCTTGCGCGTGCCAGCGCAGCCAGGCGTCATGCAGCACGTCCTCGGCATCGCTCGGTGTGCCGAGCATGCGATAGGCCAGGCCGAACAGGCGTGGGCGGTGCTGCTGGAACAGGGCGTTATCTGGATCCATGGCACTCTCGCTCGGGTACGCAGCCAGGACGCGCAGGGTTCAGTCGATGTGACCGATCAGCGGAACATCACTTATCGAAACAGCGGCCACGGCGCCAGGAAGATCAGCCACATCAGCAACACGATGCCGGCGTACTTGCCGGCCTTGTACAGCTTCCTGTGGCGGCGCTTGAACTCGACCTTCCAGCGATGCACGGCGCCCTTGCGCTGGCTCAGCGCGTAAATGTGGTTCACGAAACCGGTTTTCTCCGAGCTGCTGTCGCTGTTCGGCGAAGCCGTGATCTTGCCCATGAACGCGCCGACGCGGTGATTGATCGCGTTCATCCAGCGCGTGCGCAACGGTCGCTCGACATCGGCGAACAGGATCACCCGAGTCTGCTCGCTGGTGTTCTCGGCCCAGTGCACGTAGGTCTCATCGAATACCACGTCCTTGCCGTCGCCCCACGCATGCTCTTCGCCGTCGACGAAGATGCGGCAATTCCTCGAATTGGGCGTGATCAGGCCCAGGTGATAACGCAGCGAACCGGCGAACGGATCGCGATGCGGATTGAGTTTGCTGCCCGGCGGCAGCAGCGCGAACATCGCTGCCTTCACGCTGGGGATCGATTTCAGCAGCGCCACCGTCTGCGGACACAGCGCCTCGGCCGAAGCGAGTGGCTCGCCGTACCACTTCAGATAAAAACGCTTCCAGCCCTGCTTGAAGAAACTGTTGAAGCTGGCGTCGTTGTACTTCGCGGCGGCGCGGATATACCCCTCGTCGAACAGGTGCGTCGCCTCGTCGCGAATGACCTTCCAGTTCGCCTGCAGCAGATCCAGTTGCGGGAAGCCGCGGCGATCGAGAATCGGTCGAGCCGGCATCGCCGAAAATGCGTACATCAGCAGGTTGTACGGCGCAAAGATCGCCGAGTGATCGACCAGCTGGCGATCGAAGCGCAGCCGCACACGACCGCGCAGGTGCACCAGCAGCACGCACAGCACGAAAAAGACGAGCAGGGCGAGCAGCACGAGACGGGGGGTAAAGATCATATCGACGGATACAGCCATGCCAGAGCGGTCAGGTGCTCATTCTACTCGCTTGTCGTGAAGCGCCTCGATGCGGTCGAAATCCCCCGTAGCGCCGCACAAATGCGGCACTACGGATTGGATGCCCGAGTTATCGATGAAATGGGAGTCCATACAGGACTTGACGCTTTTCCCTGACGCCGATTCCGAGTCCCGGTTACAAAGCCTCCGCCGCGAAATCCGCCAGCCGCGAACGTTCGCCGCGGCGCAGCGTGATATGCGCCGAATGCTCCCATTGCTTGAAGCGGTCCACCGCGTAGGTGAGACCGGAGGTGGTTTCGGTGAGGTACGGTGTGTCGATCTGTTCGACGTTGCCGAGGCAGACGATCTTGGTGCCGGGGCCGGCGCGGGTGATCAGGGTCTTCATCTGCTTCGGGGTGAGGTTCTGCGCTTCGTCGATGATCAGGTAGCGCGACAGGAAGGTGCGTCCGCGCATGAAGTTGAGCGAGCGGATCTTGATGCGCGAGGCGAGCAGGTCGTTGGTGGCCTGGCGGCCCCAGCTGCCGCCATCCTCGGGGTTGGCGAGCACCTCCAGGTTGTCGGTCAATGCACCCATCCACGGCGTCATCTTCTCCTCCTCGGTGCCGGGCAGGAAGCCGATGTCCTCACCGACCGAGACGGTGGCGCGGGTCATGATGATCTCGCGGTAACGCTGCTGATCCATCACCTGTGCCAGGCCGGCGGCCAGCGCCAGCAGGGTTTTGCCGGTGCCGGCATTGCCGAGCAGGGTGACGAAGTCGATGTCCGGATCCATCAACGCGTTGAGCGCGAAGTTCTGCTCGCGGTTGCGGGCGCCGATGCCCCACACGTGATGATTGGCATGCGAGTGGTCATCCAGCAACACCAGCGTGGCGCTGACGTCGTCGATGTGCAGCACGCGCAGTTCGACCGCGCTTTCACCGGGCAGGAACAGGCATTCGTTCGGATACCAGGTATCCTCCTCGCGTCGATCCACCTTGTAGAAAGTGCGCCCGCGCTCGGTCCACGACTGCACTTCCGGGTGCTGGTCCCAGAAGTTTTCCGACAGTTCGGCAGAGCCGGTGTACAGCAGCGAGAAATCATCGAGTGCGCGATCGTTCTCGTAATCCTCGGCGACGATGCCGTTGATGCTGGCCTTGATCCGCAGGTTGATGTCTTTGGTGACCAGGATCACCGCGCGATCGGGATTCTGGTCGCGCAATTCCATCACCGCCGCGAGGATCTGGTTGTCCGCCTTGGTGTGGCCGTTGCTGCTGGTGCGGTGCTGGAAATACAGCCGGCCGACCGAGCCGCCGCGCTTGAGCTTGATGCCCTGCGGGTTGGTCAGTTCCAGCCCGTCGCCGAGGTCGTGCTGCTTGCCAAGTTCGACCAGTTCATTGAGGAAGCGGCTGACCTGGCGGCCGTTGCGCGAGACTTCCGAGGCACCTTTCTTTTTTTCGTCCAGTTCCTCCAGTACGGTCATCGGGATGAAGACGTCGTGTTCCTCGAAACGGAACAGCGAGGTCGGGTCATGCAGCAGGACGTTGGTGTCGAGAGCGTAGATGCGCTTGCTTCCGGTCATGCGGAAGTGTCCTCGCTGGTGGGTGGATGAGAGAGCCGCGACGCAAGGCGAGCCGCGGGAAGGTGGTGCCGGCACGGCTCGGCCGCCGGATGTCGGCAAGCGGTGCCGGTGAAAACCATGAGGGCCGGGATGGTCACTTGCCGGAGATGGCGTCGAGCACGATCCGGGCGTGGCCAGGCACTTTCACGCCGCGCCATTCCTGGGCCAGTTTCCCGTCGGGGTCGATCAGGAAGGTGCTGCGCACGATGCCCAGGTGATGTTTTCCGTACAGCACCTTCTCGTGGATCACGTCGAATGCCTGACACCAGGTTTCATCAGAGTCCGAGACCAGCGGGAACGGCAGCTCCTGCTTGGTGGCGAAGTTGGCGTGCGATTTCGGCGAGTCGCGCGACACGCCGATGACCTGCGCGTTGCGTTTCCGGAATGCCGGATACAGGTCGCGGAAGTCCTTTGCCTCGTTGGTGCAGCCGGGTGTGCTGTCCTTGGGGTAGAAATACACCACTACCCACTGACCCTTCAGGCTGGCGAGCTTCAATGCGCTGCCGTCGCCGGTGATACCGCTGAGCGAAGGGACCTTCTTGCCAACTTCGGGCATGACTACTCCGGCACAGCGGGTGACCGCTGCGCATGCGTGTGGAAAGGGGAGTTCCGGAACCGGCTGACGGTAAACACTGCGGGAGGTACGCAGAAAGCGATCGGATTGGATCGACACACGGACGGCAATGCAGCGTTCCTCGGTAGTCCCGGAAGCAAGACTAGCGCGTGCGCACCCGCCGTTAACAGTCCTTGTCAGATGCGCCGGATCGCGCGATCCTCAGAACTTCACCGGATCCATGATCGCGTCCAGATTCAGGCCGTCGCACAGCTCGAGAAAATCGTCGCGTAGCGCGGCAATATGGATCTCCGCTGGAACACCGATGGTGAACTGGGCCTGGAACATCTCCGCACCGGTCTGCATCGCCTGGTAGCGGGTGGAGTTCAACTGCTCCACGCTGATTTCGTGTTGGGTGAAGAACTCCACGATCCGCGCCACGATGCCCGGCCGATCGGCCGCCACCACTTCCACCAGGTACGGCAGCAGATGCGAGCTGTTCTCGCGCGGGCCGGTGCGGTAGTGCACCAGTCGCAGACTCTCGTCGCGGGCCAGTTTGGTCAGCGCGGTCTCCAGTTTGGCCAGTGCATCCCACGCGCCACTGGCCAGCAGCATCAGCGAGATTTCCGTGCCGATCGTCGACACGCGCGATTCGGACAGGTTGCAGCCGGCGTCGGCGATGCGCTTGGCCAGCGCGAGCAATGGCGATTTGTTCGATGGCGTGAGCGCCTGGATCAGCAACTGATTGTCGTTGCCTGCACGTGCGGCCGCGGGAGAAGAGGCGGAAGAAGGTTTCAAAGGTTCTACCTGTGGCGGCATGCCGCATGTTGCTGAAACGACGAGATTACTCCGATCGAGCTTACTTGCCCGTATCTCAAGGCGGCAAGTAACATGCAGCGCTTGATCTGGAGCGGAGTCGAGTCTTGAACATTCGCGGAAGCATCTGCGCGCTGGCCACTCCGTTCGCGGCCGATGGCGCACTCGACCTGCCGGCGTTCGGCCGCTTGCTCGACTATCAGCTGGCTGGCGGTACCCAGGCGCTGGTGGTGGCCGGCTCCACCGGCGAAGCACACATGCTGGAGCACGAGGAGTTCGACCGTTTGCTGGCGTTTGCCGTCGAGCATGTGGCCGGGCGGGTGCCGGTGATCGCCGGTACCGGCGAGGCGGGTACCGCCAAGACCGTCGCCGCAACCCGTCGCGCTCAGGCGCTGGGTGCCGATGCCGCGCTGGTGGTGACGCCGTATTACGTGCGCCCGACCCAGGAAGGCCTGCGCCGGCATTTCCTCGAAGTGGCCGAGCACGGTGGCCTGCCGGTGTTGCTGTACAACGTGCCGACCCGTACGGGTTGCGACCTGTTGCCGGAGACGGTGGCCGGGCTGCGCGAGCATCCGGCGATCATCGGCATCAAGGAAGCGCGCGGTGACCACGAACGGATTTCGGCGCTGGCGGAACTTGTGCGCGCGGATTTCGTCTATCTGTCCGGCGACGATGGCAGCGCAGGCATGGCGATGCTGGCCGGTGCGGCCGGTACCATCTCGGTGGTGGCCAACCTGGTGCCAGAGGCGTTTCGCGCGTTGTGCGATGCGGCCACAGGTGGCGATCAGGTTGCTACCGAACGCTGTCATGCGGCGATCGATCCGCTGGTGCAGGCGCTGAACTGTGCGCCGAACCCAATCGCGGTCAAGGCTGGCCTGCCCGTTCTGGGGCTGGGTCTGGCGTTGCCGAGGTTGCCGCTGGTGGAGCTGAACGACGGTCCGGATCGCGCCCGATTGCACCAAGCGCTGTCCAGTCTGGCATCCTTGGCGACTGCGGCCGGTTGACGGTTGCCCGACTTACTCACGGAATCTGACTACATGAAGAAAACCTCGCTCCTCGTGGCCCTGCCGGCTGTGGCCCTCAGTGGCCTGCTGCTTTCCGGCTGCGGCATGTTCCGCTCGCACAAGGCGTGGGACGCCGCCCAGCAGCAATCGCCACTGGAGATTCCACCGAACCTGGACCGCCCGTCGACCAGTGATGCGCTGGTGATTCCGCCACCCGGCGCGAACCGGCCGACTGCCAATGGCGCAGTTGCCAGCGTCGGCGCTGCCGCCGCAGGCCAGATTGCTGACGGCTTTGTGTTGGCCGACAACGTGGACAATGCGTATCACCGGGTGGGTCAGGTGCTGGAAAGCGGCAGTCTGGGGCAACTGGTCGGTCATGACGACGCTGCGCACAGCTACACGCTGAATGTTTCCGCCGCCGCGCAGCAGAAGAAGAAAGGCTTCTTCGGCCGCATGTTCGGGCGTGACAAGAGTGACTCCGCTGCCACGATGGGCGCGGGCTCGCATCAGGTCCAGGTCAGCATCAACGGCAGCGGCACGAATGCCAGCGAAATCCGTGCCCAGGGCAACGCCGCCGCGGTGGCCAAGGTGATCGACGCACTGAAGTCGCGTCTGGGCGGCTAAGTCCAGCCGTCACCACAAACGGAAACCCGCCCTTCGGCGGCGTTTCCGTTTGTGGACGAGGGGAACTCAGCGCTGCAGCAGCTCGAGCTTGCCCGGTTTGCCTTCCCAGTCCTTGGCGTCGACAGGACTGTCCTTGCGCTCGGTGATCACCGGCCAGCCCTTGGCCAGTTCGGCGTTGAGCGCCACGAAGGCTTCCTGGCCCGCTGGCACGTCGTCTTCCGGATAGATCGCGTTGATCGGGCACTCCGGCTCGCACAAGGTGCAGTCGATGCACTCGTCCGGATCGATCACGAGGAAATTGGGGCCCTCATGGAAGGCGTCGACCGGGCAGACCTCAACGCAATCGGTGTACTTGCACTTGATGCAGTTGTCGATGACGACGAAAGTCATGGGCGGCTTTGGCCTGCTTGTGAGAGGTGTGCCAGGCGGCCCGGTAAATCAGCGCGTCGGCTCTTGTGAAAAGTGCGGCCATGGATGGCCGCTTTTTGATCCAGCCAGCGGCGCTTGGTTACATGTTGGCGCTGACCGGCCCGACTGGAGCAATCACGGAAGATTGCAAAAGCAATGGTGCTCCCTACGAGACTCGAACTCGTGTTCCCGCCTTGAGAGGGCAGTGTCCTGGGCCACTAGACGAAGGGAGCGTTATGCTGTGAGGCGCGCTAGTATAACGGAATTGTTTCGTGCGGCAATGCTTGGCATGCATCGGCCGGCGCCGCCCGGAGCATGCCCCCGTCGATGCATGTGCCATGCGTTCCACGGGATGATCCGCGGCGCCGCGCACCGCGATATATTGCAACCAAGGGCAGCTTCGCCCGCAAGGATTCCGACCGCTTGAATCTCGAATCAAGGACCGACCTCATGCCAGCGCTGCGGATCATTCCGCGCGACCAGCACATCATCTCGCGCAAGAACATCAGCAAGGCGGCATTGCGAGTGCTGTACCGCCTGAACGAGGCCGGCTACACGGCCTATCTGGTCGGCGGCGCGGTGCGTGATCTGCTGCTGGGCCTGCAACCGAAGGATTTCGACGTCGCCACCAGCGCGACGCCGGACGAGGTGAAGAGACTGTTCCGCAACTGCCGCCTGATCGGCCGGCGCTTTCGTCTGGCGCATGTGGTGTTCGGTCCGGAGATCATCGAGGTGGCGACGTTCCGTGGCCTCGGCGAGGAAGGCGGCGAGGGCGACCGGCATATCGTCGATGGCCGCATCGTGCGCGACAACATCTGGGGCACCATCGAGGAAGACGCGATCCGCCGCGACTTTCGTGTCAACGCGATGTATTACGACATCAGCGATTTCTCCGTGCGCGACTATGTCGACGGCATGCGGGATCTGGAGGATCGCGCGCTGCGGTTGATCGGTGATCCGGATACCCGCTATCGCGAGGATCCCGTGCGCATGCTGCGTGCGGCACGGCTGGCGGCCAAGCTCGACATGCGCATCGACGCGGCCGCGATGGCGCCGTTCGAGGCACTCGGCCCGTTGCTGGCCGATGCCGCGCCCGCACGCTTGTTCGACGAATCGCTGAAGATGTTCCTCAGCGGCAACGGCCTGAAGAGTTTCCGCATGCTGGAGCAGTGCGGCCTGTTGAAATTCCTGTTTCCGGCGACCGCGCGGGCACTCAAGCGCGGCGACGAGGCGTTGCGTTCGCTGATCGAGCAGGGGCTGGCGAATACCGATGCGCGCATTGCCGAAGGCAAGTCGGTCACGCCGGCATTCCTGTTCGCGGTGCTGCTGTGGGGCGAGGTGCGTGATGTGGCGCATCACTGGATCGCCCGTGGCCAGGAGAGCACCGAGGCGTGGGCACGCGCGTCGGCCCAGGTGGTCGGTGAGCAATGCCAGCGGGTGGCGATCCCGCGCCGGTTCACCTTCACCATGGAAGAGATCTGGTCGCTGCAGCCGCGCTTCGAGCAGATACAGCGCAAGCGGGTATTCCGCCTGATGACGCATCCGCGCTTTCGCGCCGCCTTCGACTTCCTGCTGCTGCGCGCGGATGAATCGCCGGCGATG
>DAHUXL010000179.1 GCA_027307195.1 Rhodanobacter sp. | reverse complement strand
AAGCGTATGAACGTCGGGCCGCGGACACTGGTCCGCTGAGAAGCTTGCAGCATATTTCTGGCTGAAAAATGGTCATTTTACACGCTAACGGGGTGATAGCTGCTGCCTGTCGGTTGGCGTGCAGGCCAGCCCAGTCACCAGCTGGCATGCTCGTGGCCTCCGCCACCATTTCTGCCCTTCGCAGCACCAATGAATTGGCGACACGCCTTGGGCGATTCGTCACTCGGAGCGAATCGCGACCACCGGCGGCACCTTCGCGGCATATCGGGCCGGGCCCCATACGGCCAGCTGACCGAGCAGCCACAACAGCAGCGCGCCCAGCGGCGGCACGTAAAGCGGCATGCGCGGCAATTCGTAGACCTGCATCAGGCCGAGATTCGCAAAGAGGGCAAGCACGGCACCCAGCACGATGCCACCGCTGACGATCAGGAAATTCTCGACGTGGAAGTAGCGCAGGATGTCGCCGGTGGTGGCGCCGAGCGAGCGGCGCACGCCGATCTGCCGCCGTCGCTGGCTGACCCAGAAACTGCTCAGGCCGACGATGCCACCGGCGGTCGCCAGCAGCAGCAACGCGCAGACGAGGCTCATCAGCATTGCCACACTGTGTTCGTCCGCATACGAGTGCTCGCGCACCTGGGCCATGGTCATGACGCCGTCTTTCGCGGCGATGATGCGCGTGCCCGCGCGTGACTGCAGGGCTTTCAGCGCGGCCGCGATGACAGGCTGCATGTTCGTGGCGTCGGTGCGCACTAGATAGTTGACGCCCGCGAGATCGACGAAGTGCATCGGGACAAGCACCGTAAATCCATCTGCGATTCTCGAATGTCTGAGTGGCCCTTGCAGCTTGGCGACGATACCGATGATGGCGGCAGGTCCTTCCGGGAAATAAACGGTCTTGCCCAGGGCCGAACCATCGGGAAACAGCTTGTCGGCGAGACCGCGGGTGACGATGATGCCCGGCGGATCCATCTTGTCGTTGGGGCCGATCGCGACGATCTCGTCGGGCCGGAAATTGCGCCCGGCGACCAGCGATATGCCAAACGTGTCAATGGTGTGCTCGTCCGAAGCGAGGTAGGTGACCAGTTGCGCGTCGGTCTTCTGCTCCGGATCGAGCTTGAGATGCGTGACGATATTGGCGCTGTAGCCCCCCAGCGGAAACCCCTGGCTGGAAAACGCGTCACGCACCCCTGGGACTTGCCGCAGGGTTTGCAGGTCGGCGCGGATGTTCGCATCGATCTCGGTCGCGTTCTGGCCCATCGTCCAGCCATTGCGGACGACGAACAGGTGGGCTTCGTCGGTGCCGGTGGGACGCGAGAAATGTACGACCCGCGTGACCACGATCAGCAAGGCGTTGGAGGCTACCGCCAGCGTCAGCGCGACTTGCAGCACGATGAGTGCGGTGGCGGCCTTGTGTCGGCCTAGTGCGGCAAGAATCGGGCGTAGCTGGATGAATGTCCTGCTCAGGGCCATGACGAAGACCTCAGTGAATCTTGATTTGCCAGGCGGGCTGAGTTTGCGCGGCCCGCCAGGTCGGATACAACGCCGCCGCCACCGCGGCTGCCACCGCCACCAGCACGGTCAGCACGATCAGCGAGGTGTCGACATGCACGAGCCGCGCGATGGTCGGCTCGAACAGTGCGACGGCACCACTCACGCCCCACAGCGTCAGCACCACGCCGAGCAGGCCGCCGAACAGGCCGACCGTCACCGCCTCGGTCAGGAACTGCCGGTAGATCGCGGCACGCGATGCGCCGAGGGCACGGCGAACGCCGATTTCCGGCGCGCGCCGCATGAAGCGGGCCAGCAGCAGCCCCACCACGTTGACCAGCACGATCAAGAGAAAACTGCCGGACACGAGCATCGACAGGCTCGACACCGGAGGCGTGCCTACCTCGTGCGCCAGCCAGTCCGTCAGGTTACGCAGGCGGATGTTGGGCGCCCACGCGAAGCGCCCGAGGCGTTGCTGCTCGGCGGCGTAGTTGTGCAGGAACTCGCGGTAGTGGGCGATCTCGGCAGCGGTGTCGAGCTGCACCCAGGCATCGACGCGGTCGCACTCGCTGTGCAGGTAGGCGTCCCAGTTTGCGGTGTTCGATCGCCGCGTTGCCGTCGGGCAGAACACGAACGTGCTGTCCTTCTTCATGTCGGCGGCAGCGGCGAACGGGATGTAGACACCCCCCGCGTCGTCGAAGGTGGTTCCATGGCTGCCGATGTCGAAGAAGCGCGGCCGAGGGTTCCAGTCGTCGAGCACGCCGATGATGCGGAACAGTCGGCCATCCAGCCGGATCTCGCGACCCACACTGTTCTGGCCGCCAAAGAGCGTTTCGTTCAAGTCCTGGCTGATCACGACCACGTTGCCGTGATGGGTGTCCTCATCCGCCGTCCAGCCGCTGCCGAAGCGAAACGGCACATCGAACATGCGGAAGAAATCGGCGGTGACCGCATCGCCGTCCAGCGTCATGGCCTGCGTGGGGTGATCGGCCGGGTTCAGCTGCCAGGTCGAGGCGAAGAGGATCGTCTGGCGCTTTGCCTGGTGAGCCTGCCACAACGCCATGGCGTCAATGTAGCTGAGTGACTCGAGTGGATCGCCGTCCCGGTTGTACATCGGACCCACATTGTCGATCTGCGGCACGAAAAGCCTGGAAGACTTGTCGGGGAGCGGATTGCTCGTGGTCGCACGAAACACCGCATAGCTCACCATGCAGGCCGCCACCCCGAAAGCCAGCAGCACGATCACCAGTGCCGTCAAAGCCTTGCTTCGCCCACTGCTTCGCAACGCCAACGCAACGTAATACCCCCACATAACGCTCCCCTGTGGCGCATTCGACAATCGGCAAATGTTTGGTCCGTCGATCCAAAGAATAGCTGATTGACGAGGTCACCAGGCGGCGAAGAAAAAGAGCAAGAGAACGCTGACAGTTCTGTTCAATCCACACGTTTAAAAGCGCACCTAAACCAGATTCATCGAATCGCAGTCGCTATCTCTCGGAGTTTTTCTCAATGTCGCTGCGCACGTTGTGCCGTTTGGCCAGCAACGCCGCAACATCGGTCAACGACAGTCCACGTGCCCGCAGCACCACCGTGAGATGAAAGATCAGGTCGGCTGACTCACCCAGCAATTCGGCATCGTCCTGCGCCACGGCGGCGAGCGCCGTTTCGACACCTTCTTCGCCGACTTTCTGCGCCATCCGGCGGATACCGCCTTCAAACAGACTGGTGGTGTAACTCCCCTCGGGGCGTTCGGCATGGCGTTGCGCGACTAGCGCGTCGAGTTTGGCGAGAAAACCGAATGGCGGCTGCACGGCTTCGCCGAAGCAGCTGGATGTACCCAGATGACAGGTCGGTCCGTGCGGCTCGGCCTGCACCAGCAAGGTGTCGGCGTCGCAGTCCACGCGGATCGACTTCAACGCCAGCACGTGACCGGAACTTTCGCCCTTGGTCCACAGGCGCTGCTTGCTGCGGCTGTAGAACGTGACCTTGCCGCTGGCCTGGGTCTGCGCCAGCGCCTCGGCATTCATGTAGCCGAGCATCAGCACCTCGCCACTCAGCCAGTGCTGCACGATCGCCGGCAGCAGGCCGTCGCCCTTGGCCCAGTCGAGGCGGCTGAAGTCGGTAGTGGAATCGCTCATCGCTGCTTGTCCTTGGATGCTCACAGGCGGACGGCTACGCCCTGCCCGTGCAGATATTGCTTGAGTGCGGGGATCGCGATCGCACCCGAATGGAACACGCTGGCGGCCAGTGCGCCATCCACGTCAGCCTCGACGAAGGCATCGCGGAAATGCTCCGACGCACCGGCACCGCCGGAGGCGATCAGCGGCACCTGGCAGAGCGCGCGAGCTTTCGACAGTTGTTCCAGATCGTAGCCCTGGCGTACACCATCACTGCCCATGCAGTTGAGCACGATCTCGCCGGCGCCGCGCTGCTGCGCCTCGACTATCCAGTCCAGCGTCTTGCGTGGCAGCGCCTGCGTTTTCGTGGGGTCGCCGGTGTACTGGCGTACACGCCAAACATCATCTGCATCGCGCAGCGA
>DAHUXL010000230.1 GCA_027307195.1 Rhodanobacter sp. | reverse complement strand
ATCAGCACGCCGATGAAGATCAGCTGGGTGGCGCCGAACAGGAAGCCGCCGATCGAGCTGATCATGTTGAAGTTGGCGAACGCCACGTTGTAATCGGGAATGCGGCGCGGCATGCCGGCCAGACCGAGGAAGTGCTGCGGGAAGAACAGCACGTTGACCCAGATCACGCTGTTCCAGAAATGCATCTTGGCCCAGAACTCGCTGTACATGTTGCCGGTCCACTTCGGCAGCCAGTAGTAGGTCGCGGCAATGATCGCGAACAGCGCGCCGGTCACCAGCACGTAGTGGAAATGCGCCACCACGAAGTAGGTGTCGTGATACTGGAAGTCGGCCGGCACCAGCGCCAGCATCAGCCCGGAGAAGCCGCCGATGGTGAACAGGATGATGAAACCGACCGCGAACAGCATCGGCGTCTCGAACGTCATCGAGCTGCCCCACATCGTGGCAACCCAGTTGAACACCTTCACGCCTGTCGGCACCGCGATCAGCATCGTCGCGTACATGAAGAAGATCTCGGCGCCCAGCGGCAGGCCGACCGCGAACATGTGATGCGCCCACACGATGAACGACAGGAACGCGATCGAGGCAATCGCGAACACCATCGCCTTGTAGCCGAAGATCGGCTTGCGCGCGAAGGTCGGCACGATCTCCGAGATGATCCCGAATGCGGGCAGGATCATGATGTAAACCTCGGGATGCCCGAAGAACCAGAAAATATGTTGATACAAGACGGGGTCGCCACCGCCACCCGGGTTGAAGAAGTTGGTACCGAAGTACTTGTCGGTCAGCAGCATGGTCACTGCGCCAGCCAGCACCGGCATCACCGCGATCAGCAGGAACGCGGTGATCAGCCAGCTCCACACGAACACCGGCATCTTCAACAGCTCCATGCCAGGAGCGCGCATGTTGAGTATGGTGGCGATGATGTTGATCGCACCCATGATCGAGCTGATGCCCATCAGATGGACCGCGAACACCACGTAGGCCAGCGAATCGCTCTGCAGCGACAGCGGCGGATACATCGTCCAGCCGCCGGCCGGGCCGCCACCTGCCATGAACAGGGTGGACAACAACAGTGTGAACGCGAAGGGCAGGATCCAGAACGACAGGTTGTTCATGCGTGGCAGCGCCATGTCCGGCGCGCCGACCATCAACGGGATCATCCAGTTACCGAGGCCAACGAAGGCCGGCATGATCGCGCCGAAGATCATCACCAGCGCATGCATGGTGGTCAGCTGGTTGAAGAAGTACGGCTGCATCAGCTGCAGGCCGGGCTTGAACAGCTCGGCGCGGATCAGCATGGCAAAGCTGCCGCCGATGAAGAACATCGTCAGTGCGAAGACCAGATACAGCGTGCCGATGTCCTTGTGGTTGGTGGACATGCACCAACGCTGGAAGAAACCTTTCGGCGCGCCGTGGTGATCATCGTGCTGATCATGGGTGGCTGCGTAGGACATGGCCTTGCACCTCTAACCTGAAATATTGAATGCGACTGCGTGAGAAAGCGTGTACCGGGAACGGCCGAACCGGGCTGGATCAGCCCTGCTTGGCCGCATCCGCTGCCGGAGCGACCTGGCTGGTTTGCGGCGCGGCGGTGCTGGAGGCTGCCGCCGGTGCCGGTGCCGCCGCGGGCGCAGCGGACTGCGCCTGCTGCCCGGCCAGCCAGGTGGCGAAATCCGCCTTCGACTTGACCACCACCACGATCGGCATGAATCCATGATCCTGGCCGCACAACTCGGCGCACTGGCCGCGATAGGTGCCCGGCGTCTGGAAGTTGGCCCAGGCGGCGTTGATGATTCCGGGGATCGCGTCGAGCTTCCAGCCGGTCGCCGGCACCCACCAGGAGTGGATCACGTCGCCGCTGGTGATCACGAAGCGGATCTTGGTGTCGACCGGCACCACCAGTGGTTTGTCGACGTTCAGCAGGTAGGTGCTTTCGTCACCGACCTTGACCGCAAACGGATCCATGCCCGAGCCGAGCTGGCGGGTCTGGTCGCTCTGCGTATCGAGCTTGGACATGAAGCCGACCTTGTCGATCGGCTTGCCCTGGTATTCGACATAGTCGTAGCGCCACTTCCACTGGTAACCGGTGACCTTGACGGTCATCTGCGAACCGGTGGTGTCGGCCCACGAGGTGAGGCCGCCGGTGGCCAGGTAGGCCAGCACCACCAGGATGATCACCGGGATGGTGGTCCAGATGACTTCCACCATGGTGTTGTGCGACCACTTTTCGGCCACCGCACCGCGCGATTTGCGGAAACGGAACATCGCGATGAACATCGCGCCGAACACCAGGATGCCGATCACCGTGCACACGGCGAGCGAAATGTTGTTCAGGTGGTACGGCACCTGCGACCAGGTGCTCGCGCCGCGCTCCATGTTCAGCTGCCACGGACCGGGGGCGGCATGAACCACGCTGCCGAACGATGCAAGGGCGAGGGTCGCCGCTGCCGTGAATGATCGCCTGATGCCGCCAGATGTCATGTCTTGCACCTTTGTTGAACCTACTTGCGCGACGGGCCGTTGAGATCGGCCAGCAGCACCATGAGTTTTCTCGACAGCTCGACACGTTCCTGTTCCGCCAGAAAAGCGCCGATCTCCAACTCGCGCCCGTGCGATGACAGCAGCAGGCGCTGACGCCCGTCGCCCGGCTCCAGCAACACGCGCACCCAGTACGCCTGGAAACGCATGCGGCGCCGGCCCGGCAGCGACTGCACCTCCAGCGACACAGCGTCGAGGGTGATGCGCTCACTGCGATCGCCGGCCCGCCAGGCCACGCTCAAGGCGACAGCCACGGCGGCGGATTCGACCAAGGCAAACAGCGGAGCAAACACATTCCCCTGCCACGCACCCAGTCCTGCCGTTATCAGCACCAGCGCCACCAGAACCACGATCAATCGACGCAGACCGCGCCGGCTGAGCGTGCGATTGGGCTTGAGCCACATCGTCACGCACGGCAAGCCGGCGGTAGCTGGTCGAAGCACGATCATGGGGATCCGGCGTGCCTGGAACAGCGGAATGATAGGCCGCGGCGGCGCAACGGGCAAGAATGCCGCAGTCACATGATCTGGATCAGGCTCCGATGACGCCCAGCCAGCGTCACTCTGGCATCCGTCGTGCGGATGCGTGCGAGCGTGGCCGCAGCGTACAATCCCGCGCTTCCCTCCGCGCCGAGCGGATCTGCAGACAAGCCCGTGACCCAACCCATCCTCAGCCCCGAACTTCCCGCCCACCCCACCCCGGCGCGCGCCCGTATCAGCGCTGCCTGGCTGCGTGACGAAACCGAAGCGGTCAACGACCTGCTCGCCCAGGCCAGCTTGCCGCCGGTCGAACGCGAAAAGGTGATCGACCTTGCCGCCGAGCTGGTCAGCCGGGTGCGCCTACGCGCCAAGGACCAGAGCGCGGTCGAATCCTTCATGCGCCAGTACGACCTGTCCTCCGAGGAAGGCGTGCTGCTGATGTGCGTGGCCGAGGCGCTGCTGCGCATCCCCGACAAGGCCACCGCCGACAAACTGATCCGCGACAAGCTGGGCGACGCGGACTGGAAGAAGCACCTGGGTCAGAGCGAGTCGCTGTTCGTCAACGCCTCCACCTGGGGCCTGATGCTCACCGGGCATCTGGTGAATCTGGCCGAAGACACCCGCCACGATTTCACCGGCGCACTGAAGCGGCTGGTCGGCCGTGCCGGCGAACCGGCGATCCGCCTCGCCGTGCGCCAGGCGATGCGCATCATGGGCCACCAGTTCGTGATGGGGCAGACCATCGACGAGGCGCTGGACCGCTGCGCGAAGAAGGAATACGCGGTGTACCGCTATTCCTACGACATGCTGGGCGAGTCGGCGCTGACCAGCGAGACCGCCGAGCGCTACCAGCAGGATTACCGCAATGCGATCGCTGCGATCGGCGCACGCGGTCCGTTCGCGAATCACACCGACGCTCCGTCGATCTCGGTGAAGCTGTCCGCCCTGCATCCGCGCTACGAAGTGGCCAAGCGCGAACTGGCCCACCGCCAGCTCAGCGAGAAACTGCTGGAGCTGTCGCAGCTGGCGATGAAGTACGGCATCGCGCTGTCGGTGGACGCCGAAGAAGCCGAGCGGCTCGAACTGTCGCTGGACATCCTCGGCGACGTGTTCGCGCATCCCTCGCTGCAAGGCTGGAACGGTCTCGGCATCGTGGTGCAGGCCTACGCCAAGCGCACCCCGTTCGTGATCGACTGGCTGATCGAGACCGCGCGCGCCGCGAATCGCCGCTGGTACGTGCGCCTGGTCAAGGGCGCCTACTGGGATGCCGAGATCAAGCGCGCGCAGGAGAACGGTCTGGCCGGTTACCCTGTGTATACGCGCAAACCGAACACCGACGTCTCCTACCTGGCCTGCGCACACCGGCTGTTCAACGCCGGCGTCGAATTGATCTACCCGCAGTTCGCCACGCATAACGCGCACTCGATCGCCGCCGTGCATCACATCGCGCAGGGCCGTCCATACGAGTATCAGCGCCTGCACGGCATGGGCACCGACCTGTACGCCGAAGTGATCGGCCCGCAGAACTTGAACGTGCCGTGCCGCGTCTATGCGCCGGTCGGCACGCACGAGGACCTTCTGCCGTACCTGGTACGCCGGCTGCTCGAGAACGGCGCCAACACCAGCTTCGTCAACCGTGTGGTCGACGAGAGTGTGCCGGTGCGCACGCTGGTCGCTGACCCGTGCGAAACCGTGCGCGGCTTCGCCTCCATTCCGCACCCGCGCATCCCGCTGCCGGTGAATCTTTTTGGTGAACTTCGGAAGAATTCCATGGGCGTCAACTTCTCCAACGACAACGAACTGAAGGCGATGGCCGATGCGGTCAACGCCAGCGCCGGCCCGTGGACTGCCGGCCCGCTGGTGCCGGGCGCGACCGCCAACGGCCCGACCGTACAGGTGACCAACCCGGCCGACCGCCGCCAGAATGTGGGCAGCTACGTCAGCGCCGACAGCGCCACCGTCGACAAGGCGCTGAGCAATGCTGTCGCCGCGCAGTTCGGCTGGGATCGTCTGCCCGCGGCCAGCCGCGCCGCGATCCTCGAACACGCCGCCGAGCAGCTCGAAGCGCACCGCGGCGAATTCATCGCGCTGTGCGTGCGCGAGGCTGGCAAGAGCCTGCCCGACGCGATCGCCGAGATCCGCGAGGCCGCGGACTTCCTGCGCTACTACGCCACCATGGCGCGCCGCCTGTTCGGTCAGCCCGAGCAGTTGCCCGGCCCGACCGGCGAGAGCAACCAGCTGTTCCTCAACGGCCGCGGCGTATTCGTCTGCATCAGCCCGTGGAACTTCCCGCTGGCGATCTTCCTCGGCCAGGTCAGCGCCGCGCTCGCCGCCGGCAATGCCGTCATCGCGAAACCGGCCGAGCAGACCTCACTGATCGGCTATGCCGCCGTGAAGCTGCTGCACGATGCTGGCGTGCCGGTCGACGTGCTGCAGTACCTGCCGGGTGACGGCGCCACCGTCGGCGCCGCCCTGACCCGCGACCCGCGCGTCGCCGGCGTCGCCTTCACCGGTTCCACCGAGACCGCCTGGGCGATCAACCGCGCGCTGGCTGCGCGCAATGCGTCGATTGCCGCACTGATCGCCGAGACCGGCGGCCAGAACGCGATGATCGCCGACTCCTCCGCGCTGCCCGAGCAGATCGTCAAGGATGTGATTGCCTCCGCATTCCAGTCCGCCGGCCAGCGCTGCTCGGCCGCACGCGTGCTGTTCGTGCAGGAAGACATCGCCGACAAGGTCTGCGCGATGCTTGCCGGTGCGATGGGCGAGCTGAAAGTGGGCGACCCGGGCCAGCTCTCCACCGACGTCGGCCCGGTGATCGACGAAGATGCTAAGAAGATCCTGGTCGACCACGCCGCACGCATGGACAAGGAAGCGAAGAAGATCGGCGAGGTCGCGCTCGATCCGGCGCTCACCGCCAACGGCACCTTCTTCGCCCCGCGCGCCTACGAAATTTCCTCGCTCGCCATGCTGACCCGCGAAGTATTCGGCCCGGTGCTGCACGTGATTCGCTGGAAGGGCAGCGAGCTCAAGCAGGTAGTGGACCAGATCAACGCCACCGGCTACGGCCTCACCCTCGGCATCCACAGCCGCATCAACGACACCGTCGACTACATCGCCAGCCATGCCCGCGTCGGCAACTGCTACGTCAACCGCAACCAGATCGGCGCGGTGGTCGGCGTGCAGCCGTTCGGCGGCGAGAATCTGTCCGGCACCGGCCCCAAGGCTGGCGGCCCGCACTACCTGCTGCGCTTCGCCGGCGAGCGCACGCTGACCATCAACACCACGGCGGCTGGCGGCAATGCGTCGCTGCTGACCATCGGCGAATAGGCGATCTAGCGCATGACGGTCGACGCTCAGTGCGCCGGCCGTCATCTCATCGCGGCTACGTCCACACTGCGGCGCCGCATCGCCTCGACGCGAGTCATGAATAGTTGTGGCGCCATCGGGCCAGACAGTGTGCTATGGATAGGCCCTATGGTTTATCGAGCGCCCGATGAGCACCTCCGACCCGAATCTCACTGAAAGCCTGCAACGCATGCGCATCGCGCAGGCGGCTAACCCGATGCCGTCATGGGATGCGCGCGCGAAGCGGTTGCGAACGCTGGAAACGATGCTGGGTGAGCAGCGCGGCGCCTTCGCGGCCGCCATCTCGGCCGATTTCGGTCAGCGTCCTGCGGAAGAAACCGATCTGCTGGAATTCTTTCCCAGTCTGTCCGGCATTCGCCACGCGCTGCGCCATGGCCGGCGCTGGATGCGCCCACGGCGCTCGTTGGCGGGCCTTGCCTTCCTGCCCGCACGCAATGCGCTGATACCGCAGCCATTGGGAGTCATCGGCATCATCGTGCCGTGGAATTACCCGCTGTATCTGGCGATCGGGCCGCTGGTCGACGCGCTGGTCGCCGGCAATCGTGCGATGGTCAAGATGAGCGAATACACGCCGCGTTTCTCGGCGCTGTTCGCCGAGCAGATGGGCCGCCATTTCCAGCCCGACGAAGTACTGGTGGTGAACGGCGATGCCGCGGTGGCGCAGGCCTTTTCCGCGTTGCCGTTCGACCACCTGCTGTTCACCGGATCCACCGCGGTCGGCCACCATGTGATGCGTGCGGCCGCCGCGAACCTGACCCCGGTGACACTGGAACTCGGTGGCAAGTCGCCGGCGATCATCGGCCCCGGTGCGCGCTTCGACAACGCGGTGGAACGCATCCTGTTCGGCAAGTTGGTCAACGCCGGCCAGACCTGCATCGCGCCGGACTATGTGCTGCTGCCGCGCGCCCGCATGGCGGATTTCATCACTGCCGCTCGCCGTGTGGTGATGCAGATGTATCCGCAACTGGCACAGAGCACGCAATACGCCAGCGTCGCTTCCGATCGCCAGTACCAGCGCCTTGTCGGACTGCGCGATGGCGCCGTAGCCGCCGGTGCGCAGGTGCATCCGCTGAGCGAGGCCGCGGAAGATCCGGCGCGCCGCCTGCTGCCACCGCAGCTGCTGAGCGCGGTCAACGACGGCATGGGCGTGATGCAGGAAGAGATCTTCGGTCCGCTGCTGCCGCTCGTACCCTACGACTCGCTGGATGAAGCGATCGCCTACGTCACCGCCCATCCGCATCCGCTGGCGCTGTATCTGTTCGAGCAGGATCGGTCACTGATCGACAGGGTGCTGGCGCGTACCGTGGCCGGCGGCGTCAGCCTCAACGACACGCTGTACCACATCGCCCAGCATGGCTTGCCGTTCGGTGGCGTCGGTGCCTCGGGCATGGGTGGCTATCACGGCGAGGCCGGCTTCCGCACGTTCTCGCATCTGAAGCCGGTGTTCCGGCAGGCCCGCCTCAATGGCGCCGGCTTGCTCAACCCGCCGTACGGCGTACGTTTTCGCCGCATGCTGGAGTTGTTGCTCAAGCGTGGTTGAGCACTGACGGCTCTCCCCGATGCCTGACCACAAAAAAGCCTCCCCGCTCACGCGGGGAGGCTTTTGTTTGGACGCCCATCACCTCGATGGGCGCGACCGTGTTGCCGCAATCAGAACTTGTACTGCGCCGAGAAGCTCAGCAGGTTGCCGTAGTCGGCGAAGTTGCCGGTCAGCGTGTCACCCGTGCCGCTCTTCGTGTTCACGTGGGCCTGGTTGACGAAGATATGCGCGTAGGACGCATTGATCTCGAAGTGCTCACTGGCCTTGTAGCCGATGCCGAACGAGGCCATCTGACGGGTCGAGTCAGGCACGCGCGGGTCGCGGGTGGCAAGACGGGTAGGCGTCTGGTCGACCGCGATACCTGCACGCAAGGTGACCTTGTCGGTGAGGTAGTAATCACCACCGATCGAGGCAAAGACCGTATTGCGCCAGTCGAACGCTTCCGTGGTCGGCGGCTGCGCATTGCCGTAATTCACCGTCAGGTTCTTGAACACGTCCCACTTGGTGTAGGCCAGATCGATGCCCAGACCGAACTTCTCTTCCTGGTGCCAGTAGCTCGCGCTGATCACGGCCGGCGTGGTGAAGTTGGCGGTACCGGTGGTGTGCGCGAACGGAGGGATCGAGGCAGCCAGCGCGGGGTTCGCCAGTAACGCGTCGTATCCCGGCGTGGTGGTGAAATTGCCCGTCCCTTCCAGACGATGGCTGATCTTGGAACGGTAGTTGAGTGCCAGCTTGTCATTGGAGGTCAGCTTCCAGTAACCGCCCAACTGCCAGCCGTAACCCCAGTCATCGCCCTTGATGCGGGCAAAACCGTCACCGCCAACCGGTGTCGCGGCAGCGACGCCGGCCGCCGCAGCCTGGCCCTGCTGCACAGCCGCCTGGATCATCGCGGCGGCCTGCGCCGGCGGGATCTGCCCAGCCGCGGCCGCGGCCTGGATCTGCGCCACGCCAGCGGCAGTCTTCGCACCGATCCCCTGCTGGATGCCCAGGCCCACGGCGTTGTAGTTGATCGCGCTGGTCAGTTCGGCGCTGGTCTTCTGCGCGATGACGCTGGCGCCGATGCTGAAGGTGCTGGTGACGTCAAACGACGCCGACAGCGTGGCATCGAGCGACTCGAACTTGGACTTGATGCCGTTGTAACGGCCGACCCAGTTCTTGTCGTATTCGGTCTGGAAGCCGAACGGCACCGAGAAGCCCGCGCCCACGTGCACGCGGTCGTTGACCTGGGTGGCAACGAACAATGCCGGCACCGGCAAGGTGGTGCCGCCGTCGCCGCCATTGCCGCCGCTGATCGGACGACCGAGCACGTCATGGCCGGTGCCGGTGAATTTGGTGCTGAAGTTGATCGCAGTGACGTCGGCCTGCAGGTAGGTACCCTGAAGATCGGTCATCGCGGCCGGATTGTTCGCCACCACCGAGGCATCACCACCGGCAGTGGCCGAACCGGCATACGCACGACCCAGCCCCTTGGCGCTGTTTTCCTTGAGCTGGAAAGCGCTGGCGCTGGCGGCGCCCGGTGCGAGTGCGCCAAGAATGGCCACGCTCAGCGCGGCGAGCGCGAGCGGACGGGCAGCGCCCTTGAAGGAACGGAAAGACATGTACATCGCTTGCTCCTGCTTAACTTGATCGTGATGCGGCTCGGGTAGACAACTGAGGCCCCGCCAAATGTAAATTCATACGCGCGTTTGAAGCCCCTGCGCCGCACTTTGCCCGCTCGCCCAAGGTGTTGCAAGTGCGGTCGCAACATTTAACTAACGAACGGACGCAAATGCTGCAGACGCCACTTGGCTGCCACCTCCCCCTCCCGTGCGAACCCGTGCAACCCTCACGCCAGCATCGCCAGACGGGCAAGCGGCCGGCCACGCTGCTACCCTGAGCGGTCCATACATCGCCCACGAAGGTACCGTCATGCAGTGCTTCGTCTATGCCAGCCTGCGCAAAGCCGACAGCTATCTGTGGCTGGCGCAGCGCGATGCTTTCGATGTGTTGCCCGAGTCGCTGGCCCTGTTGCTGGGCGAGTTGCGCTTCGTGATGGAAGTGCAACTGGACGAGCAACGCAAGTTGCCGGTCGAGGACACCGAGCAGGTACTCGCCAACCTGCGCCTGCAAGGCTGGCATCTGCAGCTGCCGCCGCAGGAAACCCTGGCCACCGCCAATCATCTCGCCTACACCCACTCCCCGCGAGATGATCGGGACGACTGATCACGCCACCGTGTCGCTGGCGTTAACACTTGGTTACCGTCTGCACATCCAACGATTTCTATACTGTCTCCATGACCCAGCCCAAATCGCGACGCCGCCCTCCTCTCATGCAGGCTCTCGCCTGGTTCATTCCAGGCCTGATCGCGGTCGCCGCTGCCGGACTGGCTACCCATCCGCTGACCCTGATCCCGCTGCTGCTGGCAAACGCGCTGACCATGGCCGCGATCTGCCACGCGATCGGTTTCGATCCCGAGCCGCGCTTCGGCCGCACCGTGTTGCGTCGTGGCGCCGCGCATCTGGTGATGTTCACCGGCTACGCCGCGCTGGTGTTCGTGCTGGTCGCATGGCCGATGCTGCAGCTGAGCCAGACGCCCAGTCTCAGCGCGGCGCTGATCCTGGCCGCAGCACTGGTGTTGGCGCTGACCGCGCTGTGGCGGCTGTGGCCGGCGTTCGGGCTGGTGTTCGTCTGGGATGACGCGTATCCGAGCCAGCGCGATGGTTCGTGGATCTTCACCGCCACCCTGCGCAGCATCGCGTTCGGTCGTCATCTGTCGCATGAGGAACGCTTCTTCAGCCACTTCCTGCCCGCCGCGCTCTCGCTGCTGGTGCTGGCTTTCGGCGCGATTGCACTGACCGGACTGTATGGCGTGCTGCCGCCTGAGCCGCGCATCGCCGCTCTGGCAATTTACGGCGTCGTGCTGTTGCCGCTGGGTTGCCTGATCATCGCCAACCGCACGCTGCGTGCACTGCTGTGCGAACGACATCAACCGCGTCGACGCAGCGATTACGCCGCGTTGTCGACCAGAGCCGCACCCGCCCCGCGTCCCGTGTTGAGCGAACAGGAACGCACGGCCGGCACGCCTGAGCAGGCCAGGGCGCTGCTGGCAGCGACCCGCGATGGCGATATCGAACGCGCGCTGGCGCTGGTCGAGGCCGGCGCCGATCCGGACACCGCGCCGACTGCCGACGACCGTGACCAGCGCCCGGTATTGATGCTCGCTGCCTTGCTGCCGGACACCCGCCTGCTGCGTGCGTTGATCGCCAAGGGGGCCGACGTGAATCGTGCCAGCGGCGGCATCACCCCGCTGCTCGCCGCCACCCGCGACAGCTGGCACGGTCGCGCCGAGGCGGTGCTGACCCTGCTCACCAATGGCGCCAGCCCGCTGGTCGCCGATGTCGAGGGCAATACCGCGCTGCACGGCGCCGTGCTCAGTGCCGAGCCGGGCGTGGCGGCGATGCTGCTGGACGCGGCCGCGCCGATCAACGCGCTGAACAAGGCCGGCATCAGCCCGCTGGCCACCGCCTGCCGCGCCGCCAACTGGCCGCTGGTGAAATTCCTGCTGGAACACGGCGCCAAGCCGGCACCGGCCGACGGCGAGCCGGCGCTGGTCGCCGCCGCCGGCATCGCCGACGACGATGCCGAAGGCGTCGAGCTGCTGCTCAAGCATCGTGCCGCGGTCAACGCGGTCGATGCGCGTCATCGGCATGCGTTGCTCAGCGCCGCCGCCGAAGGGCACGAACAGATCGCCCGCGCGCTGTGCGCGGCCGGTGCCGATATCAATCTGGCCGACCAGCGTGGCAGCACCGCACTGATGGAAGCGGCCCGCGCAGGCGCCGGCGGCATCGTGCAGCTGCTGGCCGAGGCACAGCCGGATGCGCGCGTGCGCGACCAGCATGGCCGCGATGCCTTGACCCTGGCCTGCCAGTCGCCGCGTGCGCATGGCGAAACCGTGCGCGCCTTGCTGGCGCTGGGTGCCGAACCGAAGGCGCCCGGCAGCGACGGCCGCAGTGCGCTCGATCATGCCGCTGCCGCGGGCCGTTGGGATCTGGTTGCCCTGCTCGACCCGGACACACCGCTGCCGGCCAGCCTCAGCCAGGACCTGCTGGCTGAAGGCGCCGACACGCCGACGCACCTGCTCGATGCGCTGCGTTTCGGTCACTGGGCGATCGTGTCCGGCTTTGCCGAACGCGTGCGCGAATGGCCGCAGGCGCAATTGGCGCAGCTGTATCTGGACCTGGCAACGCCAGGTCTCGCCGCCGGCCGCCGCTGGCTGCTCGATCACGGCCTCGATGCCGAAGCCCGCTTCGAAGCGCCGCGCATCGATGACGCGGAAACCACCGATGCACCCACGATGCCGCCGCTGGGCCGACGCCTGTTCGACGCCTTGTTGCAGCAATTGCCGAATTCGACCGAAGCTCTGGACGACTTGCTGCAGGCTGGCGCCAGCCCGGCCGGCGCCGGCCTGCTGGCGCAGGCGTTGTCGCGCCTGAGCGGCGTGGCGCAGGCGACCGCGCTGCCACTCAACCTGCTCGAACGCGGTGCCGATCCGTTCGGTCCGGATGCGCGCGAGCGTACGCCGCTGCATCTGGCCGTGGTCAATGCGCAACCCGAGCTGCTGCAGGTCCTGCTGGCGCGCGGCTGCGATCCGAACACGCGCGACCGCGACGGCCGCACGCCGCTGTTCGCCGCGCTCGAACACGGTGCGCAGGCGCTGCCGTTGGTCCGCGCGCTGATCGCGCACGGCGCGAATCCCGAAGCCGCCGATGCGAACGGCGAGACACCGCTGGGACTGGCGCTGGAACATCCGGCGGTGGAACGCTGGCTGGACTGGCGCGACTGGTCGCGACCGAACCGCCCGCTGCGCCCCACTGATCTGCCGGCCGCCGCTGCCGCCGGTGCACTGGCCACCGTGCAGCGTCTGCTCGAACTGGGCTTCGCCGTCGACACCCAGGACGACCAGGGCGCCACGGCGCTGCTGCGCGCCTGCGGTGCCGGCCACCGCGAGATAGCCGCGTGCCTGCTCGATGCCGGTGCCGATCCGGCGCTGGCCGCGCGCAGTGGCGTGACTCCGCTGGCCGCCGCGGTCGCGGCACGCCGCGAGGCACTGGTCGCCCTGCTGCTGCAACATGAAGTCAGTGCCGACCAGCGCCTGCCAAACGAGGCCACCGCACTGATGGTGGCCGCCGCGATGGGCTATCCGGAAATCGCCGAGCAGTTGCTCGATGCCAGTGCCGAGGTCAATGCGGTCGATGCGGGTGGACGCAGCGCACTGCATGCCGCCGCGCAGTTCGGCTTTGAGCACAACGACAGCCTGCGCGCACGCCGCCTGTTCGATGGCCTGCTCAAGCGCGGCGCCGACATCAATCACGCGGACAGCGAAGGCAAGACGCCGCTGCTGCTGCTGCTCGGCGCGCAACTGCGTCCTGGCAGCGAATGCGACGCCACCCACATCGGCGCGCTGGTACCACTGCTGCTGGAGGCCGGCGCCAAGGTCGAGCACGCCGACCAGCGCGGTGTCACCGCACTGCACGCCTGCGCCATGCATGCGCTGCTGCCGCCGGCTCGCGTGCTGCTGTCGCGCGGTGCGGATCGCAATGCAGCCGATGCGTTTGGCCGCACCGCGGCGGATGTGGCGCGGCAACTTGGCTACGTCGATATCGCGCACGAACTGGCCGCCCGCAGCGGCGCGATCCCGAGCGTGCGACAAACGCTACGTCAACCGGCGCAGCCGGCCGAGTAGGCGATCGTCTCGGCATCGCTGGTGGTGGTTTCTGCCGCAGTACGCCAGCGCAAGGCCCGCCATGCGTTCACCACCTGGGCTGTTTCGATCTCGTCCACCCGGTGAATGGCCGGCAGGCCTCCGAGAACCCTCACCTCGCTGCCGGATCCGCTGCGCGGGGTCCACAACTGCGGCGAGCGGTTCCCCATCAGCACCACCAGCGGACAACCCATGGCGGCGGCCAGGTGGGCTGGCCCGGTATCTACCGAGACCATGCTGTGGGCAATCTCCAACAGCGCCTTCAGCCGACCGAGCGGCAATGCCGCGGCGGCGATCCTGGATGACGCCGCATCGGTCACCGCCAGCAAGGTATCGAGATAGCCGGCCTCGGCGGCCGAACCGCAAAACAGGACCTGCGCCTGCGGCAGACGGTAGCTGATGGCCCGCGCCAGTGCAGCCCAGCGCTCCGCCGGCCAGGATTTGGCGTCATCTTCCGCGGCGCGCACCCCGTTCCAGCGCATGGTGCGCTTGTTCGCCGGCTGCAGCAGCACCAGCGGGCGCCCGCCCAGACCCTGCGCATGCAGCCATGCCTCGCGGTCAGCCCGTTCGGCTGCGCTGACATGCAACTGCGGCGCGGCATGAACGGGGGGCGGCGTCGACTCGCCACTCGCGCGAAATGCGGCCGGCGTGGTGTCGCCGAAGCGCAGCAGCCAGTCTACCCAGTGTTCGTCTTCGATCGACGGGATGTCTTCGATGAACGTGCAATGTTCGGCCGGCACGCCAGCCAGCGCCAGCATCGGGCGTATCTTGGTCCGTGTGCGGAACTCGGGTTCGCAGATGTAGAACGGCGACCCACGCAGGCGCCGCAAGGCCAGCGCCGCACGCCAGCGCTGCGGGCGCATCCATATCGGGCCGTATTGTGAACGCAGCGGAATGCATCCGGCCACTTCCGGTTGCGCCGAATACAGCCCCGGCGACCAATCCCCCAGTGCCAGCAACTGACAAGGCTGGCCATAGCGCAGGTGCAGCTTGTGCAACAGCGGCTGCAGCAGGACGGTGTCGCCGAGCCGGCCAAAGCGGATCACGACGGGACCGGTCAATGCGGGGAGCTGAGTCGTAGGCATGTTGCTAGGCAACGTCGGAACCGGCAGCCGGTTGACGCAACCTACTCCAGTCCAGCGCGAGCTTGCCACGACTCGACCCGTGGTGACCCGGGAACCCGGTCAATCCTCACCGGTCAGCGGCACCCCCGGATCACGTTGGCGTTCACGCTCCGCACTAGGTTCGGCGTCCGCCTCGAACAGGCGCTGCAGGTCTACCAGCGCATCGCGTGTGCTTTGCATCAGCTTGGTCTCATCGTCGTAGACCAGTGCCTGTTTCTTCAGCAGGTCCTCGTCGTGGCGACGGAACCGCTCGACCCGATCGGCCGCCAGCTCATGCGACAGACCGAGTGCCTCCAGCGTCTTGCGGGTCATCTTGAGGCTGGAGTGGAACGTCTCGCGCACCGGCTCGTCCACGCCCAGATCCATCAGGCGGAACACGTGCTGGCGATTGCGCGCGCGCGCGATGATTTTCAGATGCGGATACTGCCGCCGCACCAGCCGTGCGGTGTGCAGGTTGGCCTCCGGATCGTCGGTGGCCAGGACGAAGACCTCGGCCTTGTCGGCCTGTGCCGCGCGCAGCAACTCCGGGCGCGCCGGGTCGCCGAAGAACAGGTTGACCGTGCCGAAGCGGCGCGAGAAATCGACCTGCTCGGCCGAATGCTCCAGCGCCACGAACGGAATACCTTGGGCCCGCAACACGCGGGCGATGATCTGCCCGACCCGGCCGAAGCCGGCGATGATCACCCGTGGCGGCGCCGTGTCGATGCTGTCGAACTCACGCACCGGCTTCTTCGGCATCACATTCAGCACCTTCGCCGCCAGCACCACCAGCAACGGCGTCAGCGCCATCGTCAGGGTGATCGTCAGCACCAGCGCATCGCGTTGGCCGCCGTCGATCAGCTGCTGCTCGGCCGCCTGCCGCAGCACCACGAAGGCAAACTCGCCGCCGCAAGCCAATAGCACCAGCATGCGCAAGGTGTCGGAGCGATTGAGCCCGCCCAGCAACCGCCCCAGCGGCCATAGCAGGAAACTCTTCAGCAGCAGCAAGGCCGCCACCAGCCCGAAGATCAGGCCCGGCCGGTGCAGCAGCAGCGAGATATCCATCGACATGCCGACGCTGATGAAGAACAGCCCCAGCAGCAGGCCTTTGAACGGCTCGATGTTCGATTCCATCTCGTGCCGGTATTCCGAGTCGGCCAGCAGCATGCCGGCGAGGAACGCGCCCAGCGTGGCGGACACCCCGGCCAGCTCCATCAGCAACGCGACGCCCATCACCACCAGCAGCGCAGTGGCGGTGAACACCTCCACCGAATCCGCACGCGCCACAAAACGGAATACCGGCCGCAACAGATAGCGGCCACCAACCACCACCGCCAGGATCACCCCGATCGTGCGCAGTACCGCGAACACGTCGAAGTTGTGCGCGTTCGAAGAAGCCAGCAGCGGCACTGCGGCGATCAGCGGGATCGCCGCCAGATCCTGGAACAACAGCACCGCGAATACCTGACGACCGTAGGCCGCACCGGCCTCCTTGCGCTCGGCCAGGATCTGCAGGCCGAATGCGGTGGACGACAGCGCCAGGCTGCCGCCGACGATCACGGCCGCCCTGCCGCTGAGGCCGAACAGGAAATACGCTGCCGCACCGATCGCCACGCTGCTGGCCAGCACCTGCAGCAGGCCGGTACCGAACACCGAGCGGCGCATCACCCACAGCCGCTGCGGTGACAGCTCCAGGCCGATCACGAACAGCATCAGCACCACGCCAAACTCGGAGATCGTGGCAACCCCCTCGGTGTCGCTGACCAGCCCCAGCACCTGCGGCCCGATCGCCACGCCGGCCAGCAGGTAGCCAAGCACCGCACCAAGCCGGAAGCGCTTGGTCAGTGGTACCGCGATCACGGTGGCAAGCAGGAACACCACCGCGGTCCGCAGGAAATGATGGCTGTCCATGCGTGCACCACTCCGGTCGGGGGAGGTTCGATTATTCCACGCGACCCGCGTCTGTGCGGCCTGCTCAGATCACGCTCGATGTTTTCGACGGCGTCCGCGGCAATATCAGCTTCTTCAGCGCATCCAGCAGTCGCCGAAGCTCCCGGCCATGGTCAGTGGCTGGCCGTTTCGCGCAACCATTCACGGAACATGCCGACGGCTGCACCCTCCGGCCGGTCGGAGGGCGCCACCAGGTAATAACTGCCGCGCGAGTGCACTGCTCTTTTGCCAACCCGCGCCAGCGCGCCGGCCTTGATGGCGTCCGCTGCCAGCACGCTGCGTGCGAGGACGACCCCGTGCCCTGCCTCGGCCGCCTGCAGCGAAAGTGCCGAATCGTTGAAGACCGAACCGAATGTGTGACCCGCCGGCGCGGCACCGATCTCATCCAGCCAGTCCTCCCAAGGGTGGAAGTCGTCACGCAGCAGCAGGCAGCGGCGCAGATCCGCCCACCGACGTACATTCATACGCGCCAGGTAAGCCGGTGAAGCCACCGGGAAGATTTCTTCGTCAAACAGCTTTTCGCTGCGCATGCCCGGCCATCGACCGCCACCGAAGCGAATACCCAGGTCGATCTCTTCTGGAGCCAGATCGACAACCGCCGAGGTGGCGCGCAGCCTGAAATCAACCGTCGGGTGTTGCTGCAGGAACACGCCAAGCCGTGGCATCAGCCAGCGGCTGACCAGCGATGGAGGTGCCGTCACCGACAGACGGGCCGCATCCTGCGCACGGATGGATTCGCTGGCCGCCGAGAGTTGCTGCAGGGCATGGCGGACCGCCACCATCAGGCGCTCGCCCGCTGGCGTCAGCGCCACGTCGTGCCGGTTACGCACGAAAAGCCGGGTGGCATGGAACGACTCCAGCACCCTGATCTGATGACTAACCGCACTCGTCGTGAGATGCAATTCCTCGGCCGTGCGCGTGAAGTGGCGAAGCCGGCCCAGCGCCTCAAACGTGCGCAAGGTATGCATCGGCGGCAGCAGGTATTTCATCGTTGAATCGCATTCATCGCATGGTGAGGAACCATCACTTCACGGCACATAGTGTGCATCCAATACTAGCGTGCACCTTCCACGGAACACCCGGAAATCCTCATGAGCACCTTGCGTCGCCTGCTGTTTCTGCTCTCTCTGTCCGGCCTCGGTGCGACAGCCTGGCCCGCCAGCGCCGCGACGCTCACACATGGCTGGCAAAGCGTGGATGGCATCCACCTGTTCTATCGCGAGGGCGGCGACCCGAAGGCCCCCACCATCCTGTTCCTGCCCGGCAACCCGCTGTCGTCGATCCAATACGTGAAGGTGATGGAGGATTTGGTAGCAACGCAGGCCGTGCATGTCGTGTCGATCGATTACCCCTCATTCGGCTATTCCGATGCGCCCGATCGCAAGACCTATGAGTACACATTCGATCATCTGGCCGCGACAGTGCATGATTTTCTGAAGGCGCGCGGCATCACGCAGTACGGACTCTTCATGCAGGATTACGGCGTCCCGGTCGGCTTCCGGTTGATCAGCGCCGAGCCACAGGCGATCACCGCGCTCATGGTGCAGAACGGCGTCATCCATCTGGACGGCTTTCCCACCGCGCAGGACCCGCAGGGCGAATTGCGACAGCATTGGCGACATCGCAATGTCGCCCTCGACGCGCGCCGCGCCGGCTACGCCAAATCGCTCGGCTACCCGCAAGCTGTTGGCTGGAGCAACGACGAAGACATCAGTCCGGACGTGGTGCTGCAGGCAGCCACAGCCGAGCAGCGGCCTGGTGTGATCGAGGCGCGCAACGATCTCTGGTTCGACTATGGCAACAACGTCACACGCTATCCCGCATGGCAGGCCCAGCTCAGGAAACTGAAGATTCCAGTGCTGGTGCTGTGGGGCAGCCATGATGATTTCTTCACCACACCAGGGGCCTTCGCCTACCTGCGCGATGCGCCGCAGGCGGAGATCCACGTTCTCGATGCAGGCCACTTCGCCACGCTGCAGGTCCCCGATGAAATCGTACGACTGGTATCCGACTTCCTGACACGTCATCGCGTGACGCAGCCTTCGACCGGTCTATCCGCGCCATGAAGGGTCGCCCATGAAAAACGGGCCGGCACGATGCCGACCCGTTTCGTGTTTCATGCCGCCATGACGACTTACTTTTTCGGTGCGTCCTTCAGGCCGCGGTTGACCAGCATCGGCTCGATGCTCGGATCCTGGCCGCGCCAGTCCTTGTACAGCTTCGCCAGCTCTTCGGTGTTGCCGCGCGACAGGATCATCGCGCGGAAGCGATCGCCGTTCTCGCGGGTCAGGCCGCCGTGGTCCTTGAAGCCCACGAAAGCGTCGTCGGCCAGCATCTGGGTCCACAGGTAGGCGTAGTAGCCGGCCGCATAGCCGTTGCCCCAGATGTGCTGGAAGTAGCTGGAACGGTAACGCGGCGGCACGTAGCTGAGGTCGATGCTGTCCTTCTTCAGCGCCGCGGCTTCGAACTGGCCAGCGTCCTGCAACGGCGCGTCGGCGCCGAGCATGTGCCAGTTCATGTCCAGCAGCGCGGCGGCGACCAGCTCGGTCATGCCGTAGCCCGAGTTGAACTTGCCGGCCCTGGTCATCTTGTCGACCAGCGCCTGCGGCATCGGCTCGCCGCTCTTGTAGTTCTTCGCGTAGTTGGCGAAGACCTTCGGATCGGTCGCCCAGTGCTCGTTGAACTGCGACGGGAACTCGACGAAATCGCGTGCCGTATTGGTGCCGGACAGAGTCGGGTACTGACTGTCGGCGAGCATGCCGTGCAGCGCATGGCCGAACTCGTGGAACATCGTGGTCACGTCATCGAACGACAGCAGAGCCGGCTGGCCGGCGGCCGGCTTGCTGAAGTTGGTGACGTTGAAGATCACCGGCTTGGTGCCGAGCAGCTTCGACTGGGCGACCAGGTTGTCCATCCAGGCGCCGCCGTTCTTGTTGTCGCGCTTGAAGTAATCGCAGTAGAACAGCGCCATCGAGGTGCCGTCCTTGTCGAACACTTCGAACACGCGCACATCGGGCTGATACACCGGGATGTCGTGGCGTTCCTTGAAGGTCAGCCCGTACAGCTGGTTGGCCGCGTAGAACACGCCGTTCTGCAGCACGTTGTCGAGTTCGAAATACGGCTTGATCTGGCTTTCGTCGAGATCGTACCTGGCCTTGCGCACTTCCTCGGAATAGCGGTTCCAGTCCCACGGTTCCAGCTTGAAGCTGGGCAGCTTCAGCGCGGCCTGGTCCTTGTCGATCTGCGCCTGGATATCGGCGGCCTCCCGCTTCGCGCGCGCCACCGCGGCCGGCGCCAGCTTGTCCATGAACGACATCGCCGTTTCCGGCGTCTTCGCCATCTGGTCGTCCAGCTTCCACGCGGCGTAGTTCGGGAAGCCGATCAGCTTGGCCTGCTCGGCGCGGATCTGTGCCAGCCGCTCGATCGTCTTGCGGGTGTCGTTGGCGTCGCCCTTCTCGGCACGGTTCCACGAGGCGTCGAACAGCGCCTGACGCGTGGCGCGGTCGCTCAGGTCCTGCAACTCGGGCTGCTGGGTGGTGTTCTGCAGAGTCAGTACGTACTTGCCGTCGGCGAGCTTGCGATCCTTGGCAGCCTGCGCGGCCGCGGCGAGTTCGGCGTCGGACAGGCCGGCCAGCTTTGCCTTGTCGTCGAACACCGGTGCAGCGTCCTTGGTCGCCGCCAGCAGCTTGTTGGTAAACGCGGTGCTGAGCGTGGATTCTTCCTTGTTCAGATCCTTCAGCTTGGCCTTGTCGGCATCCGACAGCTTGGCGCCGGCATGCACGAAGTCCTTGTATATCACCTCGATCAGGCGCGCCGATTCCGGATCGAGCTTGAGCGTGTCGCGCTGGTTGTAGACCGTCTCGACGCGCTTGAACAGCTTGCTGTCGAGGTAGATCGCATCCTGGTGCGCGGCCAGCTTGGGTGCCTCGTCTTCCTGCACCTTCTGCAGCGCATCGTCGGTATTGGCACCGGTGACCGCACCGAACACCGCCAGCACGCGCTTCAGCATGACACCGGACTTCTCCATCGCCACGTAGGTGTTCTCGAACGTCGGCGCATCCGGGCTGTTCGCGATCTTCTCGATCTCGGCCAGCTGCTGTTTCATGCCCTCGTCGATCGCGGGCTGGTAGTCGGCGTCCTTGATCTTGTCGAACGGCGGCGCCTGGAACGGCAGGGTGCTGGCGCTGAAGAACGGATTGCTGGTCATGGCGGTGGCGGCCGGTGCGGCACTGCTGGCGGCAGCCGTCGAGGCGGTTGTCGCGGGTGAGGAGGCGGCACCATTCGGCTGCTGCGAGCAGGCGGCCAGTGCCATCGTGGTGGCAATCACAATCAAGCGGAGACGGAACATCGGGCTTCCCCAGGTGGCGCGTCCGTGATCGGACACAGTAAGTCGGAACTTCCGACTGTACCCAGTCCGGCCCGGTTTCTCCAAGCCCACAGGTCATGCCGCCTGCGCTGGCATGACGCCTGCTCAGGCCGCGCGCATGTCGCGCAGCTGCCACGCCGAACCGATCAGCAGGTAAAGCCGGTGGCGCACCACGCTCATCGGCAGGTCGGTGAGCAGATCGATGTCGGTGCGCAGGTCGGCGACCTGCGCCGTCACCTGCGCCGCGGGATCGGCGCTGCCGAGGCTGCTGTCCACGGTGTCCGGATCGGGCTGCACCGCGCGCCAGCGCTGGAACAGGCCGTCGTCGCGCAAGGCTTGTTGCAGCGCCGTGGCAAAACCCTCCGGACTGGCGCCATCCCAGAAAAAGCGCGGATCGTCGCCGCGCGCATGGGCCAGGTCGGCGATCGAAAGATAGTAGTGATTGCGGGCCATGTTGCCTCCGGTGATGGGGTAGGCGCCCATACAAGCACGACGGATGTGAAGTTCAGTCCAAGGCCGCCACCGCCGCCGCCAATTGGCTCGCCGCCTGCGCCGGTGCCATGCCATGCGGCAGCACGCCCAGACACGGTGCCGGCAGCAGCTCGCGCAGTGTCGCCAGGTTTTCATCAAGTGCGCCCATCGCCGGATCGATGCAGTTGCCGATCCAGCCGAGCAGGCGGCAGCCATCGGCTTCGATCATCCGCGCACTGAGCAGCGCGTGATTGAGACAGCCCAGCCGCAAACCGACCACCAGGATCACCGGCAGCCGCCACTGCTTCGCGATATCCGACGCCAGCAATCCCGGTGCCAGCGGCACCAGCCAGCCGCCCACGCCCTCGACCACCACCTTCGGATGGTTGCCACTCAATTGATCGAATGCGGCACGCAACGGTGCCAGCGAAATTTCCATGCCGTCATGTACGGCGGCCAGGTGCGGCGACAACGGATCGCGCAATGCGATCGGGTTGATCAACGCATACGGCAATGCCGTGCTGCTCGCCGCCTGCAACGCCAGTGCATCGTCATTGCGCAGACCATCGGGCGTTTCCATGCAACCGCTGGCGACCGGCTTCATGCCGCAGGCACGGTGTCCCGCCGCGCGCAAGGCATGCAGCAAGGCGCACGCCGCATGCGTCTTGCCGATGCCGGTGTCGGTGCCTGCAATGAAGACGGCTGCCGTCATGCCTGGGCGTAACGACGGTTGAAGCGACGTACCACCGGTCCGATTAGGAACAGCAGCGAATACATGAATCCGGGAATCGACCATGCCCAACCGGGTGCCGACAGCGGCAGCAACAGCGCGGTGAGCGCCGAGGCCAGGCCGATCGTCGCCGGCACACTCCAGATGCGCATCTCGCGGCGCGCATCGAGGTTGTTGAAGCCACTCTTCGCCGCACTTTTCGCTGCATGCAGGAACAGCAACGTCAGCGTGCCGGCCATGCAGGCGTAAGCGAAGCCAAAACAGGCGAACAGGGCGCGCATGTCAGCCGGGCCGCCGGTCATCTGGAAATCGCTCGGCAAAGCGCCGCCACTCAAGCTGTTGAACACGCCCGAGTACACCATGTGCAAGGGGTAGACGAAGATCATCGCGAAAAACACCAGCAGCAGCGACAGCCAGCGGCCGGTGATGTCGGCGCTGTGGCAACGCTTGCGCCAGCGCACATGGCCATGCCAGAAGAACGCGATCTGGAAGAAGCACACCGCGAACGCCGGCACACCGCCGAGCATGTACAGCAGCTTGTCGGTGCTGTCGGGAATCTTGTCGCCACCGATCAGCAGCAGGGTCAGGATGAACGCGAACGCGCCGTCCACGAACATGTCCAGCCGCCCCGCCTCGATGCCCTCGCGCTGTTCGGTCAAGCTCATGCTGCATCCCCGTCATGATCGCTCGGCGCATAATACGGGCTTTGCCGCCGGATGCGCCGCATGTTCGAACTGATATCCCATACGTATGCCAGCAAGCGCGAACACTACGAAGACCTTGCGCAGCAGGCGCATGGGCTGCTCGCCGGCGAACGCGACCTGATCGCGAACGCTGCGAATTTCGGCGCACTGGTCTACCACAGCCTCCCCGAGGTGAACTGGGCCGGCTTCTACCTGTACGACGGCAGCGAGCTGGTAGTCGGTCCGTTCCAGGGCAAGCCGGCGTGCATCCGCATCGCGCTCGGTCGCGGCGTCTGCGGCACCGCCGCGCAGACGCGCGAGACCCAGCTGGTGCGCGACGTGAATGCATTCGACGGGCATATCGCCTGCGATGCCGCCTCGCAGTCGGAAATCGTGGTGCCGCTGGTCAAGGCCGACGGCAGCCTGCTCGGCGTGTGGGATGTGGACAGCCCGGTGATCAATCGCTTCGACGAGGACGATCGCGCCGGCATGCAGGCGCTGTGCGCGGTCTTCATGGCCTCCGTATCGGGCTGAGGCTTGTTTCGAGGATATGGCCTCAGCTCACGTTTGCGCGTTGCACTGTTCAGCGTCAAAGGCCATCCGTCCCCCCATGCTGGCCGAAAGCTTTCCGGCAGCGCGACATCGCCTAGTCCCAGTGCACGGCCACGCGCGCATCCATGCGAATTCCGCTTTGATCGGGTATCACGGTTTGCAGGGGCTTGGCGACATCGGCGGAGAACGTCAGCCACTTGCGATATCGGTAGAGCACACCCGGACCCACACCGGTAATGCTCTTGGCTGAGGGGTAGAACGAGAAAATGGTGCCGTGGTCGACGAAAGCGTACAAATCCAGCCTGTCGCCGAAGGTACGGTGCAGCTCGAGGTCCGCGTAGTAGCCCCGAGGCCCGGAAATGATGCCGCGCTCGTATCCGCGCACACTGCCGAGGCCACCCACCTGAAACAGGTTGGCCGAAGGAATGTTCTTGCCCGTGCTGAGTTGCCATCCGGCATCGGCTCGCAGCGCCCACTGCGACTGGCCAAAGCGCTGGATGATGAACGCAGTGCCTGGCGCAACCAGGAAGTTGCTCTTGCCGAGCATCGGCTCGTCAGAGTGGATTCGCGTGACGAGCTGCGTGATGCTCCATATGCGCCCATCGACCTGATGCTGCACGCTACCCCCCAGGGTGATCTGCCGCGTGTGCGTATCGGCGATGCTTTTGCCACTGATGTTGGTTGCGGAGTCGCCGAGCGAATATTGGCCCACTCCGCTGATCAACCAGTTCATTGTCGCCAGCAGCGGCTGCGTGTATCCCAGTGAAGTGATCGAGCTGCGACCCGTGATGTCGAGACCCCGAAATGCGCCGTTGATGATGTTGATCTGGCTGCGCGAGTAACTTGCCTCCAGCCGACCATTGTCGGGAAACACCGGGATCGAGTACGAAATCGCGCCGTCATTGGCGCCGGAGGAATGCACGATGTTGGCATCGAGCCGATCGTCGATCCCCAACAGTCCATGCAGATGCCCGTCGACACCAGTTCGCAGGAGTCCGGTACTGGCTACGCCGTTGTTGTCGACGAACAGATCCAGGCCTCGTCTCGACGGCTCGGTTACATCCAGCAGGACATCAGTCTGGCCACGCTCGGCACCCGGCTCCAGCAACGCCTTGGTCTGCAGGTCCGTGGTGCGGTTCAGGTAAACCAGATCGTCACGCAGCGTATCGGCATTCACCACTTCGCCGGGCTGCACATGGATGCGGCGACGAATGAAAGCATCCTTGACATGCCGCGAACCCTCGATGCGCACCTCGCCGAGGCGACCTTCGACCAGTTCGATATGTACGACGCCATCGACAATCGACTGGCTCGTGAAGATGGCGCGTGCGGTGGTGATTTTCTTCGCCGAATAGAGCGCATTGACCTTTGCCAGCAGACCGTCGAGATCATCACTGGAGACACTGCGTCCGACATAGGGCTCGGCCACGGCGGCCAGTTCAGCGGTCGAAAGCAGTGCTGATTGACTGAAGTCGACTCGCTTGAGGACGAAATGTGCGCCATGTGCGAGTTTCGTTGCATGGCCTGTGGCAGCTGAAGATGCCGGTTGCTTCAACGGGTCAACCGGCGCTTTCTTTCCGACCGCCTGCTGCTGGTCGTAGTAGCGCTGCAGCCGCTGGTCGGCGTTCTGCAGGGTGCTCGATTGAGTCAGTTGCGGCGCCGGGTCGGCCAGCAACAAGGTAGGCGCACAGTAAAGAAACGCGGCAACGTAAAGGATGCTGCGCCCACGAGGCCGCACGGAAGGGGTAGTCCACATGGGATGTCGTCTCTAGTTGGGAGCGTCGGGTAACTTCAGATTTACGGCAACCGCGGTCCCCGGCGACTGCACGATCTTGCTGCTGTCAGCGTGAATCCATGCAGGGATGGCGCGTCGTGCAGACACATTGTCGTCCGACTGATCCTGCTGCGTGGAAAGGCGAAGACTGTTGCGCAACGCGCTTTCGCCAAGGTAATCCGGCCCCAGCCATAGGTGGCTGCTGACGTAATTGGGAGTCTGCATCTGGAAGCCGTAGTCGTAACGGACAATGAAGGCGTCGGTCAGCGTATGGATACCATCCTGGTAGAGCTGGAAGTCGTAGTGCGGTTGAATCAGCTGCACATTCGCCTTGACCAGTTGAGCGCTTTGCTGATTCATGCGCACCCTGGCCACGGAGGTATCAAGCGACATCGTCTGCTCGATATGCCCTGAGGCAATGTCGGCACGCGGTGCGGTAGTGGCCAACGCGGCCTGCACTGCTGAAAGACGATCAATCATCCACTGCTGCGAGGCATCCGCATCGATCGTAATGCGCCGTGCCACGCCGCCCTGATAACCCGCAAGTACCGAATAAAGCGGCTGCCCCTTGCTGGTCTGCGTCACCTGAGTCGTGATGTCGTTCGCTGCGAGATTGATGCGGTCACCGATGTACGCCGCATCGAGCGCGATATCCCCATTGGCTGCAACGAAGGCATCGCGCGTCGCAAGCGAGGAGCCGATGATATTGCCGTCGCGTGCCAGCAACGTAATGCTGTCGGGTGCGCTCAAGGTGGTGAAGTTGATCAGTTGTGCGGCAAGGTCAATCGCGTGACCGGCCTCGACATCGTGGGCATTCAGCGCGCCGCCGGTATCGACGGTCACCAGGTTGCCCGCGTGCGTCGAGTACATCTGCACATCGCCTCCGGCAGCGACGTCGACATCATGCCCGGCGTCCATCACCTGGGTGGTCACATCGCTACCCGCCCGCAAGTCAATGTCCGTGCCCGCCGTCTGCGTCCCGATATGGATGCCCTTGGCCGCCGTGAAGCGAATGGACCCGCCGGCATCGACGCTGGCGCCATCGATGCCGTCGGTACTGCTCTGACCGGTAACATCCCTGCCCGCGGTGATGCCGACAAAGCCCAGATGCCCATTTGCAAGCATGTCCAGGCTGGCCCCGGCGCTCGTCGCACCGAGCAGACTGATGTTGCCGCCCGCATTCAACTGACCATCGTTGCCTATCTCCAGCGTGGTCGCTTGCAGGTTGCCGCCGGCTTGCGCCGTGAGATCGCCAGACGTGGTGACCTTGGCCAGATCCATGTCGGCCCCGGCTTTCAGCGTCGCATTGCCCTGCTGCACGTTCAGTGCCTGCGTGACATTCAGGTCGGTGCCTGCGCTGCTCTGGATCGAGCCGTTGCCCAGCACCACACTGCCCAGGTTGGTCGCCGTGCCCGATTGTGTCGTGACGTCGCTGCCGGCCTGGTAGCTGTCCACATCCAGCTCGCCGCCCGCACCGATCTGGCTGGTGCCCCCCACCGTGCCCTGCACGATGTGTGCAGTGCCGCCGCTGTTCAACGCCAGCGCACCACCGACCGTCATCGCCACGATCGTGCTGTCGCGACCCGAAGCCAGCGTCGCATCCTTCGCCGCGCTCAGGCTGCCGGTGATGTCGAGATTACCGCTGGTCGCCGTCAGCGCGGCATTGCCACCGCTGCTCAGCGTCGCCGCCGTCAGATCGGTGCCGGCCGTCGCGAGCAGATTGCCCGCTGATGTGACCGTGCCCAGCGTCATCGCCTGACCCGCAACCAACGTCGCGTTCTGACCGACATCCAGCATGGTCGCTTGCAGGTTGCCGCCGGCTTGCGCCGTGAGATCGCCAGACGTGGTGACCTTGGCCAGATCCATGTCGGCCCCGGCTTTCAGCGTCGCATTGCCGCCACTGCTCAGCGTCGCTGCTGTCAAATCGGTACCGGCCGTCGCCTGCAGGTCATCTGCCGAAGTCACCGTGCCCACCGTCATCGCCTGACCCGCAACCAACGTCGCGTTCTGGCCGGCATCCAGCGTGGTCGCTTGCAGATTGCCGCCGGCTTGCGCCGTGAGATCGCCAGACGTGGTGACCTTGGCCAGATCCATGTCGGCCCCTGCTTTCAGCGTCGCATTGCCCTGCTGCACGTTCAGTGCCTGCGTGACATTCAGGCCGGTGCCTGC
>DAHUXL010000026.1 GCA_027307195.1 Rhodanobacter sp. | reverse complement strand
CGTGGCGGTGGCCAGCATGCCGCTGTTCGCTGCATTGTTTTCCGGCATGTACGGCGAGTGGCCGAACCGACGCGAGAGCGTCGGCCTGGCGATCGGCTTTGCCGGCGTGATCGTGCTGAACCTGGGCAGCAGCCTGTCCGGTTCGCGCCTCGGCGCGCTGGCGTTGCTGGTCGCCGCGATGTGCTGGGCGTTCGGCTCGGCCTGGAGCCGGCGTCGCGAGATGCCGCCGGGGCCGATGAACACCGCCGCGCAGATGCTCTGCGCCAGCGTCGCGTTGCTGCTGGTCGGCTTTGCCAGTGGCGAACGGCTGCCGGCGCATCCGACCACGCGGGCCACGCTGGCACTGGCCTATCTGGCCGTGTTCGGTTCGATCATCGCGTTCAGCGCGTTCCTGTATGTGCTCAAGCGCGCACGGCCAGCAGTCGCCACCAGCTACGCCTACGTGAATCCGCCGGTGGCCGTGCTGTTCGGTGTCTTGCTGGCCGGCGAACATGTGGGGCCTTACGACCTCGCCGGCATGGCGATCATCCTGTTTGGCGTGGCGGTGATCACGCTGGCCAAGCAGAAGCGCTGAATGATGACTCCCTCCCCTGCAGAGGGGGCGACCGAAGGGAGTCCTTCAGGGGAGGGGTTGCTCTTCGCCATAAATCAAAAGCCACCCCCTCCTGCCCTTCCCCTGCTTTGCAGGGGAGGGACCGATCTTGCGGCTTCTGCTTCCTCCCTTGCTTGCCTCTCAAAGGATTTCCTTTGGTCGTGGGAGCGCCTTCAGTCGTGATGCCTTTGACCAGGAGCATCGCGGCTGAAGCCGCTCCCACAAAGAGGTGGTACCTCGTCCTGTTCGAACTTGGTCGGCTTGCCCGTGCGACCCGTTGGGCGCGACGATGTCGCGATCATCGACGGAGAGCCGCATGAACGCATCGCAAGACGGATGGATGGCGCGCGCAGCCTTGCGCAGCGCAGCCTGGGCGGAGCGCTGGTTCCCCGACGCCTGGGTATTCGCTGCGCTCGGCGTGGTGGTGGTGGCGCTCGCCGCATTCGCTTTCGGCGCCACGCCCACCGCGGCGGTGAGCGCGTTCGGCGTTGGTTTCTGGAGCCTGATCCCGTTCACCATGCAGATGGCGTTCGTGGTGATCGGCGGCTATGTGCTGGCCACTGCACCGATCGTGGCGCGCCTCATCGATGTGCTGGCGCGCGCACCGCGAAGCGGACGCGGCGCGGTCGTCTACGTGGCGCTGGTCAGCATGTTGGCGTCGCTGCTGAGCTGGGGCTTCTCGCTGGTGTTCGGCGGATTGCTGGTACGTGCGCTGGCGCGCCGCACCGACCTGCGCATGGATTATCGCGCCGCCGGCGCGGCCGCCTATCTCGGCCTCGGCGCGATCTGGGCGATGGGACTGTCGTCATCGGCAGCGCAGCTGCAGGCGAATCCGGCCAGCATGCCGCCGGGCCTGCTGGCAATCACCGGCGTGCTGCCATTCAGCGAGACGATCTTCCTGTGGCAGTCGTTCGTGCTGACCGGCGTGCTGATCGCGGTGTCGCTGCTGATCTGCTGGTTCACCGCGCCGTCGGAGGCGAACGCACGCACCGCGCAGGATTTCGACGTCGGCGAAACCTCGACACCGACACTGCCGCCGCGCACGCGACCCGGCGAGTGGCTGGAATACAGCCCGCTGCTGTCGCTGGCGATCGGCCTGCTCGGACTGGGGTGGCTCGGCCATGAGTTCGCCAGCAAGCCGGCGATCAGCGCGATCGCGAATCTCAACACCTACAACTTCCTGTTCCTCACGCTCGGCATCCTGCTGCACTGGCGTCCACGCAGCTTCCTCGATGCGGTGAGTCGCGCGGTGCCCGGCACCTCCGGCGTGCTGATCCAGTTTCCGTTGTACGGCGGCATTGCCGCGATACTGACCCATGTGCCCGGGGCCGATGGCGCCACGCTGGCGCATCGTTTGTCGAACCTGTTCGTGCACGTCGCTACTACCGACAGCTTCCCGGCCGTGATGGGTGCGTACTCGGCGGTGCTCGGCTTCTTCGTGCCATCCGGCGGCGGCAAGTGGCTGGTCGAGGCGCCGTACGTGATGCAGGCGGCCAACGATCTGCACGTGCACCTGGGCTGGGCGGTGCAGGTATACAACGCGGCCGAGGCATTGCCGAACCTGATCAACCCGTTCTGGATGCTGCCGCTGCTCGGCGTGCTGGGGTTGAAGGCGCGCGACGTGGTCGGCTATACCTTCATGCAGTTGGTGGTGCACGTGCCGCTGGTGCTGGGCATGCTGTGGCTACTGGGGCTGACGCTCACTTACGTGCCGCCGGTGATGCCGTAGATGACATGGCGGGAGCGCATGCATGTGCTCCCGCCGATCGACCCTACAGTTCGCGCAGCGCCGTGGTCACCGGCAATCGCGCCGCGCGCACGGCGGGAAACAGACCGCCGATGAAGCCGATCGTGAGCGCCCACAGCAGACCGACCCACAACAGTTCGGCGGAAACCCGCAACTCGAAACTGAGCTTGCCGACCGAACCGGCAGCAAGTGTCGAAGCGCTATAGCCGTTGAATACCAGCCACGCCAGCAAGCCGCCGATCACGCCGCCGAGCAAAGCCAGCAACATGGTTTCCAGCATCACCGCCACCACCACCGGCAGACCGCGGAAACCGATCGCCCGCAATGTGGCGATCTCGCGTGCACGTGCCGCGACCGCGGCAAACATGCAGTTGAGTGCGCCGAAGATCGCGCCGATCGCCATGATCGAGCCGACCACGATGCCGATGATGGTGAGGAAGGTGCTCATGCCTTCGGACTGCTTGCTGAAGTAGTCGAGCGTGGTGCTGACGTCCACCTTCAGCTGCGGATTCGCTTCCAGCGTGGCCTTGAAGGCATCGAACGCAGCGGGGTCGGCCAGCTTCACGGTAACCGACGCACGACTGCTGCCGCGACGGTAGGTATCTGCCACCACGCCGGCATCGCCCCACACTTCCGAATCCATCGCATCGCCGGAAGAGAACACGCCCACCACCGTCCACAGCTGGCTGCCGAGCCGGATCTCATGACCCGGTTCCAGCCCGGCAAACTGCCTTGCCGCACCCTTGCCGACGATCAGCTCACGCATGCCGGGGGTGAACTTGCGGCCTTCGACCATCTTCAGGTTCGGGCGTACCGCCCAGGCCTGATCGCTTACGCCGCGCAGTTGCACACTGCCCTCGTCGTCTGCCTGGCCACCCTTCATCGGCAGGTTGGCCGCTACCACCAGCTCGGGCGAGGCGATCGGCTGACCCTTGGCATCCTTGGCGATGCCAGCCGTCTGCGGGATCAGCGTCACGCTGTCATGGTCGAGTACCGACATCACTTCGGAGGCGGAGGCGCCGCGCATCACGATGGCGGTATCGGCGCTGCCGGTCTTGCTCAGCGTCTCGCGATAACCGTCGCCCATCGCCAGCAGCGCGACCAGCACGGCCACCACCCCGGCGATGCCGATCACGATCACCGAGGACATGCCAAGGCGCTGCCGTAGCGTACTGATCCCGACCGCGGTGACCGACACGGCCTGTCGGCCCTGGCGGGTGAGCAGCATCCAGAGCGCGAGCAGCGCGGTCGACAGCAACGCAATGGCGGAGAACAACAACATCAGGGAATGCAGAAACATGGTCGTTCTCCTCAGCGCCCGGCCAGTGCATCGACGATGTTCAGACGCATCGCGCGCATCGCGGGCAAAGCACCGACCAGCAGGCCGGCGGCAATCATCAACAGCAAACCATGCAGCCAGATGCCCGCATCCACCGGTGCCATCGGTATCGCGCCACCCATCTTCGCCTGGATACCGCCCACCATCAGCATCGCCAGACCCAGGCCCAGTACGCCGCCAAGCAACAGCAGCAACACCGACTCGGCCAGCACCATCGCCAGCACGCTTTGGCTGGAGAAACCGATCGTCTTCAACACCGCCAGTTCGGAGGTGCGCTCGCGTACCGCCTGCATCATCGTGTTGCCCGACAACAGCAGCAGGGTGAAGAACACCGCGCCCATGATCGAGCTGACGATCAGCCCGATGTCGGCCAGCTGCTTCATCCAGTTGGCCGTCGCCGCCGCCTCGGTCTGCGTGCGCGTTTCATGATCGGAGTTGGCCGAGATCGCATCGATCGCCTTGGCCACGCGATCGGCCTGATTGACGTCGGTGACGCGTGTGACATACCAGCCGACCTGGCCGCGGTTGTATGGCGTGGTCTCATCGAAGTACTTCCAGTTCAGCAGGAACATCTGATCGTAGAAACCGCCGGACTTCTTGTCCTTCGAGTGCAGGATGCCGACGATGTCGAACGTCCAGTTCTTGCTGCCCTCGTGGTTCGGGAAGATCGTCGACTGCATCGGGATCTTGTCGCCCACCTTCCAGTGGAATCGCTCGGCCAGCTTCTCGCCGACCAGCGCACCGGTACGGGTGTTGTCGAATGCCTTGCGCTCGGCCGCACTCACTTCCATCTCCGGATAGAGGTCGAGGTAGTTCGGCTCCACCGCAAAGCTGAAGACCTGGTTGTGCGGATCCTGGTAGGCGCCACCGAACCAGTTCGCGTAAGTCACCATCTTCACGCCCGGCACTTGCGCGATGCGCGCTTCCAGCGACTGCGGCAAGGTCTGGATGAAGGAAAGCCGGGAGCCGGTCTGCAGGCGCTCGGCGCCATTGGCGCTGTTGCCGGCCTGGTCGAATCCGGTGCGCACCGCATCGAGCATGCCAAACAGCAGGAACGCGGCAATGATCGACACCAGGGTGAGTATCGTGCGGGTCTTGCGCCGGAACAGCGCAGCCCAGATCAGATGAAGGTATTTCATGAATCGTGACCTCTCGGATTTGTGAGGCAAGCAACCATCCTTGGTGCGCTGCCGCTCGGCTTCCTGCCTCGCCCTCGCACGGCGCGCGCGATGCCCTTCAAGGCATCACGCAAACGCGCCTTGCTCGACCAGGGTGCCCTTGTCCAGATGCAGCGTATGGCGGGCGTAATCGGCCGCCTTCGGATCGTGGGTGACCATCACGATGGTCTTGCCGTGTTCGCGGTTGAGCTGCTGCAGCAGGCCGAGCACGTCTTCAGCCGACTGGCGATCGAGATCGCCGGTCGGCTCGTCGCAGACCAGCAGGGTCGGATCGGACACGATTGCGCGGGCGATCGCCACGCGCTGCTGCTGGCCGCCGGACAGTTCGCTCGGCTTGTGGCTGGCGCGATCGGCCAGGCCCACCAGCTGCAGCGCGATCGAGGCGTTCTTCCTGCGCTGGGCACCGGAGAGCTTGGTGAGCAGCAGTGGAAGTTCGACATTGCGCTGCGCCGACAGCATCGGCATCAGGTTGTAGAACTGGAACACGAAGCCGACGTTGGATGCGCGCCATTTCGCCAGCGCACCGCCACCGAGCTGGTCGATGCGCTGGCCGCCCACCGTGATGCTGCCGGCGCTCGGCGTGTCGAGGCCGCCGATCAGGTTCAGCAAGGTGGTCTTGCCGGAGCCGGACGGCCCCATCAACGCGAGGAAGTCGCCTTCGGCGATCGCCAGGTTGACGTGATGCAGCACCTCGACCTTCTGCTTGCCGCGCTCATAGGTCTTGGCGAGATTCTGGATATCGATCAGTGTGCCCATGTGCTTCTCCGATGAATGGCTTGCGGATGTGTGAGCTGTTGCAGGAGCGATCCCGGTCGCTCCCGCAAAAAAACTAGGGTTTCTTCATCTGGACGGCCGAACCGTCGTGCAACTCGGCCGGCGGCGAGACCACCACGCTGTCGCCCGACTTCACCACCGCCGGCAGCAGGCGCAGCTCGCCATAGGGCTGCGTCGCCGGGTTCACCGTGCGTTGCCGCACTGCATTGCCGTCGACGACGAACACCACGCTGTGGCCGTCGCGTTGCACGATCGCCGTGGCCGGCACCAGCACGCCCAGCGGCACCTGTGCGGTGGCTTCCGTTTTCTCTTCCAGGAACGACACGCGCGCGCCCATGTCGGGCACTACGCGCGCGTCCTTCTTTTCCAGCGCCACGCGTACCTTGATGGTGGCCTTGCCGCGATCGGCGGTGGGCACGATGGCGACCACGTGGGCGGGAATCTTCCAGTCGGGATACGCGTCCAGCACGGCCTCGGCCGGCATGCCCGGCTTGACCCGGCCGATATAGGCCTCGTTGACGTCGACGTCGACTTCCAGCGAATCCATGTCGACGATGGTACCCACGCCGGTGCGGGTGAAACCACCGCCGGCAGACAGTGGCGAGATGATCTCGCCAACCTGGGCATCCTTGGTAGTGACCACGCCGGTGAACGGCGCGCGCACCACGGTGTAGTCGAAATTCACCTGCGCCACTGCCGCCTGGGCATCGGCCGACTTGGCCTGTTTCTGCTGCGCACCGAGCTGGGCGCGCAAGGTATCGACCTGTGTACGCGCCTGCTCGGCAGATTGCGCGGAAACCAGCCCCTTTGCCGCCAGCGTCTGCTGGCGCGCGGCATCGTGTTCACCCTGCGCCAGCTGTGCCTGATACTGCGCCACCAGCGCGTGGGCCGATTCGGCCTGGGCCAGCGCGGCCTCGAGATTGGCCTTGTAGCCACTGTCGTCCAGCCGTGCCAGCACCTGATCCTTGGTGACGTGATCGCCTTCCTCGATCAGCACCGCGGTCAGCGTGCCGGTGATCTGCGCCGATACCGTGGCCTGCCGCCGCGCGGTGACGTAACCGGTCGCCTGCAGCACGGCACCAGCCTCGCTGCCGGAACTGGGGGCGCTCGCCGTGGCCGTCTGCACGGCCACCGCACGATGGCCGGACAGAAGCCAGCCGGCGCCGCCGAAAAGGAGCAGCAGCACAATCACGCCACCGATGATCCAAGGCCAGCGCCCCGGACCACGATCGTGATCGTCGCGCTGATGGCGATCGATGCGCAGTTCCTTCAACAGTTCGGCGTTGTCCACTCGTGTTCCCCGCCCGGCATGCCGGTTGCTCGATAGATGCAAGATTGGCCGATCGGCCGCGGCACGATCAGGGTGCAGCATCAGCCATCGTCGATGACAGGTGTCACCCGGGCGGTTGCCATGGCCGGGTAGAGACCTTCAAGCTCATCGTGGGTCGCCTTGGTGAAGAAAGGGTGCTTTCCATGACGACGAACGTGATCGAAGAAAATCGACATCCGCCTGGAAATTTCCCACCCCCGGCAACCGGACTCGAATTACTGCGCAAAGAATAACCTCCCGCGCGCTGCAGCTGCCACCTCGCGCGGATCCAAGGTGGAGGCACGACGGCGTTCACGCGCTTTGCTACGCTTGCCGGCATGACCTACGCCATCGCCGCTCCCGCCATTCCCAGTCTGCCGATCAGTGGCAGCGACCTGCGTTTTCCGATCCGCCGGGTGTTTTGCATCGGCCGCAATTACGCCGAGCATGCGCGCGAGATGGGCGCCAGCGTGGACAAGGACGCACCGATGTTCTTCTGCAAGCCGGCCGATGCAGTGGTCAGCGACGGCGCCGACGTGCCGTATCCGCAAGCCACCGTCGACCTGCATCACGAAGTGGAGATGGTGGTGGCGCTCGGTGCTGGCGGGCACGATCTCACGCCTGAGCAGGCCGCCACGCTGGTGTGGGGCTACGGCGTGGGGCTGGATCTGACCCGCCGCGACCTGCAGGGGCAGGCCAAGGCCAAGGGGCATCCGTGGGACGTCGCCAAGGCGTTCGATCACTCCGCGCCGGTCTCGGCCTTGCGTCCGGCCGCCGAGGCGGCACTGACCGCCGACAGCATGCTGCGGTTGAGCGTGAACGGCGAGCTGCGCCAGCAGACCAGGCTCGGCGACATGGTGCATGGCGTGCCGCAAATCATTGCGGCGCTGTCCACGCTGTTCGAGCTGAAAGCCGGTGACCTGATCTTCACCGGCACGCCGGCCGGCGTTGCTGCGCTGCGGCGCGGCGACCGCTTCCATGCCGAGCTGGTGGGGGTCGCCGAACTGGACGGCCGGGTCGTCTGAATTCCCGCATCAACCCCCTGTGCGTGTTCACAGCACTCCGCTAAAGTCCATAGGCCATTCGGCCCAATCCACGGAGAAAGAGCATGAGCATGCTGCAGGAATTCAAGGCTTTCGCCATGCGCGGGAGCGTTGTTGATCTGGCGGTCGGTGTTGTCATCGGCGGCGCGTTCGGCAAGATCGTCAGTTCCCTGGTCGACAAGATCATCATGCCGCCGATCGGCATGCTGACCGGTGGCATCGATTTCAGTCAGCTGAAGTGGGTGCTCAAGCCGGGCGATGACAGTGATCCGAAGCACAAGATCGCCGAAGTGGCGGTGGGCTATGGCGATTTCATCAACACCATCATCACCTTCCTCATCATCGCAGCCGCGATCTTTGTGGTGGTCAAGATGATCAACAGCATGCAAAAGAAACAGGAAGAAGCACCGGCCGCACCGCCGGCCGATGTGGCCCTGCTCACCGAGATCCGCGATTTGCTGAAGAACAGGGCGTAAGGCGACGATGCCATCCCCGAGGGCCGGGCCACTTCCTGTGGCCCGGCCCTCGGTATTTCTGCGGCAGGCATGACTTATGGCCTAAGCGATAGCTCACGGCCGCGGCATAATCGGGGTTCACCCTGCGGAGTTCCCCGATGCGCCCTGTTCCCCTCACCCTGCTCGCCGCCAGCCTGCTGCTGGTCACCGGCATCGCCAGCGCCGCCAATCCGACCACCACGATTTCTGCTGCAGCCGTAAAGACGGCCGAACAACTGCGCGACAAGGCGATGCACGACGACACCGGTTACCGGATCGTCGAGTCGCTGACCACCGAGATCGGCCCGCGCCTGGCCGGCAGCGATGCCGACCAGCGCGCCCGCGACTGGGCCGTGGCGAAGTTCAAGGCACTCGGCTACGACAAGGTCTACACCGAAGAAGTGAAATATCCGCTGTGGGTGCGCCGCAGCGAACACGCGGCGATCGTCGCGCCATTCCCGCAATCGCTGGTGCTGAGCGCGCTGGGTTATTCACCGGGCACGCCGAAGGGTGGACTCACCGCGCAGGTGGTGAAGTTCGACAGTCTGGATGCGTTGAAGGCAGCCGACCCAGCCAGCGTGAAAGGCAAGATTGTCTATATCGGCTACCGCATGCAGCGCGCCAGGGACGGTCACGATTACGGCATGGGTTCGGCGGTGCGCACCGGCGGCCCGGTGCTGGCGCAAACCAAGGGCGCCGCCGGCTTTCTGCTGCGCTCGGCCGGCACTGACGCAGACCAGCGTATCGCGCATACCGGCGTGACCGGCTTCCGCGATCCGGCCAAGGCGATTCCCGCCGCCGCACTGTCCAACCCCGACGCCGATCAGCTCGAGCGCATCCTTGCCTATGGCAAACCGGTCACGCTGAAGCTGGATCTGGACTGCGGCGTGGTCGGCGAATACACCGGCGCCAACGTGATCGGCGAGATCACTGGCCGCAAGCATCCTGACCAGGTGGTGGCGATCGGCGGTCATCTGGATTCGTGGGATCCGGGTACCGGCGCAATCGACGACGGCGCTGGCGTGGCAATTGCGATGGCGGCCGGCAAACTGATCCACGATCTGCCGCAACGGCCCGACCGCACGATCCGGGTGATCGCGTTCGCGAACGAGGAAATGGGCCTGTGGGGTGGCCGCGCCTACGCCGACAAGCACGCGGGCGAAGTGGCGAAGTTTCAGCTCGGCACCGAATCCGACTTCGGCGCCGGCCCGGTCTGGCGCATGAGCGCCAGCGTGAAGCCGGCGGCGCGCGACGCGATCGACCAGGTCGCCAAGGTGCTGGCACCGATCGGCGTGGCCTACGACGCCAAGAAGCCTGGTGGTGGTGGTTCGGATCTGTCGCAGATGCACGGCAAGGGCATGGCCGCGCTGTCGCTGACCCAGGACGGCACGCATTACTTCGACTGGCACCACACCTCGAACGACACGCTGGACAAGATCGACCCGAAGCAAATGGCGCAGAACGTGGCAGTGTATGCCGCTTTCTCATACATGGCGGCGCAAGCCGACGGCGACTTCGGTTCGGCTCCCGGCGCGTTTGCCGATGACGGTGCCGGCGAATAATCCCGCATTCGCGGAGGTGATGAAGAAGGCGGCCGCATGGCCGCCTTCTTCATTTCAGGCCGCGGTCTTACTTCGCGTAATACTGCCCCGAGGCCACCAGCGGTTCGGGGATGCAGAACGTCCTCGGCAACACGGTAATCGCCACCGGCACCAGCACCTTCTTCTCGACACCACCGACGCTCGCGCATGAGACATCCGGCGGCAGCCGGTAATGGATGATGCGCACGGTGTACTGCGGGCACACATCCGAACAGGGAAACTCGGCAACCACCGGCACGTTCCGATAACGGCCCAGTTCGACCGTTGTGTTCATCAGCGCGGCCTTGTTCCACGGCTTGCCGGCATAACCCTGCAGCGCGGCGGCATCCATCTGTGCAGGCGCGGCCGCACAGGCGATGGCGCCGATGCCCATGCCAGCGACGGCCACGAGTACAGCCATGATCGATCCCGGTCTGCGCATGTTCGTATCCTCGCTGAGGGAGGAGCCAGCCTAGCCGCCGCCGACTGAACGCTGCAAGTTACTGCGCCGGCAGCGTGCTGGTCTTGCCGGGTCGTTGAAAACGCTGCTGCAGCCGATCCATGTAGATGTAGATCACCGGCGTCAGATACAGCGTGAGCACCTGCGAGACGACCAGTCCGCCGACCACGGCCAGGCCGAGCGAGCGTCGTGTCTCCGCGCCGGCACCAATTCCCATCGCGATCGGCAGCGTGCCGGCAAACGCGGACATCGTGGTCATCATGATCGGACGGAAACGCACCTTGCAGGCTTCGAAGATGGCCTCGTGCGGCGGCATGTTCTCGACGTTCTGCCGCTCCAGCGCGAAGTCGATCAGCATGATCGCGTTCTTCTTGACGATGCCGACCAGCATCACGATGCCGACGAAGGCGAACAGA
>DAHUXL010000227.1 GCA_027307195.1 Rhodanobacter sp. | reverse complement strand
GGGTCAGTCCGATGGAGCGGCCAGCAAGCGCCGCAGCGCAGTTGACTCGACCATGGCCGGGAAAGGTGTGACCGGTTGCGGTGGAGATGTCGCAGGTTGCAGTTCCTTCTGCCATACGCCGACGTCCCACCATTGCCCGAGTTTGTAGCCGCATTGGCGCCACACGCCGGCGGCGCTGAAACCCATCGCTTCGTGCATCGCCACGCTGACCGTGCCGGGAAGAGTAATCACACCGACGGCCTGGGTGATGCCCTGCAATCGCATCGTGTCCAGCAGCACACCGTAGAGCCGGCGCGCGATGCCGCGACGGTGTGCGTCGCCGCGAACGTAGATCGAGGTTTCGGCAATCCAGTCGTAGGCGGCGCGTTCGCGGAAACGCCCGGCATAGGCATACGCCAGCACCTCCCCACCTTCTTCCCACACCAGCCAGGGGTAATGCCGCAGACGGCTGTGAATGCGCTCGCGCATCGCCGTCACACCGGGCAGTTCGGTTTCGAATGTGGCTACCCCGTCGGTGGTCGAGGGTGCGTAGATCGCGTGGATGGCGGCGGCGTCTTCGTCGCGGGCGATGCGGATCATGGGTTTCAGCACGCCAGGTATTTCCAGTTGCGCGGTTTGCCTTCGGCCAGCCATTCCAGCGTGGTGGCGATGCGCTTCTGGCGGGTGGCGTCGGTCTTCGCCTCGCCGATCCAGTCGACGTATTCGCGCTGCGCGCCGGGGCTGAAGCCTGCATAGGTCTTGCGCGCGGCCGCATGCTTCTTCTGTGCGAGCAGGGCGGCGAGATCCTCCGGCAAGGTCGGCGGGGACCTCGCGGCGGCTTTCGGGCGCGCCAGCTTCAGGCCGGCTTCGTTCAATGCCATCGCTTTCCTGATGTGCGCAACGAGTTCCTTTTTGGTCGGCAGATCCTTCAGCGTAGTGAGCTTGCCGAACTGGCCCATGCCGTCTTCGGCCGCATCGCCCACGACTTGCCTGGACAGCCAGAAGCCGAAGCCGCAATGCTGCTTGAAGGCGGCCATCATGCACATCGGCGCACCGTTGTAGCTGAAGAACGGCATGCTCCATTTCAGGCTTTCCTCAACCTCGGGACAGGCGGCATGCACCACCGCGCGGAGGTGTTCGAGGATCGGCTTGGCGAACTCGGCCGACTTGGCGATATAGGCGTCGATGCGCGGGTCGTGACTGCTCATGGCGTGCTCACAGGTCGCGGATGAAGAAACGGTCGCAGCTGAAATGGCCGGTGCCGCCCATCGGCGCGCACAGCGGAGTGAAGCCGCTGCGCTTGTACAGCGCCTGTGCCGCATCCATGCCGGTCAGCGTTTCCAGATAGCAGCGGGCGAAGCCGAGCGTGCGCGCTGCGTCGAGACAGTGCTGCATCATCGCGCTGCCGGCACCGATGCCGCGTGCCTGCGGCAGGAAGTACATCTTGCGCAGTTCGCACACGTCCGGCTCGGCGTTCTCCAGCGGTGCGACGCCGCCGCCGCCGACCACCATGCCGTCGCGCTCGACCACGAAGTAGCTGGATCGTGGCTGTGCGTAGGCTTCGTACATGGTGTCGACTTCGACATCGTGGATCGCGAAGCCGGGGCCGTCGGCACCGAACTCGGGCATCACGCTGCGGATGATCGCGGCCATCGCCACGTTGTCGCGTGGCTCGATCGGGCGGATATGGAACGTGTCGTTCATGGCGTGGCTGCGGGGCTGTGGTAGGAGATGCCGTCCTTCATCACGAAGACGGGATGGGCGAGGTCGTCGATCTGCGTACTGGGATCGCCGGTGAAAGCGGCAAGGTCGGCATCCATGCCTGGTGCGATGCGGCCGAAATGCTGCGACTGGCGCAGGATCTTCGCCGCCACGTCGGTGGCTGCATGGAGCGCCTGCGCAGGCGTCATGCCATCGGCGACCATCGCGGCGGGCTCGCGCCAGTTCTCGCCATGCGCGAACACACCGACGTCGCTGCCGTTGCCGATCGTCACGCCCAGTTTCAATGCGGTGCGAAACGCGCGTTCGGCTTCGCGCATGCGTGCCGTCGGCTCGCTCTTGCCCGGCACGTAATGCTCGAAATATTCGGCGGTGGACTCGACCGCGGTAAGCGTCGGCTCGTAGGCGGTGCCGTGTTGCTTGAGCAGCTTGAAAGTCGCCTCGCTGGCGCCGTAGCCGTGCTCCACGCTGTCCACTCCGGCTTCGACCGCCATGCGTACACCGGCGTCGCTGGCCGCATGCACAGCCACGGGTCGACCGATCTGATGCGCGGTATCGACCAGCGCCTTCAGTTCCGCGGGCGTGAAGGTGGGTGCGGTCGTGCCGTCGGGGCCGACGCGATAGTCGCCATAGATCTTGATCCAGTCGGCGCCGCGCGCGGCCTGCTCACGTACCGCCGCCATCGCGGCATCGACGCCGCTGACTTCCTGCGCGCCACCGGGCAGGTCGAGATCCGGGCGGAAGCCGCGCGGGCCCGGACCATAGCTGGCGGTGGCGACGATCGCGCGGGTCGCCACGAACAGGCGTGGGCCGGGGATCAGTCCTTCCGTGATGGCGCGCTTCACCGACACGTCGGCGTAGCTGGCACCCTCGGTGCCGAGGTCGCGCAGGGCGGTGAAGCCGGCGACCAAGGTGTCGCGCGCGTGCTTTGCGGCTTCCAGCGTGCGGTAGTCCTGCGGCTCGGTCAGCACCTGGTCGTTCCACAACGTCTCGTTGTACGGGTGCAGGAACAGGTGCGAGTGCAGGTCGATCAGGCCGGGCGTGAGCGTGGCGCCGGGCAGCTCGACGCGCTGCACACCGGCGGGCGCCTGGATGCTTGCGCGCGGGCCCACCGCGACGATCGCGCCGTCGTGCACCAGCACCGCCCAGCCGGCGTGCGCGGCGTCGCCGTCGGCGGTCCACACGCGGTCAGGCAACAGCAGCCAGTCACCCTTGGGCGTCGTCG
>DAHUXL010000225.1 GCA_027307195.1 Rhodanobacter sp. | reverse complement strand
GGCAGCGCTGGACGATGCGTCGCAACGCGCCGCGATCGTCACGCTGCAGCAGCGCCATTACGCCGGCGTGCCGATGCCGGACGACGGAACGAAGCTGGCGGCCGCGTTCAAGCGCGGGTTCGCCTGGCGTGCGGCCGATGCGGGCGATGATGACTCGGAGCTGCCGCCGTTGTATCCGTTCAAGCTGCACTGAGTGCGTGCTGGAAAGTCGCGCGCATGCCATCGCTGAAACAGCACAAGGTGACATCGATCGCGTCATCGTCAGCCAGCTCGTCGCGCAGCGTGGCCACTGCCACCCTGGCGGCCTGCGCGGCAGGATAGCCATAGACGCCGCAACTGATCGCGGGAAACGCGATCGTGTGAAGTCGCTGCCTGCGCAGCAGCTGCAATGCGTTGCGATAGCAGCATTCCAGCAGCAGCGCTTCATCGTGGTGACCACCGTGCCAGACCGGTCCCACCGTGTGGATCACATAGCTCGCGGGCAGCAGGAAGCCGGGCGTGATGCGCGCGTCGCCGGTCGGGCAGCGCACGCCGGGCGCAGATTCGGGCAGCGCGCGACAGGCCTGCAGCAGGGTCGGTCCCGCGACGCGGTGGATCGCGCCATCCACGCCACCACCGCCGAGCAAACTGGGGTTGGCGGCGTTGACGATTGCGTCCACGCGCAGCGTGGTGATGTCGGCGATGGATACTTTCAAGGGCATGGCATCGGCGAGGGTGGCGTCTTATGCTTCAGGCAGGCACTTGGGTGCGATGAGGTTGCAACGGATCATGGCGAAAACGGAAGACATTTCCTTCGGCTATCTGCTCAGCGATGTGACCTTGCTGTTCCGCAAGCATTTCGACCGGCGTGCTGTGAAATTCGGCTTGACCCGTGCGCAATGGCGTGCGACCAAGGTGTTGTACCACCGCGAAGGCTTGCGGCAAACCGAGCTGGCCGAGTTTCTGGAGATGGAACCCATTGCGGTGGGTCGGGTGATCGACCGGTTGCAGGCCGCCGGTTTCGTCGAGCGCCGTCCCGATCCAAAGGATCGTCGCGCATGGCGATTGCATACCACCGAGCAGGCGCGGGTGATCGTCGGCGACATGGAGATCATCGCGCGCGACCTGCGCAAGGACGCCACCCGCGGTATCGGCCACGACGAGCTGCAACAGGCGCTGGCGGTGATCGGCCGGATCAAGGACAACCTGGTGGCGCTGGAGCAACAGCCGCTGGATGACGCGCTGTAAGCAATCGGAATCGGGATCGGCAAGTGCCATCGGTTGCGGTTCGAGTGATGCCGTCGAGCGGCATAGTGCGAATCTCATGTCGTGACAGGTAAACCGGAACGCATCAGCTGCGTTTGATATCTCTTGGCTTGTCACGTTTCAGCTGTGCCAGCCGTGTCACCTCGATCCATCAAGGCGCGTGATGTTGCCGCAAATTTGCGGAACGAAACGGCGAGTACCAGACGCATGTCCCTGAAAAAATTTTTGCTGCTCGTTGCTGTGTTGGGTTCGGTCGCCTTGCTGGTTTTCTGGTACGGACATCATCGCGCGGCCAGCAACAAGCCTGCCGCCACGCCTGCTGCCGTGCCGGTCAAGGTGGCGACAGCCACGCGCGGCGATGTCGATCTCTCGCTTACCCAGGTGGGCAGCGTCGAGGCATGGTCGACGGTCACCGTGAGTTCGCTGGTGGATGGACAGCTGCAGTCGCTGGCGTTCGTGCCTGGCGCGCACGTGCACAAGGGTGATGTGATCGCGCAGATCGATCCACGCCCGCTGCGGGCCCAGCTCGATCAGGCGATCGGCAATGTGGCACGTGACCAGGCCAACCTGGTCAAGGCCAGGGCGGATCTGGCGCGCTATGCGCCGCTGCTTGCCAAGGGCTATGTCGCGCAGACCGACATCGATACCTACAAGGCCAATCTCGGCATTGCGGCGGCGGCGTTGCAGTCCGATCGCGCGGCGCGGGAATTCGCGCAGACACAGCTCGGTTTCACGCGGATCACTGCGCCATCCGATGGTGTGCTTGGTGCACCGCTGGTGTATCCCGGCGCGGCGATCGCGGCCAACACCACCGGCATCGTGGTGCTCAACCAGATCGAGCCCGTTTGGGTAGCGTTCGCGCTGCCGCAGGACAGTCTGCCGGCAGTGCGGCAGGCGAAGATGCGCGGTGCGGTGACGGTGCAGGTGCAACTCGACGGCGATAGTGGCAAGCCGATCAGCGGCACGCTGGAATTCATCAACAACGCGGTCGATGCCACCACCAGCACGATCACGCTCAAGGCGCGCTTCGACAATGCCGACGGCCAGCTGACTCCCGGACAGTTCGTCAATGTGACATTGCCGACGACACGTATCGCCAATGCGGTATCGGTGCCGGTGGTCGCCATACAGAACTCGAGTACCGGCAGCTTCGTGTTCGTGCTCAAGCCGGATGGCACGATCGAGCAGCGCCCGGTCACCACGGGAACCAGTACCGCCGATCGCACGGTGATCGACAAGGGACTGGCGGCCGGCGAGCAGGTGGTTGTCGACGGTCAGATGCTGCTGGTCGATGGCAGCCACGCCCGCGTCAGCGCCAACTGAGGCCCGCGCATGAACTTGCCGGAACTCTGCATCCGCCGACCGGTGATGACTGCGCTGCTGATGGCGGCGCTGCTGGTGTTCGGCATCGTCGGCTACCCGCAGTTGCCGGTCAACGAATTGCCGAATGTCGACTTCCCGACCATCAGCATCTCGGCCAGCCTGCCCGGTGCCTCGCCGCAGACCATGGCCTCCGCCGTGGCCACGCCGCTGGAGGCGCAGCTGTCGACCATCGCCGGCATCAGCCAGATGAGTTCGACCAGTGCGCTGGGCGCCACCTCGATCACCTTGACGTTCGAACTGGATCGCAGCATCGACGGCGCGGCGCAGGACGTCCAGGCGGCCATCTCGGCGGCGCAGCGCCAGCTGCCGACGCAGATGCCGACGCCGCCGACGTTCCGCAAGGTGAATCCGGCTGACGCACCAATCCTGTATATCGCGGTGACCTCATCGACGCTGCCGTTGTCGACCGTCGACGATTACGGCGAAACCGAACTGGCCCAGCGCCTGTCGATGGTCGACGGCGTGGCGCAGGTGAGCGTGTACGGCTCGCAGAAGTACGCAGTGCGCATCAACGTCAATCCGGACCGGCTCGCCGCGGCGGGCATCGGCATCGATGAGGTGAAGAGCACGATTGCCGCCGCCAACGTCAACCAGTCCACTGGTTCGTTGTACGGCGCGCGGCAGCAGCTGCCGGTCAGCAGCGACGGGCAGCTGATGCGCGCCGCGGCGTACAACCACGTGGTGGTGGCCTACCGCCATGGCGCGCCAGTACGCCTGGGCAATATCGGCCATGCCGACGACAGTGTGCAGGACGATCAGAAGGCGAGCTGGTTCAACGGCCAGCGCTCGATCCTGCTGGCGGTGCAACGCCAGCCCGGCGCCAACACCGTCGACACGGTGAATCGCATCAAGGCGCTGCTGCCCGGCTTCTCGGCCACGCTGCCGCCGTCGGTCAAGCTCGATGTGCTGTACGACCGCTCTCAATCGATCCGTGCCTCGGTCGACGACGTGCAGTACACCTTGCTGCTGGCCGGCCTGCTGGTGGTGCTGGTGATCTATCTGTTCCTCGGCAACCTCTCGGCCACGCTGATTCCCGCCGTGGCGCTGCCGATCTCGGTGATCGGCACCTTCGGCGTGATGTTCGCGCTCGGTTACAGCCTGGACAATCTCTCGCTGCTGGCGCTGACGCTGGCGGTCGGTTTCGTGGTGGACGATGCGATCGTGATGCTGGAGAACATCGTCCGGCACATGGAAACGGGCATGACGCCGTACGAGGCGTCGGTGAAGGGCGCCAACGAGATCGGCTTCACGATCATCTCGATGACCTTGTCGCTGGTCGCCGTGTTCATCCCGGTGATGTTCATGGGCGGCATCGTCGGCCGTCTGTTCCACGAATTCGCGGTGACCATCAGCGTGGCGATCCTGGTCTCCGGCGTGGTGGCGGTGACGCTGACGCCGATGCTGTGCAG
>DAHUXL010000222.1 GCA_027307195.1 Rhodanobacter sp. | reverse complement strand
GCGCTGGTGCTGTGCATCGGGTTCGTGGTCGACGATGCGATCGTGGTGATCGAGAACATCGTGCGCCACATGGAACAAGGCACGCCGCCGCTCGAGGCGGCGCTGATCGGGGTCCGCGAGATCGGCTTCACGGTGATCTCGATCACGCTGTCGCTGATCGCGGTGTTCGCGCCGATGCTGTTCGGCAACAACATGTTCACGATGCTGATGCGCGAGTTCTCGATCACCCTGACCGCGGCGGTAGTTATTTCCGCGGTGGTGTCACTGACCCTGACGCCGGCGCTGTGCGGTCGCTACCTCAAGCTGGAACACAGCGAAGAACAGCGCAAGCCGAACCGGTTGCAGCGGGCGCTGGAGCGATTCGACCGCGGCCTGCACGGCACCTACGAGCGCGCGCTGGACTGGGCCATGCACCATCGCCGCATCATGCGCTGGCAGCCGGCGATCCTGCTGCTGATGACCGCGCTGCTGGCGGTCGCGGTGGCGCTGACGGCCGGCGGCGGCATCATGCCGGACGAGGACATCGGCATGCTGCAGGCAAACATCACGGCCGACGCGAATATCTCGCCGACCCTGCTGGCCGGGCGGGTGCAACAGGTCGCCGCGGTGATGCAGGCCGACCCGGCGGTACAGGACGTCACAGCGGTGCTTGGCGGCAACGGCGGCGCGGTCGGCAACCAGGCGCAGATGTTTGTCGACCTCAAGCCGTACGGCAGTGCGCCGGGCGATCGCGACAAGACCGTCAAGCAGGTGATCGAGCGGCTCGACCAGCATTACAAGAAGCTGGCCGATCTCGAGGTATCGCTGACGCCGGTGCAGTTCTTCGGCAACGGCGGTGGCGGCGGTGGCAGCGGGCAGGGTCAGTACCAGTTCCAGCTCACCAGCACCTCCGGCGCCGGCCTGCAGGAGCCCACCCTCAAGCTGGCGCAGCGGATGCGCGGCATGAAGCAGTTCCGCGACGTCAGCACCAGCTTCGACAGCATCGGCAAGCAGCAGCTGCTGACAGTGGACCGCGAGACGGCCGCACGCCTGCACATCAGCATGGCGATGGTCGATACCGCGCTGAACGATGCGTTCGGCGAACATCCGGTATCCACCATCTATTCGGACATCAACCAGTACCGCGTCGTGCTGACCTCGTCCGGGGCGAAGTCGTTGAGTCCGGCCGCGCTGTTGAACACTTATGTGCGCAACAGTCTCGGCACGATGATTCCGTTGTCCGCGGTGGCGCATATCGCGCCGAGCATCGCGCCGGTCAGCATCAGCCACTTCGATCAGCTCGAATCGGCCTCGGTCAGCTACAACCTGGCCAAGGGCGTGACCCAGCTGCAGGGCATCAAGCTGGTCGATCAGGTGATCGACGCCGCGCAACTGCCGCAAGGCGTGCAGAAAAAATATGCAGGCAACAACCAGCAGTTGATGGAAGCGTTGACCGGTGTGGTGCTGATGCTGATCGCGGTGATCCTGGTGATGTACATCGTGCTGGGTATCCTCTACGAGAGCCTGATCCACCCGCTGACCATCCTATCCACCTTGCCTGCCGCCGGCATGGGCGCGTATCTGGCGATGCTGGTCACGCATACCCAGCTCACCCTGATGTCGATCATCGCGATCCTGATGCTGATCGGCATTGTCAAGAAGAACGCGATCCTGATGGTCGATTTCGCACTGGTCGCACAACGCGAGCGCGGCATGTCCGCGCCCGCGGCGATCCGCGAGGCCGCGCTGGTGCGCTTCCGCCCGATCACCATGACCACCCTGGTCGCGATGGGTGCGGCGTTGCCGCTGGCGATCGGTTTCGGGGTCGGTTCGGAAATGCGCCAGCCGCTCGGCATCGCGATCTTCGGCGGCCTGCTGGTGTCGCAGCTGCTGACCCTGCTGAGCACGCCGGCGATCTATCTGTGGCAATACGACCACCAGCAACGCAAGGCCGCCCGCCGGCAGCTGCGTGCCGAGATCCGGCGTCAGCAGGCATTGCAGCAGCAGATGCCCGCGCTGCCGAAATAGCGCCACGGCCGAGGCCGGCATGCCACCCCTGTCTTCCGACACGGTGTGGACTTCAGGCACATACGCCGGAGCGCGGCGACTGGCATAAAGCCGGCATGAACGGAACTCTCGCCTTGTCCCCGCCGGTTTCGTGCGCGTCGAACGCGTACGTGCTGCGCGCGCCGTTTCTGGCGTCATAATTGTCGGCCACGGAAACGCCATGAATATTTTCGCACCCCTGATCCGCCGCCCGGTCGGTACCTCGTTGCTCGCCATCGGCCTGATCCTCGCCGGAGCGTGGGCGTACATGCTGCTCGGCGTCGCTGCGCTGCCGTCGCTGGATTTTCCCGGGGTCTATGTGGTGGCCAGCCAGCCGGGCGCCAGTGCGCAGACCATGGCCAACACCGTGCTGGCGCCGCTGGAGCGGCATCTGGGGCGGATTCCCGGCATCGACGACATGTACGGCAACGCCCGCGAGGGTTCCGCCTCGGTGATGGTGCGGTTCACCATGAGCCGCACCGCCGACAGCGCTGCGCGCGATGTGCAGGCGGCGATCAACGCGGCTGCGGTCGACCTGCCGACGGGGATGCCGTCGCCGCCGCAGTACTTCAAGTTCGACACTTCGCAGATCCCGATCCTGTTCATCACGCTGACCTCCAACGGCATGCCGCAGGACCAGCTGTTCGATCTGGCCGATACCCTGCTCAAGCCGGCGGTGGCGCAGATCGATGGCGTGGCGCAGGTGCAGGTGTTCGGCGGCACGCCGCACGCGGTGCGCATCGAGCTGGACAATAACGCGCTGGCGGCGAAGGGGCTCACCGCCAACGACGTCGCCAACGCGCTGCGCGCGGCCAACGTCACCTCGCCGCAGGGCACGCTGAGCGACGGCCGCACGCAGATGACGGTGACCGCCAGCGACAGCCTGCACGATCCAGCCGAATTCGGCCGGTTGCTGATCGCGATGAAGAACGGCACCCCGGTGCGGCTGTCCGACGTGGCCATCGTCAGCAGCGGGCAGGAGGACCAGTACCAGGCGGCCTGGTTCAATGGCCAGCGCTCGGTGACCATGCAGATCAGCAAGCGGCCGGAGGCGAACGCGGTCGCCACGGCCAATGCGATCCGCGCGAAGCTGCCGGCGTTCCACGGCCTGCTTCCGGCGGACGTGCAGATCACCCCGATCTTCGATCTGACCCAGACCACCCAGTCCGCCCTGCACGAGGTGGAAGTGGCGCTGCTGCTCAGCATCGTGATGGTGGCGCTGGTGATGCTGGTGTTCCTGCGCCGGCTGCGGCCAACCCTGATCGCGATGCTCAGCGTGCCGCTGTCGCTGGCCGGCGCGTTCGCGGTGATGTGGACGCTCGGCTTCTCGCTCAACACCTTGTCGCTGATCGCGCTGGTGCTGTGCATCGGGTTCGTGGTCGACGATGCGATCGTGGTGATCGAGAACATCGTGCGCCACATGGAACAAGGCACGCCGCCGCTCGAGGCGGCGCTGATCGGGGTCCGCGAGATCGGCTTCACGGTGATCTCG
>DAHUXL010000221.1 GCA_027307195.1 Rhodanobacter sp. | reverse complement strand
TGCAGCTTGAACGGATACAACGGCGGCAACTCCGAGTCGTCATCGCTCGTGTCGGCCGCGCGCCAGAGGAAGCCGCGCTTGAACGCCTCCACCAGCTTCGCTCCGTCGTCGGACATCGGCGTGCCGGCGTAACGGCGCTGCTGCAGCGTGGCGATCGCCGTGCGTTGCGACGCATCGTCCAGTGCTGCCGCCAACTCGCCCAGGTGCTGGATCGTTGGTCGTTCCGCGCGGGCCCATGCCAGCAGCGTTCGTGCCTGTGCCGCCGGATCGCTGCCGCGTGCCGCAGCGAGGAAAGCGAGCTGACCCTGGCGTGAGGACAGGTGCGCCGGCACCGGCGTGGCCGTCGATGGCGCGCGGCGCCGGCGCCACAGCCACCAGGCCAGCGCGCTGCACAACCACAGAGCGAGGCTGGCCAAGGCAATCCAGCGCCATGGCGTGGACGCCGCAAGGGTTTCCGTGACGCCCGAACCGCTGCTGGATGCCGCAGCCGGAATGGACGGCTGGACGGCTGCGGCGCCAACCGCCGGCAGCACCGTCACGCTGTGCGCGGGAATCTGCGCGACTTCCATGCGATCGGTCAGCACGTTCCACCATCTCAAGGTGGTGGCCGGTATGGTCAGCGTGCCGGCACGTTCGGGCACGATCGCGAACGATTGCTGACGTCGACCGACCAGCCACGGGCCATCCTGGCGAGTGCTGGTGACCGGCTTGTCCGGATACGCCTTGGCTCCGTCCAGCGCGGGCAGGCTCAATGGCGGCAACGTCTCGAACGGCAGGCCGGTCGCCTGCAGGTTCATGGTGAGGTTCAGCGGTTGTCCTACCCGCAACGGCGGCTCCTGGGCGCCCGGCCAGCCATCCAGAGTCAAACTGAGCTGACGCGCCGGCAGCCACGTGCTCTTCCAGCCGGCGGGCGCTGCCTGCACATCGAGCGACACGGCCGCTGCGCTGGCCGAGATCGGCGTGCTGGAACCGAAGAAGCTGTTCGGATCGTTCGGGTCGATCGCTTCGCCCTGGAAACTTGCGGCGGGAATCTCGAAGTGACCGGCGTGCTGCGGGATCAGCGCATAGCGCCGTTCCAGCACGTGATAGCTGCGGCCACCGCGCTCGGCGTCGTAGTTCAGGTCGTCGCCAAGCTGGCTCACCTCCACGCCGTCGAGCTGCGGCGCATTCAGCGCGCCGCTGCCGATGTTGGTAGCATAGAACAGGCGCACCACGTAACTCAGTTGCTGGCCGACGTAACCGTGCGCGGGCTCGACCTGCGCTTCCATGAACACGTTCTGGTTGGTTGCCGCCACCGTGTTCGGGTTCGGTTCGCCTACCTGCAATTGCAGCGGTTGTGTCTGCCCTCCTGCCACGCTCAATGCGGGAATCTGCAACATGCCGACGTGCTTCGGGCGCAGCGCCACACCGATCGTCAGGGTCGCGCTGGCCGAGCCATTGATGACACTGAGGCTGTTGTTCTGCGAGGTGCCGAGGATGCTGAAGTCCTGGTTCAGCGCATGCAGATCGGGCATGCCGATACCACCGCTCGCATTCTGCACGCGCAGGTTCAGGGTTATGGTTTCGCCCAGCTGCACGCTGTTGCGATCCAGCGTCGCCTGCACGTCGGTCGCCTGCGCCAGTGCCGGAATCAGCAACAGCGCCAGCAGGCATCCCACGATGAATCGTCGAAACATCACGGCTGTTCATCCTCACTCGGTGCGCCGCCGTGGCGCTGTTGATATTCCAGTTCGAACTTGCGCCGCAGCAGCGCGCCCGGATCGTCCGGCACGCGTTGCAGGGCATGCTGCAGATCCTCCGGCAATTTCGACTGCGGGTCGTCCTTCGCCAGCGTGCCGAGCTGATGTGTCTGCGCCTTGTCCGAAGGATGGGCCAGCGCCTGGTCCATCTGCTGCTTCAGTGCCTGCTGCGCCTGTTCCGTTTTCGCCTTTTGCTCGGCCTGCTGCTGCTCGGTCTGCGGCTTCGGCTGACCGTCGCCTTGATCCTTGCCGGCACGGTCCTGCTCTGATGAATTCTGCCCGGACTGATCCTGCGCCTGCGACTTGCCACCCTGACCCGGCTGCCCGGACGGCTTGGCACCCTCCTGCGCGGATTTCTGATCCTGCGAATCCGACTTGCCGCCCTTGCCCTGCTCACCGGCCTGGGATGGTTGCTTGCTGCCGTTGTGGCCTTCGTGCTGTTTTTGATCGGACGACTGCTGTTGCTGCTGGCGCAGCCAGTCCTCGACCGCCTTGCGATTGGCCTTGGCATCGGCGTTGCCCGGATCGAGTTTCAGCGCGTGATCGTAGGCTTCAATCGCCTGCTGGTACTGGCCCTGCCGGGCCAACGTGTTGCCGAGGTTGTATGCCGCATCGCCACCGGGTGCCTGCTGCAGCGCCTGCGCCGCGGCCGCATAGTCGCCGGCGCGATACGCTGCCGCGCCGCGCCAGGCCGGATCACGCGCGAGCTGTTGGGCCTGCTTCGCCTGCCCCTGCCGCAAGGCCTGCGCCGCCTGTTGATCGGGACGCTGCCACAGGTCGTGCCACGTCGTCGCTTCGGCCGTGGCCGGCAGCAGCGGCAACACGACCAGCGGCAGCAACAGCAGCCAGCCACGACGGAAGGCCAGCGCCACGATCAGCAACAGCGGCAGCAACAGCCACGGGCCACGATCCTGCCATTCGTCACCGACCTGGCCGGCCGCTGCCGCCGTGGGTGCATCGCGCAGCTGCGCATGTAGTGTGTCGATATCGTGGTGGTCCGCCGTCATCGCCACGTAGCTGCCGCCACCGGCCGCCGCCAGCGCACTGAGAGCGGCATCGTCGCGACGGGCCAGGGTCATGCCACCTTGCGCATCGTGCAGGAAGCCACCATCGGACAACGGCACCGGTCCTCCCTGCAGCGTGCCCACGCCGAGCACCGAGACCTGCACGCCGGCGGCCTTCGCCTTGCGTGCAGCCGCATCGGCGGCGGCGTCGGCCTGGTCGGTGATCAGCACCAGCGAACCACCGCCGGCCTTGGCATCGTGGATCAACGCCACGCCGCGTTCGATCGCCAGTGCGGCGTTGTCGCCATCCACCGGCATGGTGTCCGGCGCCAGCGCATCGAGCAGATCGTTGAGGCTGCTCGCATCGGACGTCAGCGGCGCCACCACGAACGCTTCGCCGGCATAGCCGATCAGCGCATTCAGTCCGTCGTGATTGCTGGCCAGCAGATCGCGTGCCTTGTAGCGCGCGCGATCGAGCCGGCTCGGCGCCACGTCGCGCGCCAGCATGTGCTGTGACAGCGAGATCGCCACCACCTGCGCCGCGCGGCTTGCATACAGCGGCTGGCTGATGCGGTTCCAGCTCGGCCCCGCCAGCGCCAGCGCGCACAGCACCCAGCCCAGCGCGAACAACCATAACGGCAAGCTCCGGTTGCCGGCACGGCCACGCAGCAGATGCGGCAGCAGCTCGGCATCGACCAGTCGCGACAATTCCAGTTGTGCCGTACCACGCCGCGCACCCAACCAGGCCAGTAGCGGCAACAGCGCCAGTGCGACCAGCCACCACGGCCGCAGGAAATGAAACTGCTGCAGCATCGTGCTCATGCCAGCCGCTCCCGCGCGCGGCCAAAGCGACGCGGCACGATCACCAGCAGCAACAATCCGATCGCGACCAGCAACGGCCAGCGGAACAGCTCATGCCGCGGACGCAAGGTCGGCCCCTGTTGCGGCATCGGTTCCAGCGCGTCGATCGCGCGATAGGCATCGGCCAGTTGGTCGCTGTCGGTGGCACGGAAGAAACGTCCGCCGGTCTGCGCTGCGATGCTGGTCAGCATGCCCGCATCAAGATCGGCCGAGGGATTGACCAACTGGCTGCCGAAGAATCCCGGTATGCGCATCTGCGTGGCGCCGATGCCGATGGTGTAGATGCGCACACCAGCCGCCTTGGCCGCACGCGCCGCTTCGCGCGGCGCAATGCTGCCGGCATTGTTGACGCCGTCGGTGAGCAGTACCAGCACGCGTGCCTGTTCAGGCAGTGCCGACAACCGCTTCACCGCCACCGCGATCGCATCGCCGATCGCCGTCTCGGTACCGGCCAGCCCCACCGCCGCGCCTTGCAATTGCGCACGCACGGCCGACAGATCGTAGGTCAGCGGTGTCACCAGAAAGGCCTGGCTGCCGAACAGGATCAAGCCCATTTCGTCGCCGCTGCGGCGGTTGATGAAGTCGCCGGCAATCGCCTCGACCGCGCCGAAACGGCTGACCGACTGTCCGGCCAGTTGCATGTCGCCGGTGCGCATGCTGCCGGACAGATCCACCGCCAGCATCAGTGCGCGACCGCTGCGCTGCTGCGCCTGCGGTGGCGCGACCCATTGCGGTCGCGCCGCTGCCGCCAGCAGGCACACCCACGCAAGCACCAGCAACCACAGCATGCCGACGCGCGCACGAGCGCTCGCCACCGCGGCCAGTTGCACACCCGGCTGCGGCAGATGCAAGGCCTGCCCCGGCGCGGCCGGTCGCAACCAGCGGCGCAGCAGCCACGGCAGCGGCAACAACACGACAACCCATGGCCATGCGAACTCAGGCATGCACGTGCTCCGGCGCAGTCCGCTTCCATGTTGCCGGCTTCAACGCCAGCCGCAGCCATTGCCGCACAGCCGTAATGGCCGCGGCATGGTCGAATGACGAGGACGGCCGATAGATCTGCTGATCCAGCGCCAGCAATTGCTCCAGCGTGATCGCATCGACCGGCATGCGCGCCAGCGTCCGTCGCCACGCCTCGCCGCGCTGCTGCGTAGCCAACGCATCGTGGCGTCGCGCCACCCGGCGCAGCAGTTGATGCAATCCACTCGCCAATGCAGCCTGGTCGCCGTCGCGTCGATGCCGCAATACGAGTCGATCGACTTCGAGCAGCACCTGCTGGCTCTGATGCAGCGCACGTCGATGCCGTCGCCACAGCCATATGGCGGCCAGCACTGCCAGCAGCAACAACGTCGCCAACCCCCACCAGCCCGGCGCGGGTGGCCACCACGATGGTTCGGGCGGCAGATGGATATCGCGCAAGCTTGGGCCAGGTGGTGACGAGGCCGCGGACGGGACAGGCGGCGCCATCATCGCGTCGACCTCGCGCTGCCGAACAGGCCGGTGATGGCATCAAACGGATCGGCCGTGGTGTCGATGCTGCTGCAACGCAGACCCAGCGATTTGGCCAGTTCACCGAGCCGCGTCGGGCCGACGCCCAGCGCGCGCTGAAAGTCGCGGCGCTGGCGTTCGGACTGCAGCAACACTTCGCTGCGCTCACCGGCATGCTCCAGCGGATAACGACCTGCCGGCGCCAGGGAGAGTTCGAGTGCATCGGCCACTACCAGCGCGCTGACGCCCGCATGCCTGGTCAGATCAAGCAGTCGCTGCCGAGCCAACGTATCGCAACTGAATCCATCGCTGATCAGCAAGACGCGGCTGGCGCCATGCAACACGCGCGAGGCCCGGGTCAATGCATCGGACAGCGGCTCGAGCTTGTCCGAAGGCGGCAATGCGTCCCACTCGGCCAGCGCGCCGCATAGCGCCAGCGCACCGCGTGGTCCCGCCTGCGGGCGCAGCAGTTGCTCGGCATGACCGAATGCCATCACTCCGACCCGCTCGCCGGCACGCACCGCGTACCACGCGGCGGCAGCCGCTGCGCGCGCCGCCTGCACCGACTTGAAGCGCACCCGTGTGCCAAAACGCATGCTGGCATGGGTATCGAGCAGGATCAGCAGGCAGCCTTCGCGATCCTCCTGGAACAGCTTGGTATGCAACTTGCCGCTGCGCGCGGTGAGTCGCCAGTCCAGCCGGCGCACGTCGTCGCCGGGCTGGTACACGCGTGATTCCGCGTAATCCATGCCACGGCCATACAGACGGCTGGACTGCTGACCACTACGCGCTGCACGACTGAGCAGCGGCGTCATGCGCACGCGGCCGACGCGTGCACGCAACGCGATCAGTTCAGCCAGCGAAACCTGGCTGCGGCCACCGCCGTCCACGCGATGTTGCGCGACGACATTCACGGCAGCGGCACGAGATCCAGCAGGCGGTCGATCACCTGATCCGGTCGCACGCCTTCGGCTTCTGCTTCGTAACTGAGCAGGACCCTATGCCGCAGCACTTCATGGGCAATGCTGTGCACGTCCTCGGGCAACACGTAATCGCGTCCGGCCAGCCATGCCTGCGCGCGCGAGCAGCGATCCAGCGCGATCGTCGCGCGCGGGCTGCCGCCCCAGGCGATCCAGCGCTTCAGCTCGGCGCCGTAGCGGCCGGCATCGCGTGTGGCCAGTACCAGCTGGGTCAGGTACTCCTCCAGTGCCGGCGCCATGTGTACCGCCATCGCTGCATCGCGCGCGGCGAACACGTCGGTCTGGCTCAGCAAGGCCGGCGGCGTGGCAACCGGATGCGCACGACGACTGGCCTGTTCACGCGCCAGCTTGAGGATCGCCAGTTCGGCGACCGCGTCCGGATAACCGATCGTCACATGCAACAGGAAACGGTCGAGCTGGGCCTCCGGCAGTGTGAACGTGCCTTCCTGCTCGATCGGATTCTGTGTCGCCATCACCATGAACAACTCGGGCAGCTGCCACGTACTGCGACCCACCGTGATCTGCTGTTCGGCCATTGCCTCCAGCAGGGCCGACTGCACCTTAGCCGGTGCGCGGTTGATCTCGTCGGCCAGCACGATGTTGTGGAACAGCGGGCCACGCTCGAACTCGAAGCTGCCCGACTGCGGACGAAACACGTCGGTGCCGGTGAGATCGGCCGGCAGCAGATCGGGGGTGAATTGCACCCGATGGAAGTCCGCCTCGATCCGGGCGGCCAATGCCTTCACCGCGGTGGTCTTGGCCAGCCCGGGCGCACCCTCGACCAGCAGATGGCCATCAGCCAGCAAGGCCACCAGCAGGCAGTCGATCAGATGCGGCTGACCGATGATGCAACGCTGCAGATCGTCGCGCAGTTGCGCGAAGGACTGCTGCAGGTGGCTCAGCGATGGGGATTCGGGCATATCCATGATCGGTTTCCGTTCTCGGTGTGGCATAGCTTGGCTCACCATGCAGCGATGCACTGCGGCTCGGGCGGCGTGTTACAGACCATAACCGGCGACGGAAGTTTAATCGGCCGCCTGCGCCATGCGAGTCGCACAAAAAAAGAGGCGGCCGAAGCCGCCTCTTTCCATGGGTGCAGACCGGAGTTACTGCAGCGTGTCGCTCAGAATGCGTGGCGTCACGAAGATCAGCAGTTCGGCCTTGGTGTTTGCACGCACAGTATTGCGGAACAGCATGCCGATGCCGGGGATATCGCCCAGGCCAGGCACCTTGGTGACCGTATTGGACTTGTTGATTTCGTAGATGCCACCAAGCACCACGGTCTGCCCGTTGTCCACCAGCACCGACGTGTTGATCTCACGGGTGTCGATGGTCGGGATCTTGCCACTGCCAGGGGCGTCCACGTAGCCGGCGAGCGCATCTTTCTTGACGTTGATCGCCAAATAGACGCGGTTATCCGCCGTGATCGTCGGGGTCACCTTCAGCTCCAGCACGGCGTCCTTGAACTGCACGGTCGCGGTACCGCTGCCCGCACCGCCACCGGCACTGTTCTGGAACGTGACGTAGCCGATTTCTTGGCCTTGGCGAATCACTGCTTCCTGCTGATTGGCGGTGATCACGCGGGGGCTGGATATCACTTCGCCGCGACCCTCGGTCTGCGCGGCGGAAAGCTCCAGATCCAGCGCGTAGTTGGCACCAAGGATGGCCAAACCGAAGCT
>DAHUXL010000220.1 GCA_027307195.1 Rhodanobacter sp. | reverse complement strand
TTCTTCACCTGCGGCCGGCCGTCCAGGCCGATCATGTTGAGATTGACGCGGAAGCTCTTCTCCAGATCGGTGGTGGCGAACAGGTGCGGCATCAGTTCGTCGGCATCGACGCGGCTGGAGCGCGGCACCAGCACCAGTCGGATCGGGTTCTCGTGATCGGACTCGTCGCGCAGGTCCTCGATCATCGGCAGTTTTTTCGCGCGCATCTGCGCGGCGATCTGCTCGAGGATCTTCGACGGACTGACCTGATGCGGCAGCGCGGTGATCACGATGTTGCCTTCCTCGCGCTGGTACACCGCGCGGGCACGCACCGAGCCCATGCCGCTCTCGTACATCGCCAGCAGGTCGGCGCGCGGGGTGATGATCTCCGCCTCGGTCGGGTAATCCGGTGCGCGTACATGCTCGAACAGGTCGGCCACGGTGGCGTCCGGATCGTCCAGCAGGCGGATGCAGGCGCTGACCAGTTCGCGCAGGTTGTGCGGCGGAATGTCGGTGGCCATGCCTACCGCGATGCCCATCGAACCGTTGAGCAAGACATGCGGCACGCGCGCCGGCAGCCAGCTTGGTTCCTCCAGCGTGCCGTCGAAGTTCGGCACCCAGTCGACCGTGCCCTGGCCGAGCTCGCCCAGCAGTGCCTCGGCGATCGGGCTGAGCTTGGACTCGGTGTAGCGCATCGCCGCGAAGCTTTTCGGATCGTCCGGCGAGCCGAAGTTGCCCTGGCCGTCGACCAGCGGATAGCGGTACGAGAACGGCTGCGCCATCAGCACCATCGCTTCGTAGCAGGAGCTGTCGCCGTGCGGATGGAACTTGCCGATCACGTCGCCGATGGTGCGCGCGGATTTCTTCGGCTTCGCCGTGGCGGCCAGGCCCAGCTCGCTCATCGCGTAGATGATGCGCCGCTGCACCGGCTTCAGCCCGTCGCCGACGAACGGCAGCGCGCGGTCCAGCACCACGTACATCGAGTAGTCGAGATAGGCCCGCTCGGCGTATTCCTTCAGCGGGATCTGTTCGTAATTGGCTTGCAGGTTCATGGGTTGCATCAATCAGGTAGCGCGCAGGCTGCGCGGATAACCGGACGATGGTGCCAGAAAGCGCCCAACTCTTGTAGGAGCCCGCTGGCGGGCGATGCTTTTTTGCTTCGGTATGCATCAGAGCAAGAGCATCGCCCGCCAGTGGTCTCCTGCGCGACGTGGCGGATTTACTGGCGCACCGCCTCGATGCCGAGCTTCTTCAACTGCGCCTGCACGCTGTCCGGTCCAGCCAGGTGCGCCGCGCCGACGGCGATGAAGACGGTGCCGGGCTGCTGCAACATCGCGGCGATCTTGCCTGCCCAGATGCCGTTGCGCTGCACGAGCAGGCGTTCATACAACTTCGGCTCGGTCTGGTGCATGTCCTCGTCCTCGAGGCGGGCGACGGTGGCGGTGTCGCCGTTCTTCCAGGCGTCGATCAGTTCGGTCAGTTCGATCGAGCCCTTGCCGACATCGCGGATGCTCGAACGCAGGAACGCGAGTTCGACCGATTGCGGCATGTCGGCGAGAAAGCGGATCTGCTGTTCGGCGGTTTCCAGTCCGAGCACCTGCTTGCCGGCGCCGCTCATCTGCGCCCTCAGCTGCTTGTCCACGCCATGCTCGGGATCGAGCCCGGCCTTCATCAGCGGTGCCGTTGCCAGCGTCAACGCGGCCATCCACGGGCGCATCATGTTGAGCGTCTGCATGCCGCCGGGCACACCGGCCTTGTTCGCCGCGATGCTCAGCCGGTGCTGTTCGGACTGGTCGAGCAAGGTTGACAGCGGATGC
>DAHUXL010000218.1 GCA_027307195.1 Rhodanobacter sp. | reverse complement strand
AACTCGCACCTCAGCGAGCGCTACCACGAGGAATGGGATCCGGTAGCGCGCGACAACATCATGTACAGCGCCTACGTGCAGTCGCTGGTACTGCTCTACAACGTGCTGTTCGACGATGACCGTTACGCACGACCCGGCGCGATCACCTTCGAACACTGGTCGTACTTCTGGGGCGGCGACGGTCACCGCTTCGCGTACGACCAGAACACGCTCAACGAACACCTGTACTGGAAGATGGTCGAGAGCGGCTATCTCGGCGTGGCGTGCGAACCGAACTGCATCTTCCAGATCTGCAACCAGCCGGCGATCCTCGGCTTCCGCATGCACGACCTGCTCACCGGCGGCAGTCGCGCCGAAGAGGTGACGCGCGGCTACGAGCAAGCCTGGGCGCAATTCGGCCGCATCGGCGACAACGGCCACTATCACGTGATGTTGTCCGAAGACACCCACGCTGTTCGTCCCAACGCGGCGCAGGCGCCGTGGGTGGACGCATGGTGCGGCGCGCTGATGAACATGTGGAACGGCGATTTCGTGCGCGCCAACTACCCGCAGCAACTGGCCGATCTGCTGTTGCAGCAGCCGGACGGAACGCTCTCGGTCAAATCCGCGCCGCGCCCGCCGGTGAAGGGCCACACCGTGCTCAACGACGATTCCGACTTCGGCTGGGTGGCAGCATGGGCGTCGGAAATGGGTGACGAAGAAACCCTGCGCGGCCTGCTGCAGCATGCCGATCGCCACATGGCACCGCAGTGGCGCGACGGCGGGCTCTACTACCCGCGAAACGACCGCACCGCGGACGCTGATGGATACCGTACCCTGGTCGAGCCGATGACCGGCAACGTGTTGCTGGGCTATGCGCGACTCAATGTGCGCGACGGACTGCGCGGCGTCTATGAGGCGCCGTGGAGCGACGGGCATTTTCGCGAGCCGGCGATTGTAGCTGTCGGTTCTGGCATGGATGTACTGCGAGCCCGCTTCGATCGCGCCACGCAATCACTGCTGTTTGCCCTCCAGGCGCGTTCCGACCAACCGGCATCCGAAGCATGGATCGCCCTCGGCCGCATCACTGGACGCGGACCCTGGCGCCTGATGTTCGATGTCGAGCAGGTGGCGCATGGCGATGACACCACGCTGAAATGCACCGGTCCGGTTTCACTGCAGCCGACCGATCGTGGACTTGAGCTGCACTGGTCGGGCCAACGGGTGCAAATCATGCAGATGATTTTCGAGCACGACGCCACCGCGGCGCCCAGCCCATGAGATCGGAATCAGGGATGGTCAACGCAATGCCTGGCTGCGGTGAGTTTTCGCTCATCGACCATTTCAACCGCACGGTGACCGAACAGGTATTTCGCGACGAGCACACGCTGGTGCTGTTCGGCTTCACCCATTGCCGCGTGGTCTGCCCGCGTTCGCTGGCCCGCTACGCCGGCGTGCTCGACCAACTGGCCGGCGAAGGCTGGCCGGTTCGTGGCATCTACATCAGCGTGGACCCCGCACGCGATACGCCCGAGGTGATGCGCGACTACCTTCAGCCCTACCCGGCTTTCCTTGGCCTGACCGGCGACGACGCGCAGATCGACCAGGCCAAGGCCGCCTTCCGCGTGTTTGCCCGTCGCGTCAGCGATCCGGATGAACCCAACGGCTACCGCGTGCCGCACACCGCCATCGCCTACCTGCTCGATGCGGAGGGACGCTGTCTGGCACATTTCGCCGATGCCCTCGCCGCCGAGGAAGTGCTCGATCGCATGCGCCCTTTGCTGGCAACGCAGCTACGTCAATCCGGCGCTTGATCCGGGCCTGCCTGCCGAATCCCGCGCAAGCGCCACCACAACCGCGCCGATGCGTACGCCGCGCGTGCCGGCACTACCAGCGACACTTCGGTGCCATTCTCGTCGCCCCGACGCAGTACCAATCGCGCACCGATTTTGTCCGCCCGTTCGCGCATGCCCTGCAAACCCCAGTGCCCGGCACGGCCACCGTCACGCAGCACGGTTTCATCGATGCCGTCCCCGTCATCGCGGACCAGAACATGCAGCCCGTCGCGCCGCCATTGCATGCACAACGCGACCGAGCTTGCATTGGCGTGCACGAAGGCGTTGCGCAATCCCTCGCGGGTGATATCGAGAATTTCCTGCGCCACCTCGGGGACCAGCGGCCGCGGCGCGCCTTCCTCGGTGAGGGCAAAACCCGCGCGATACAGCGTCGTGTAATCGAGCGCGCTGGCACGCAGGTCGCCGGCGAGATCGTTCGATGCATCCAGGCCGCGCAGCGCCAGGATGCGATCGCGGCCATCGATCAGCATGTCACGTGCGCGTATCGCGACATCGGTCATCTCCTGTCGATGGGCCGGTTCCAGTTTGGGGCTCGCCGCCCAGGTCTGCAGTCGCAACTGCAGGCCCTGCACGCCTTGCAGCAAGGTGTCGTGCAGGTCGCGTGCAATGCGTTCCCGCTCACGCAGCGTAGCGGTCGTCTGCAGTCGCGCCCACTTCTCTACGCGCTTCAGACGCCAGAAATGCAGCGCAATGAGTACTGCTGCGACAAGCACCGCGCATAACAGGCGAAACCACCAGGTTTGCGTAGGTCCTGCCAATACGGTAATTGCCTGGACCGCGCCTGTGGTGTTCCAGATCCCATCGTTGTTCGACGCCATCACCTGGAAGGTGTAATTCCCTGGATCCAGGTTGGTATAGGTCGTCTCGCGCGCGCCATCGGCCTCGCGCCAGGCCTGATCGACCCCGCTCAGGCGATAACGAAAGTGCACCCGTTCCGGCGCCACGTAACTGAGCGCGGCGAATCGCAACGAGAGGTTGCCGGTATGCGCCGGCAGTGTCACCGGCGGGCCGGGCACGTAGGCATTGCCGTCGGCTGAGATCGCCTGCACTTGCACGGGTGGAACCCGTTGATTGACGAACACGGCCCTGGGGTCGATCCAGACCACGCCGCCAGTCGTGGAAAACCAGAGTCGCCCATCCGTTCCGGCCGCAGCCGAGTAGATGGGTGGGACGGCGGTGGGTGGCCCCGGCACACCATCGGAGCGGTCGAACAGGCGATAGCTGACGGCGTGCCCGGGATGTGCAAAGGCGGCATCGAGCTCGCTCGCCGTCACTTGCATCACCCCTTGCGTCGCATGCAACCAGAGGCTGCCATCGCCGGCACTCACTAGGCCGGACACACCTGTTGGTGCCAGGCTCCCCGCAAATGCCAGCGGATGAAAGGCCTTGCCGGCCAGCCATGCCACGCCCTGCTGACCGGCTACCCACACCGTTCCGCGCGCTCGCATCACGACCGACAACGCACCGAGACCGGGGATGAACACGTGGGATTGACCCGCGTACGTGCGCTCCACCTCACCGGAATGGTAGGCCTGCCACACTGCACCGTCCTCATCGGCAAGCAACGAGAACGGGGCTGGGCGATTGCCGAATTTGCCCCACTTTCCATTCGCGTAGCGATAGGTCGGATCGCCCAGCGCCGCCATCGCGGCGAGCAGGCTGCCGTCCGGCTGGCGCGCCAGTGCGGCAATGGCGACGTTCTCACCCGGACGCGGCGAATCCGCCACCTTGGTCAGACGGCCCTGCGCGTCCAGTTTGCGTATTCCGTCGAGTGAACCGAACCAGGTGTTGCCCTGGGTATCGCGAAAACCGGACATGGTGAGGTTGGGAATGTTCACGCCGTGAGGCTGGCTGCCATCCAGCAACAGCGTCGCATGGCCCAGCGAGGATGCCCACATGCTGCCATCCGCTCCCGGAATGAGGGCGGCCTGGTCGAGCGCTTGCGTGCGTGGTGCAAGTACCAGATTGACCGGGCTGAAGCGATCGATCCCGGCTGAAGTCCCGACCCAGACATCGCCTTCGGCATCTTCGAAAAAGCGGTTCACCACATCAGAACTCAACCCATCCGCCTTGTCGAAACGCTCGATCAGCGCTGGATCGGGAACGGCTGTGTCGAGCCAGTCGTGTGGCGAAGCCACATGCCCGACGCCGTGTCCCGACATGGTGAACCACAAGCCGTGCCCACTGAGGTAGGGCAAGCCCATTTCCGAACCATAGCCTTGATCAGATACGACGGGCTTGCCGTCACCGTAAAGCAGCCGACGGGTCACGCCATCACTACCGTACTGCAGCCACAGGGAGTGCTCCGGGCCCTGGGCCAATGCTTGCACGGCTCCCGCGGGAACGGGCAGCCTCGAGAACCGTGTTGCGTCCCGCTGCATGTAGTAGAGGGCGTCCTTGCCCGACAGCCACAAGGTCCCCAGGTCATCAACCAGCACGGCATAGATCTGATGCTTGCCGTCGATTCCGAGCTCCCCTTTACGGATCATCTTCCAACGATCGCCATCCAGGCGGAACGCCACCGGCTCCGTGACCGCGGCCCAGAGCTTGCCGTGCGAATCTTCGGCAAAGCCACCTGACGTGCCGCTGTAGAAACCGTCCTTGATGGTGTAGTTGCGAACCACACCCTGCTGGATGAGGCTCGCCCCGCCCAACACGTAGCCCACCCAAAGGCCACCGCTCCGGGGTGCGTAGAGCTTGTAGACATTGGTATCCAGCAGTTGCGTCTCGCCGCGGGGCTTGAACAGCTCGAAGCGCTCGCCATCGAACCGGTAGAGGCCGCCCGACGAGGCGAACCAGAGATAGCCATCGCTGGTCTGCGCGATATCGGTGACGTTCGACGGCGCACCGTCCTGTGCAGTCCAGCTGCGGTGCCGATAATGACCGAGCGCCCATGAGCGCGCGGCTGGAGTACCGGCCACTGTCAGGATGCTGAAACACGAAGCCAGCAGCACGGCCAACATTCTTGCCAGGCCAGAAATTCCAGGGTTGCCGCTCTTGAGTGAAGTCATACGCATCCCCCAACCCCGATAAGTTCATTCGCCGAGCAGACGCCGCTTGACGCCCTTGCTGCAGAAACAAAAGAAGAAACCAGCCTGTTGAGGAACCCTGGTCAAAGATTCGGCCGGGGCCGGTACTCCGACCGCGCCTCCAGCAAATGCTCGCCCGGCACCGGCTTGAACGGCGTGAACTGCACGCCGTCGAAACGCACCAGCTCCTTGGGCCCGGCCATCCACAGGAATCCATCGGTCGTCTGCGCGAGCCGGGAGATGTAGCCCGGCGCGCCCTCCGCCGCGCGGTTGCTCGTGTGCTGGAAACTGCCCAGCGTCTCCGCCGCCGCGAATGCGCGTAGCGAAGCCGTCGCCAGCATGGCCAGCGCGAGCGCCATGCAAGCGATACATCGAAAGCGTCGGAAACGTTGCCGGCTGAAGGGGTGCGCGCGCGATGGAGGCATGGAAGCAAGATTCCGGATTGCCGACACCCGCGGGGGAATACCCTTGGATGGCACAGTCTTGCGCGATCATATCCTGCGCCCGGGCTGGCGCGACTTGTACTTTCTTGATCACCCGTCACCTGTTCCCGGCACCTGCCGTCACATCCGGACCGTCATCAGCGCGATTCTGCTGCGCCATGCCCCGTGGCCTGTTTCAAGCGCCATCGTCGTTGGCAGATCCTGGCCGACTACCCTTTCGGGTATTGAGCCCCGACGGGCAACGGCCGATATTGCGCGCGGAACCTGCATCGCGAGACACGGCAACAGTACCCGCGATCGGCTCTGATGAGCAGGAACGTCGGCGCCGCTGGCCGCAGGCCGACATTGCTCCCAAGGTCGTCACCGCGTCAGCTCGATCACCGACCATCGTTGCAGTTGTGGTCAACGATCACGCCGTGGACCTTTGTGCCAGCCTGCACTGGGCGCCAAGTCCCGAGATCAGCATCAGGATTCTCGTTCGGCGTAGCATCAGCGCCCTCGCCAGGCAGCTTTTTCTGTGGGATCTTGTTTGGAATGGTATGCGCGGGTATGCGATGGCTCACGCCGGGGTGCCTAAATGAATCTTTTTGACCATGGTCGACAAAAGTTTCCGGTGGCCGCACTCGTAACCTCATCCGAGGCACTTGGCTGGCAGGGGATCGGAGCCGAGCTTCGGGCCCATCCGGCATGCGAGTTGGAGCCCTATACCTCAGCGCAGACCGAGGTCACCCTCGCACTTCGCAAGATCCCGGGCGCCGTCGTTTCGCGTGAGGCCAATGGTCTGCGTCAGAACGCCCCGGTTAATTCGGGGACCATCTGGATTA
>DAHUXL010000213.1 GCA_027307195.1 Rhodanobacter sp. | reverse complement strand
ACCAGCACGACGGTCGGGATGCTCTTGATCCCGAACATGCCGGCCAGTTCCTGCTGCGTGTCCACGTCGACCTTGCCCAGGCGGAACGCGCCGTTGTATTCGGTCGCGAGTTTTTCCAGCATCGGCCCGAGTACCTTGCATGGCTCGCACCAGGTCGCCCAGAAGTCCACCAGCACCGGTGTGGTCAGGGATGCCTGCAGTACCTCGGTTTCAAAGGTCTGCTGATCGACATCGAAGACATGGTTGGTGGGGGTGGCATCGGTCACGGGAAACTCCAGCTTGGCGGATGTCGTTCAGATCGGGGCGCACCCCAGCATATCAAGCGTCGCCTGCCGTTCAGCGCGTTCACGGCAGATTTGCGAGAATCCACGGATTGTCACGCCAGAGCAGGACACCGGCTGCATGAGCACGACTTCACCAGAAGCGCTGTTGATCTGCGAGCACTGCGACACGGTCTACCGTCGTCGCACGCTCGAGCGTGGTGAAGTGGCGCGTTGTGCGCGCTGCCACGCGGAGCTAGAGCGCCATCACGCGCTCAGCGTGAACGCGCTGCTGGCGTTGATCCTGACCGCGATGATCGTGTTCGTGCAGGCGAACATGTGGCCGATCGTCACGCTGGGCCTGAGCGGCCAGTACAGTGGCACCACGTTGTGGGGCATGATCATCACGATGTGGCAGCAGCAGGCCCAGGTCGTGGCGGTGCTGGCCGCCTTCACGCTGTTCTTTTTTCCCATGGCCAAGATGCTGTCGCTGGGCTGGCTGCTGTGGTTCGCCCGACGCGGGCGGCGTGCGCCGGGTTTCGTGCCGTTGATGGTGGGGCTGCATTACCTGGGGCCGTGGACGATGAGCGAGGTGTTCGTGCTCGGTGCGCTGGTGGCGATCGTCAAGGCGCACAACTACTTCGACGTGGTGGCGGATCCGGGCATCTACGCCTATGCGGCGCTGACCCTGCTGATCACCATCTTCGCTGGTGTCGATCTGCGCCAGTTGTGGGAGCTCACGCCGGAGGATCCGGCATGAGTGCCTTGCCGCGCGCCGCCGAGCTCGGCCTGATCGGTTGCCACGTGTGCGGCCTGACCTGCCGGACCGTGCCGGGCGATGATCGCCTCGATGGCGGCGGCCATGGCGAGGAGATGGCCTGCCCGCGTTGCGGTTCGGTGCTGCATCGACGCAAGCCGAACAGTTATGCGCGCACGTGGGCGCTGCTGATCGCCGGGTTCCTGCTGTACATCCCGGCCAACGTGCTGCCGATCATGCGCACGGCCAGCTTGAACGACATCGACGACAACACCATCATCAGTGGCGTGGTCGAATTGTGGGTGAAGGGTTCGCCGGATCTGGCGGTCATCGTGTTCACCGCCAGCATCGTGGTACCGATGCTGAAATTCCTTTCGATGGGTCTGCTGCTGCTGAGCAGCCAGCGCGGCAGCGGCTGGGCGCGGCCGCAGCGCGCGAAGCTGTATCGGCTGGTCGAGTTCATCGGCTACTGGTCGATGCTGGACGTGTTTGTGGTGGCGCTGCTGACCGCGCTGGTACGTTTCAGTCTGTTGAGCCGGGTCGAACCATTGCCCGGTGTGATCTTTTTCGGCCTGACCGTGGTGCTGACCATGCTGGCCTCGATGAGTTTCGACCCCCGGTTGATCTGGGATGGCAGGGATACTGATGACTGACGACAGTCGCATTGAACAGGATCGTCCGGACGATGCCGAACTGCCGCGACCGGTGGTGAAGCGGCGCCGCTTCAATGCCTCGCTGATCTGGCTGGTGCCGGTGCTGGCCGCACTGGTCGGCATTTCGCTGGTGGTCAACAACTGGCTGCAAGCCGGGCCGCAGATCACCATCAGCTTCCAGAGCGCCGAGGGCCTGGATGCCGGCAAGACACCGGTGAAGTACAAGAACGTGGTGATCGGCCGGGTCCACAAGATCCGGCTCAGTTCCGATCACAAGCGCGTGCTGGTCAGCGTGGCGCTGGAGAAGAGCGCCGAGAGTTTCGCGACCCAAGGTACGCGTTACTGGGTGGTGCGTCCGCGCATCGGGCTGGGTGGCGTATCCGGCATCGACACCTTGCTGTCCGGTTCCTTCATCGGCGCTGATACGGGCGACTCCTCGACGCCGCAGGATGACTTCAAGGGGCTGGAAATTCCGCCGTCGGTGAATCACGGTGCGCCGGGCCGCAGTTTCGCCCTGCACGCCGATGATCTCGGCTCGCTGGATATCGGTTCACCGATCTATTACCGGCGCATCCAGGTCGGTCGGGTGGTGTCCTACCAGTTGGACAAGGACGGCAAGGGCGTTTCGTTGGGCATTTTCGTGGATGGTCCCAATGACAAGTTTGTCACCCGCTCCACGCGCTTCTGGAACGCCAGCGGTATCGATCTGTCGCTCGGTGCCGGTGGCCTCAAGGTAAATACCCAGTCACTTGCTTCGGTGCTGGCTGGCGGCATTGCGTTTCTCGATCCGCGTGGCCCCCATGACAGCACGCCGGCGCCCGAGCTGACCCAGTACCAGTTGTTTGCCGACCAGTCCACGGCGATGGCGCCGCCCGATGGCGAGCCGCATTACTTCCGCATGCGCTTCGAGCAGTCGGTGCGCGGGCTGGCGGTGGATGCGCCGGTGGAATTCCTCGGCATCAATATCGGCAAGGTGGTGTCGGTCAATCTCGACTATGACGAAAAGGCGCAACGCTTCCCGGTGATTGTGGGTGCGGTGGTGTATCCGCAGCGCCTCGGCAATGCCTACTCCAAACTGGAGGCGCTGGCGAAGGCGCGTGGCGAGAGTCCCGACCTGTCACAGCTGTTGGGGCGGATGGTCGAGCACGGCCTGCGCGCGCAGGCACGCACCGGCAACCTGCTCACCGGCCAGCTGTATGTCGCACTGGATTTCGTGCCGAAGACGCCGAAGGTGGACTTCGATCCGAATGCCAAGCCGCTGATGATCCCGACCGTCCCGGGCAGCTTCGACAAACTGCAGGAGCAGATGGCCGACATCGTCGACAAACTCGACAAGATCCCGTTCGACAGCATCGGCAAGAACCTCGACCAGACCCTGGCCGGGCTCAACGCCACGTTGAAGCAGGTCAACGGCCAGACCCTGCCGGCATTCCACGACACCTTGAAGGGCGTGCAGAAGACCATGGGCACGGCCAGCGACGCGCTGTCCGGCGACTCGCCGTTGCAGCAGAACCTGGGCGCCACGCTGGAACAGGTGCAGCGCATGGCGCGTTCGCTGCGGGTGCTTACCGATTACCTGGGCGGGCATCCGGAGGCGCTGATCCGTGGCCGTCGTCCCGACGACCAGCCTGCCACCACCACGCCGCCGGCCGCGGCTGCCAAACCGTCGCAAGGGAGCCAGCCATGATTCGTACCGGAATGCGTCTGCTGGGTGCGGGGGCCGCGCTGGCGCTGGCTGCCTGTGCGTCGGCACCGCTGCATTACTACACACTTGTTGCACCAGCAGCCGAGGCTGCTGGTGGACTGGTTGCACCGGCTGACGAGTCAGCCGGTGGGTTGGTTGCGCAGTCTGCAACGCCATCGCTGCCGTTCGAACTGCTGCCGGTCAGCGTGCCGGCGCAGGTCGACCAGCCGCAGCTGGTGGTGCGCGAAGGCGGGCAGGGCGTGGCCCTGCTCGGCAGCGAGCGCTGGATCGCGCCGCTCGGCGACGAGGTGCGCAGCGCCTTGTCGGCGGATCTGGCGCGCGAGCTGCACAGCCAGGACGTCAGCGGCATGCCTGGCAACGACAAGCCGGTGCTGCGGATCAAGCTGGATCTGCGCCGGTTCGACTCGCAGCCGGGCAGCTATGCGCTGATCGAGGGAGCGTGGAGCGTGCGCCTGTTGCGTGGCGACCATCCCGCCGCGCTGGCCTGCACCAGTCGCATCAGCGAAAGCGTCGGCGCGGGCTACGACGCTCTGGTGCAGGGACACCAGCGCGCGATCGGCGCGCTGGCGGCGCAGATCGCCGCGGCGGCGCACTCGCTCGGCAAGGGCCAGAAGCCGGTCTGCCCGGCCGGCTGAGGGCTTCAGGCTTGGCGCCCGGCCCGTGCTGGGCTAGTCTGACCAGTTCACCGCGGCCGGCTGTAGCCGGGCTGCGCAAACCGCATCATGGCGCCAGGAATCATGCAGGACATTCAAGAACCGAACTCTCCCGAACCGGGCGACGCTGCTGAACAGGGCTACCGCCCGCAGGTGGTGGAAGCCGCCGCGCAGGGTTACTGGAATGCCCAGCACGCGTACGAGGTGACCGAGGACGACTCGCGGCCGAAGTTCTTCTGCCTGTCGATGCTGCCGTATCCGTCCGGCGCGCTGCACATGGGGCATGTGCGCAACTACACGATCGGCGACGTGATCAGCCGCTACCAGCGCATGCAGGGCAAGAACGTGCTGCAGCCGATGGGCTGGGATGCGTTCGGCCTGCCGGCCGAGAACGCCGCGATCAAGAACAACACCGCGCCGGCGAAGTGGACCTACGCCAACATCGACCACATGCGCAGCCAGCTGAAGTCGCTCGGCTACGCGATCGACTGGACGCGCGAGTTCGCCACCTGCAAGCCGGACTATTACCGCTGGGAACAGCTGATGTTCACCCGCCTGCTGAAAAAGGGCATGGCGTACCGCAAGAACGCGGTGGTGAACTGGGATCCGATCGACCAGACCGTGCTGGCCAACGAGCAGGTGGTGGATGGCCGCGGCTGGCGCTCCGGCGCCGTAGTCGAGAAGCGCGAGATCCCGCAGTGGTTTCTGAAGATCACCGATTACGCGCAGGAGCTGCTGGACGGGCTGGACACGCTGCCGGGCTGGCCCGACGCGGTCAAGACCATGCAGCGCAACTGGCTGGGCCGCAGCGAGGGACTGGAGATCCAGTTCAGACTGGAGGGCATGGAAGGCAACCGCGAGCCGCTCAGCGTGTTCACCACCCGTCCCGACACCTTGATGGGCGTGACCTTCCTGTCGATTGCTGCCGAGCACCCGCTGGCGTTGCAGGCGGCAGAGGGTAACGAAAAACTGGCGGCCTTCATCGCCGATCTGAAGCATGGCGGCGTCTCGGAAGCGGAACTGGAAACGCAGGACAAGCGCGGCATGGACACCGGCTTGCGCGCAATCCATCCGGTCAGTGGCGAACCGATCCCGGTGTGGGTCGCCAATTTCGTGCTGATGGGCTACGGCACCGGCGCGGTGATGGCGGTGCCGGCGCACGACCAGCGCGACTGGGAATTCGCGCAGAAGTACAGCCTGCCGATCAAGATGGTGATCGTCGATCCGTCGGTGATCGACGCGTTGAACGAGATCGAGCATGACCTGTCGCAAGGTGTCGGCATCGATCCGATGCGGGCGGCTTTGCAAGGACGCGACAGCAACGCACGGGACATCTCCGCCCCGGTACGGGTAGTCGAGGCATTCGAGCGGCGCATTCTCGAGGATGCTGCCTGGACGCCGCGCGGCGTGCTGGTCAATTCCGGTGAGTACGACGGCATGGATTTCAGCCAGGCGCTGGATGCGCTGGCTTCGCGCTTCGAGCGCGACGGAAGCGGTTCGCGCCGGGTCAACTGGCGCCTGCGCGACTGGGGCGTCAGCCGCCAGCGCTACTGGGGTTGCCCGATCCCGGTGATCTACTGTCCGAAGTGCGAAGCGGTGCCGGTGCCGGAAGACCAGCTGCCGGTGGTGCTGCCCGAAGACGTCGCATTCAGTGGCGTGCTGTCGCCGATCAAGGCCGACCCGGAGTGGCGCAAATGCGTGTGCCCGCAGTGCGGCGGCCCGGCCGAGCGCGAGACCGACACCTTCGATACCTTCATGGAGTCGAGCTGGTACTACGCGCGCTACACCAGCCCCGGCGCGAACGCGCAGATCGACGAGCGCGCGAACTACTGGCTGCCGGTCGACCAGTACGTCGGCGGCATCGAACACGCGATCATGCACCTGCTGTACTTCCGTTTCTATCACAAGCTGCTGCGTGACGCGGGCATGGTGCATTCGGACGAACCGGCGCAGAACCTGCTGTGCCAGGGCATGGTGATCGCCGAGACGTTCTATCGCGACAATGCCGACGGCTCGAAGGACTGGATCAACCCGGCGGTGGTCGAGATCCAGCGCGACGACAAGGCACGCGTGGTCGGCGCGACATTGAAAGCGGATGGCCAGCCAGTGCAGATCGGCGGCACCGAGAAGATGTCCAAGTCGAAGAACAACGGCATCGATCCGCAAACCATGGTGAGCAAGTACGGCGCCGACACCGTGCGCCTGTTCTCGATGTTCGCCGCGCCGCCGGAGCAGTCGCTGGAGTGGAGCGAAGCCGGTGTCGAAGGCATGGCGCGCTTCCTCAAGCGGCTGTGGCGCGAAGTGACCACGCATGCAGCGAATCCGGACCACCCGGTCACCGATCCGGCAGTGCTGGATGCGGGCCAGAAGACGCTGCGTCGCCAGCTGCACGAGACGATCCAGAAGGTCAGCGACGATTTCGGCCGGCGCCATGCGTTCAACACCGCGATTGCCGCGCTGATGGAGCTGCTGAACGCTTTGGGCAAGTTCAACGACCAGAGCGAGCAGGGCCGTGCGGTGCGGCACGAGGCGCTGGAAGCGATGGTGCTGCTGCTCAATCCGGTGGTGCCGCACATCAGCCATGCACTGTGGCAGGTGCTCGGCCACGCCGAGACCGTGTTGGAGGATCAGTCGTGGCCCAAAGTCGACCCGGCCGCGCTGGTGCGCGACAGTGTCACCCTGGCGGTGCAGATCAACGGCAAGTTGCGCGCTACCATCGAGCTGGCCGCGAATGCCTCGAAGGAAGAAGCCGAGGCGGCGGCACGTGCGCTGCCGCAGGTGGCGCATTTCCTGGAAGGCATGAGTGTGCGCAAGGTCATCGTGGTTCCCGGCAAGATCGTCAACATCGTCGCAGGATGAAATCCATGAGCTCCATGAAAGCGCGCCGCCTGTTTCAAGCCTCACTGCTGCTGGTCACGACGTTCGCACTGAGCGCCTGCGGCTTTCATCTGCGCGAAAACGCGAACCTGCCGACATCGATGCAGCGTATCCACCTCTCCGTCAGCGGTGGCGGCGAGTTCCAGCGTCATCTGACACGTGCGTTGGAGACCTCCGGTGTCACTGTCGAGGACAACAGCGGCGCCGGCATTGCCGAGTTGCGCGTGCCGGTGGCGGCGTTCAGCACCGATACGCTGAGTGCCGGCGGCTATGTGCGCATCACCGAGTTTGCGGTGCACTACCAGGTGCAGTTCGATGTGGCCGATGCCGAGGGCCACGCGCTGGTGCCGCATCAGCGCATCGACATGCAGCGTGAGTACAGTTACGACGCCACCAACACCGTCGGCAACGCGTCGCAGGTGCAGGAGATCGAGCGCAGTCTCAACGACGACATGGTGCAGGCGATCCTGTTCCGTCTGCAGGCCGCCGGCAAACATCAGTTGGCGGCACCGGCGACAACCTCCAGCTCGCACTGATGCCGCTCAATCCCGGCCAGTGGCAAAAGGCGTTGGCCGCAGACAGCCTGCAGCCGGTATATCTGCTTGCCGGTGAACAGCTGCTGGTGCTGGAAGCGGCCGATGCGTTGCGCGTGCACGCCCGCAAACTGGGTTACAGCGAACGTGAAGTGCTCGACGTCGGCCAGCATTTCGACTGGGACGATCTGGCCCGGGCGGCCGCCGGCATGTCGCTGTTTGCCACCCGCCGACTGATCGACTTGCGCCTGCCCACCGGCCGTCCCGGCATCGAGGGCGCCAAGGCGATCAACGCGTTCTGTGCCGATCCGCCGCCGGACGTCACCCTGCTGATCACCGCGATGGAGTGGAGCAACAAGCACGAGGGTGCGTGGAGCAAGAAGCTCGATGCCAGCGGCACGATGGTGGTGTTCAATTCGCCGCGACCGGACCAATGGGGCGCGTGGATCACGGCGCGACTCGCCACGCGCGGCCTGTCCGCGACGCCCGACGCCGCCGCACTGCTGGCCGAACGCGTCGAGGGCAACCTGCTCGCCGCCGCGCAGGAAGTCGACAAGCTCGCTGTGTTGCACGGCGAAGGTCGCATCAATGCCGCCGAGATGGAAAACCTGGTCGCCGACAGCGCCCGCTACGACGTGTTCAAACTCACCGACGCCGCCTTCGTCGGCGATGGCGCGCGTGCGCTGCGCATCCTCGCTGGCCTGCGCTCGGAAGGCGACGAACTGCTCGCGCTGATGGGCTGGCTGGTCAATCAATTGCAGCTGGCGCTGCGTCTGGCCAATGCGCATGACCTTGCCGCCCAGATCCGCACCGAACACCTGTGGCAGGCACGCGAGCAACTGTTTCGTCAGGCGCTGCGCCGCGCCCCGCGCGAACATTGGCTGCAATGTCTTGCCCGTGCCTCGCGCATCGACCGCATGGTCAAGGGCCGCGAAACCGGCAACCCATGGCAGGAGGCCGAACGGCTGATCGCCGCGATCGCCGAACCGCGCGCGGCCAAGGCGCTGGCGTGAAACCGCTGGCGATTTTCGGGGGCACCTTCGATCCGGTGCACCTGGGTCATTTGAGCGTGGCGTGGGAAGCGTCCGAACTGCTCGACGCCGACGTGCGCCTGATGCCGGCCAGCGTGCCGCCGCATCGGCCAGCGCCGACTGCCTCGGCAGCGCAGCGCGTGGCAATGCTGCGTGCCGCGCTGCAAGGCCAGTCGCGCCTCACGCTGGACACGCGCGAGCTGGAACGCGAGGGCCCGTCGTACACGATCGATACCTTGCTCGAATTGCGCGCGGAGCAGGGCGATCGCCCGCTGGTGCTGCTGATCGGCGCCGATGCGTTCGCTGGCTTGCCGAGCTGGCATCGCTGGCGCGAGCTGTTCGATCTGGCGCATATCGGGGTGCTGAGTCGGCCGGGCGTGGAGGCTGTGTTGCCCGATGAGCTGCAGCGTGAGATCGCCGATCGTCGCGTCGACGAAGCGGCCGCATGGCGCCACGCCAGCGCGGGCAAGGTGATCCAGCTGGAAGTCACTCCGCTGGAGATCTCTGCCACCCGCATCCGCGAGCTGCTCGCCAGCGGACGCGAGCCGCGTTACCTGTTGCCGGCGGGGTTGTTCGACGACTTCGACTTGCTGTCGCCGTATCGCTCCCGCAGATAGTCGCGCAGCCGCATCACGCGCGACCCTCCAACTGCCCCTGCACCTCGTTGATCGAATCGCGGATACGTTTGCTGAAGACCGAATCGTCGTGGTGGATCAGCAACAGGTGTTCGGTGGCGCGGGTCATCGCGACGTAGAGCAGGCGCGCTTCGTCGGCTTCGCTCTGGCCGGGTTTGGGCAGCGAGCCGAGGCCGGGGATGATCACGAACGGAAACTCCAGGCCCTTGCTGGAATGCATGGTGACCAGCTTGACGCTGTCCTCGACCACGAACAGGGTGTGCTTGCCGGTGCTGTCGGCGAGCCGGCTCGGAATGCCGATGCGTTGCAATGCCTCGTGCAGCCTCTCGCCCTCCCACTGGTTGCGGAACAGCACGGCCATCTCGGAATACGGCCGGCCGTGCGCATGTTCGTCGCGCAGCCGCGCGATCAATACATCGAGCTGCGCGGCGGCGGTATCGGTGCGCACCAGCTCGGGCAGGGCGCCGCGGCGGCCGGCGCTTTCCGGTGCGATCAACGGCACGCCGTCGTCATCATCGCCGCGTGATTCGAGCAGTTCGTTGGCGAACACACGCGCCACCGAAAGAATCTCCAGCGTGTTGCGGTAGTTGAGCTTGAGGATGGTGGTGCGACCCTGCGCCTGCACGCCCAGGCTCTTCCAGCTGATCTTGCGCCGGTCGGCCTGGCCGTAAATGTTCTGCGCGTCGTCGTACAGCACCAGCAGCGAATTGGTGGCCGGGTCGATCATCTGCACGATCAGCTTGTACCAGTCCGGCTCGAAGTCGTGGCCTTCGTCGATCAGCACGGCGCCGTACTGGAAGCGCGGAATCTGGCCGCGATCCACGCCGGCGATCACCGCCGGCGGCAACGCGTCGAAGAACGCCTTGCCGTTACCCGGCGGCAGCGGCTCGTTATAGGCCACCAGCATTTTTCTGCACCACTTGTGGAAGTTGTAGACCTGCACCTTCTCGCCGAGGCCGCGCTCGCCGATCAGCTGTTCCAGCCGCGCGGCCAGCGTCTTGTTGTAGCAGAGCACCAGGATGGGCTTGCCCATTTCGCGTGCGAGCTGCATAGCGCGGAAGCCGAGGATCATCGTCTTGCCGGAGCCGGCGACGCCATGGATGATCCGGTGCTCGCCGCCGATCGAACGCGCCAGCTGCTCCTGCTGCGAGTCCATCACCTTCACCAGGTCCGGGATCTCCAGTGGACGTACAGCCGCATCGGTCGGACCGAACAGGCCGAACTGGCCGCTGCCAGGTTCCACCCGCAGTTCGGGGAACAGGTGCCAGCGCACGCGATCGATCTGCGGCAGGGTCAGCGTCACCGGGAATACCTGCGGGAACATCGCCCACAGCCGTTCCTGGAACGCTTCGGCATCGACCGTCTCGTACAGCTCGTCGCGACAGATCACCAGATGCTCGGGCAGCACTTCGCCCAGCGCGCCTTCGTCGAATTGTTTGCGGGTGATGTTGGCCAGCACCACCCCCCAGGCCCACGGCATGATCAGCTTGCCGGCGTAACGGGAGCCTTGCGGGTGACGCAGCGCCGGATCGCGCTCCAGCACCACGCCGATTTCCAGCGCATAGGCGCGCGCCTGCAGCAGCGGGTTGTTCTCCTTGACCAGGCCGCGATCGGTGACCAGGGTGAACTGGGTGCTGTCGGCATGGCGGATGGTGTCGGCCTTCCAGTCCTTCACCTCCAGCACCAGCAGGCCGCGGCGCGGGTGGAACACCACGAAGTCCGGGTGACGCTGCTTCAGCCCGACCGGCACGTCGTACCACAGCAGGTAGTCGTCCTCGAGCTTCTGTTCCAGCCGTTCGGAAACGCGTTTCTCGCCGCCGGTCATGCGCGGCAGGCAGCTGTTGCGGGTCGGAATGAGTGTTGCCACAGGCGCCCCTGACTGACATGTCCGGTCGACGTTAGCCGATAGGGCGGGGCTGTCAATGCCACGCCAATTGCCGTGGAACTACGCCCAGCACTGCAATTGCTCCGCTGGCATGTCCATGCGTCGGCAGGCACGGCTGGCGATACCGTCTCTCAGCGCGGCGCGAAAGACCGGTGCGACGGCCCAAAGCGCATGGGCCGCCAGGCGTGCCTGGCGTTGTTGCCGTGGTGTGCGGCCCAGCAGTTCCGTCGCCCAGTCCGGCAGCAGGGCGGCACCGGCATGCAGGAACAGATCGCGCGACAAACCGGCGGCTGGCACCGGCAGGCGCACCTGCGCCAGCAGTCCGAGCACTATGCGCGAGCGCTCGGTATAGGCCAGTTCGGGCTGGATCTGTCGGAAGTAGTCGCTGACGGTCTGTTCCGATGCGGGCACCTCGCGGGCGCCGAGCGTCTCGGCAATCCGTCGTACCTCGTCGTAGTAACGATCCGCCGCACCCGCCGGAAGGGTCACATGGCTGTAGCGGCGATAACCCTGCAGGAAGCTGTATGCCTCGGTGACATGCACCCAGGTCAGCAGTGCAGGATCGTCTGCAGCGTACGGACGTCCATCCTCACCATGCCCGGTGATGTGAGTGTGGATCTTCCGTACATGTTCGATCAGCACTTCGGCCTGCGCGCGCGGTGCGTAGGTGGTGCCACCCACAAACGCGGTGGTCCGGCGCAGGCGGCCGAGCAGGTCGCCGCGGAAATTGGAGTGATCCCACACACCGGCAAGCGCCAGTGGATGCAGCGTCTGCAAGGTCAGCGCGGCCAGACCCCCGGCCAGCATGCCAGGGAAATCCGAGTGCACGCGCCAGGTCGCGCTGTCCGGTCCGAACAGGCCCGGGTCGCCGTGCGGATAGTCGTAATCGATGCCGCCGGTATTGGCGCGCGGGAACGCACTGAGCACCCAATGCCGGATTGCGGCACGCAACGGGCGGATCGGTTCGCGGGCGATACGAGTGAAGAAATTCGGCGGCGAGGGCATGCAGCAAGTCTAGCGCGGTGCCATGCCCATGCCGCCGATAAACGTCTCAGGTTTCCAGCGTCGCATCCAGCGTGATGGTGGCCTTGAGCACCTTGGAGACCGGACAGCCGAGTTTGGTGGCCTGCGCGATCTTGTCGAACGTGGCTGCATCGGCACCGGGCACCTTGGCCTTGCAGTCGAGATGCACGGCGGTGATCGAGAAGCCGTCGCCATCCTTCTCCAGCGTCACGGCTGCCTGGGTGTCGATGCTGTCGGCGGTAAGCCCGGCGTTGCCCAGCCCCAGTGACAGCGCCATCGAGTAACAGGCGGCATGCGCCGCGGCAATCAGCTCTTCCGGATTGGTGCCGGGGCCGTCCTCGAAGCGGGATTTGAAACCGTACGGCGCCTCGCGCAGCACCTTGGTGTCCGTCGAGATCGTGCCCTGGCCGTCCTTGATGCCACCGGACCAGTGGGCGGATGCTAATTTCTTCATGAGTGCTCCTGTTGAGCGGCGGCAGAGAAGTGCGCACTGTGCCGGATCGTTCATGCAGCTGGCGCGAATGGATCGGCGTTCGGGCTTCACGCGCGGTTGCCCCATGCTCGCCGTATGCTTGGAAATTGTCTTTCAGCGTGGAGTCCACATGCCATTTGCCATCCGGCACGATCGCGCCGCCCATCGCTTCGAAACGCAGGTGGACGGCGCCGAGTGCGAACTCGACTACACGCTGACGGCGACCGTGATGACGATCACCCACACCGGGGTACCTGCCGAGGTCGGTGGGCGTGGCATCGCGTCGGCACTGGTGCAGGCTGCGTTCGAAACGGCGCGCAGCGAAGGCTGGAAGGTCGTGCCGGCATGCTCGTATGCCGCTGTGTGGATCGGGCGGCACCCCGAATATCGCGCGCTGTGTGCCTGAAACACCCGTTATGATCGCCGCGTGCCGGCGCCGATGGTTGCGCCATGGAGGCTTGCGTGAGTAGCGACGAAACAGGCGAGACGAACCCACGGAAAAAGCGCCGCTGGCGACCGTTCCACTATGTGAAGTCACGGCCGCGGATGATCGTGTCGCTGATCATTTTCCTGGTGGCCAGTGCCGTGCTGATGGAAATGAAGCTGCGCGTGGCCACCGCCATCCTGCTGGCCTTCGATCTGGCCGCCGTGGTGTTCCTGAGCATCCTGGCGCGGCTGTTCAACAAGGCCGCGACGAGCCACATGCGCAGCCAGGCCCAGGCGCAGGACACCGGGCGCTGGGGCGTGCTGTGGAGCGGCATCGTGCTGTCCACGGTGGTGCTGGTGGCATTGAGCAACGAACTGCATGCGGCCAAGGCCGGTGGCGTGCTGGCACTGGCGGTCGGGGCGCTCAGCGTGGTGCTGAGCTGGCTGTTCCTCAACACCATGTTCGCGATCCACTACGCGCACGGCTTCTACGGTGATTTCGGCGACAAGCACACCGGGCTGGATTTCCCCGGCACCGAGCAACCGGATTACTGGGATTTCGTCTATTTCGCGATCGTGATCGGCATGTGCTTCCAGGTGTCCGACGTGCAGATCACCAGCCGCTATCTGCGCCGCGTGGTGCTGCTGCACAGCGTGATCGCGTTCTTCTTCAACGTGTTCATCATCGCGATCACGGTGAACATCGTGGCCGGGCAGGGCAGCTAGGCCAAAGCTTGCGCGAACGATGTAACCGTGGATCGGCTTCAGACGAATGAAACGAGGGGGACGGCTTGGCTGTCTCCATCCCTTTCTCTCCAGGACTTTCCCGATGAACGCACGTCTCGCCACTCTCCTCGTTGCCGCCATGGGCTGCGGCCTCGCTACCACGTCGGTGTTCGCACAGGACGCGATGGCCGGCAGTTCCAGTACCGCGATGTCGCACGATGCGATGCAGAAGGACTCGATGAAGCACGATGCCATGAAGGCCGATTCGATGAAGCATGATTCGATGAAGATGGATGGCATGAAGCACGACGCCATGAAACAGGACGCCATGAAAAAAGGCTCGATGAAAAAAGATGCCATGAAGAAGGATGACGGCATGAAGGGCGACGCGATGAGCTCCGGCGGCTGATCCGCTGCCGCTGGCGGGAGCGCCGTCGTGGCGGCGTCCCGTCGGCGGCTTCTGCCGGGTGCAGCAGCGAGGGATACTTGAGTCCCCCAGCTGCAGGCCATCCGACATGAGTTCGCCATTCGCCAGCCGGCTCGGTATCGAGCATCCACTGATCCAGGCACCGATGTCCGGCTCGTCACCGCCGGCCTTGGTGGCGGCGGTATCGAATGCGGGCGGGCTGGGCTCGCTTGGCGCCGGTTATCTGGAGCCGCAGGCGATCCTCGAGCAGGCCGCGCAGATCCGCGCACTGGGCGATCGGCCCTATGCGATCGGCCTGTTCGTGCTGCCGGACGAATTCGAGGCCGACATGGCTGCGGTGGCAAAGGCGCGGGAGCAGCTCGATGCGCTGATGGCGAGCGAAGGCCTCGACGTGCGCACCAGCCTGCCGGCGCGCTGGGCACCACGCTTCTCCGATCAGTTTGCCGCCCTGTGCGAGGCACGGCCGGCGGTGGCCAGTTTCGCCTTCGGCGTGATCAGCCCGGCGCACTGGCGCGAACTGCGACAGCGCGACATCTACGTGATCGGTACGGCCACCACGGTGGCCGAAGCACGGGCCTGGGCTGACGCGGGCGCGGATGCCGTCTGCGTGCAGGGCGCCGAGGCCGGTGGTCACCGAGGTACCTTCCTGCACGAAGCCGAGGACGCGATGATCGGTCTGTTCGCGCTGCTGCCGCTCACCGTGCGGGCCTTGGCGGCTCATGGACGGGATGTCCCGGTGATCGCCGCCGGCGGCATCATGGACGGTCGTGGCATGCTGGCGGCGGAAGTCCTGGGCGCGGTGGCCAGCCAGCTTGGTACCGCTTTCCTCACCTGCCCGGAATGCTCGGCGGCCGAGGCGTGGAAACGGGATCTTCCGCACGTCGAAGATCATCAGGTCACCACCATCCGGGGGTTCTCCGGGCGCGCCGCCCGTGGCCTGCGCAACCGCTTTGTCGAGGCGATGCCGGAGGCGGCGCAGGGCTTGCCCTATCCAGTGCTGAACGCGCTTACCGCTCCGTTGCGCCGTGCTGCCGCCGAGGCCGGGCGCGGCGATCTGCTGTCCGAATGGTGCGGGCAGGCGGCCGGCCTGGTACGCCCGCAGCCGGCCGCGGAGCTGGTCGCGCGCCTGATGTATGAGCACCGGCTGGCCAGACGAGCCCTGACAGGGATCCAAAGCACCCCTTGACGGCAGGCCGGTTATACTGCGCCCGCGCCATTTCGCGCTGCGATCACGCATGAGGCTTTTCCTCTTGAGTACTGCCCGTACGAACAAGTCCGTCACTACGGCCACCCTGCGCAAGTCGGTCATCGACGCGCTGGAAGAACTGAAAGCCAAGGACGTTCGCGAGATCGACGTTCGTGGCAAGACCTCCATCGCCGATCTGCTGGTGATTGCCTCCGGCACATCGGCCCGTCACGTCAAATCCATCGCCGACGAAGTCAGCAAGTTCGCCAAGAAGGCGGGCGTGATGCCGCTGGGCGTGGAAGGCGAGCAGGAAGGCGAATGGGTGCTGGTCGATCTGGGCGACGTGATCGTCCACGTGATGCTGCCGCGCATCCGCGAGTTCTACGGCCTGGAGCGGCTGTGGACGGTGGGTGATCACGGGCACGAAATCGACGCAGCGCAAGCCAGCTGAGCTGAACCCGCGACATGCGTGCACGCCTGATCGCGGTGGGTGAACGCATGCCCGGCTGGGTGGCGGAAGGCTTTGCCGAATACCGCAAGCGGCTCTCGCACGAGTTGCCGCTGGAACTGATCGAATTGAAACCCGGCATTCGCGGCAAGGGCCGCGATGATGCGCGGGCGATCCAGGACGAAGGCGCGGCGATACTCGCCGCCCTGCCCCACGACATCCATGTGGTCGCGCTCGATGGTCGCGGCAAGACGTGGTCCAGCGAGGAGCTGGCCGAGCAGCTGGCGAAGTGGCGCATGGCCGGACGTGATCTGGCGTTCCTGATCGGTGGCCCGGATGGTCATGCGCCCGACGTGCTGGCGCGCGCCGATCAGCACTGGTCGCTCGGCCCGTTGACCTTGCCGCACATGCTGGTGCGGCTGGTGCTGGCCGAGCAGTTGTATCGTGCCACCACGATCATGGCCGGGCACCCCTATCATCGCGCTTGATCATCAGCCCTGTTCGCGGAGTTCATCGCCATGCCCTTCCAGATCCGGCAAGCCACCATCCTCGATCTCGACACGCTGGCGCCGCTGTTCGACGGTTATCGCCAGTTCTACGGCCAGCCAGCCGATCTGGCGCGGGCGCACGACTTTCTGGCCGAGCGTGTCCACCACCACGAGTCGCTGATCCTGCTGGCGCGGGACGAGCACGGCGAGGGCCTGGGTTTCACTCAGCTGTATCCGCTGTTCTCCTCGGTGCGCACGGTACGCACGTGGCTGCTCAACGATCTGTTTGTGGTGGCATCGGCGCGCCGGCAGGGCGTGGCGGCGAGCCTGCTGGATGCCGCGGCCGAACAGGCGCGAGCGTTGGGCGCAGCCAGCCTGTCGCTGTCGACCGCGCTGGACAACGCACCGGCGCAGGCGTTGTACGAATCGAAGGGCTGGCAGCGCGACCGGCAGTTCTGCGAGTACAGCCTCGTCCTGTGAGCCGTTACGCTGGCGGCTTCACCACCGATCGGAATTCAGATGCTTCACCTCGCTTCGCAGTCGCCACGCCGTCGCCAGTTGCTGGAACAGATCGGGGTGGATTTTGTCGTGCTCGACGTCGAGGTGACCGAGCAGCGTGTCCCAGGCGAATCACCGCAGGCCTACGTGAGCCGCGTGGCGCACGACAAGGCACGTGCGGGGCTGGTTGGCCTCGGCAGTATGCAGGATGCCGTCGTGCTGGGCGCAGACACCGAAGTGGTGCTGGACGATGAGGTATTCGGCAAGCCACAGAATGCGGACGATGCCGCCGCGATGCTGCGTCGCCTGTCGGGGCGCACGCATGCAGTGATTTCGGTGGTGTGGCTGGTCAGCGCGGCACGCGAGCAATCGGTCGAGTGCGTGTCCCAAGTGCACTTTGCCACGCTGGACGAGCCGACCATCGCCGCCTATGTCGCCACCGGCGAGCCATTCGGCAAGGCCGGTGCGTACGCGATCCAGGGTCGTGGCGCCGTGCTGGTCGAGCATCTGCAGGGCAGCTATTCCGGCGTGATGGGCTTGCCAGTGTTCGAGACGGCGCGGTTGCTGCGCGGCTTCGCCATCGCACCGAAGTAGGCGTGCTCAGCCGGGCAGGTTGAGTGCCACAAACCATCCCGCCACGGCCAGCAGGTTGTTCACGCCGTGCGCCACGACGGCCGGCCAGATCGAGCCCGAGCGCAGTCGCAGCCAGGCCAGCACCAGCGCCAGCCCGGCCAGTGCAGGCAATGCGTACCACTGGCATTGCAGGCCTGGCAGATGGATCAGCGCAAACGCCAGTGAGCTGATCGCTACCGCCCAACCCGCATGCCCGCGCTGCAGCAAGGCCGACAACAGCACGCCGCGAAACAGCAGTTCCTCCAGCAGCGGACCCACGCTCACCACCATGAGCACCAGCGGAAGGCGCAGCGCCAGCGGGGTGCTGCCGCCGAGTTGCTGGATGTCCTGGGTCACCGTATGACCGTGTGCCAACAGCTGGGTCAGCTGTGCGCCAAGCAGCGGTGCGGCCAGTCCTGCCAGCACCGCCAGCGCCAGGAACTGCAGGTTGCGCGGCAGCACGAAGCCCAGGCCCGGTGGCTGCGCCAGCGCCCACAGTTGCGGCCATTTCCGGCGTGCCAGCCACAACGTCAGTGGCGCGGCGATACCGAGTGAAAGCGTAGCCAGCAACGCCTGCATGGCAGGCTGTTCGAAGGTTGGCGGGATCGCGTGGTCGAGACTTTGTCCGGCATGACCGAAAGCGGCTGCTGCGCCGATTGCCAGCGCGACCAACGTGCTGACCACGATTTGCAGCACGAAATACGTCGCGATCAATCCGGCGGTCGCCCACAGGCTGGGCGGCCGCACATGCAGCGGCGGCACCAGCGGAGGCGGCAGGGTTGGAGGTCGCGGAGGGGCTTCAGTGCAGATGACTTGCATGCGGGAACTATGCCTGACGGACGGCAGACGGGCGGCCGGAGCGGGCGTCGCGAGCGGCCTGGATGATGTTCAAGCTAATCGTTCGCAGGCATGTGGCGCAATCGTGCCGTCCGGCATGGCCTGCGTCGGTTTCCGCTTGCAGCGTGGGGTCATCCCGGTAACATCGGTCATGCAGGCGATCACGGGGAGTGTCGATGATTACCGATTTTGGCAGGACTGCCAGCGATTACGCGCGCCATCGCGCGGGATTTCCGGATGCTTTCTTCGAGCGACTGTTTTCCGACGGCAGCGTGCACAAGGGCAATGTCGTGCTGGACCTGGGCACCGGTACCGGTACCGTCGCCCGCGGCCTGGCCATGCGCGGCTGCGAGGTCACCGGACTGGATCACTCCGCGCCGCTGCTGGCGCAGGCCGCCGAGATGGATCGCGCCGCCGGCGTGCAGGTAATGCAGGTACGCGCACGGGTTGAGAATGCAGAATTCTCACCCGCATCGTTCGATGTGATCACCGCCGGCCAGTGCTGGCACTGGTTCGATCGTCCGCGCACGGCCGCCTTGGTACGTCGCTGGCTGCGTCCGGGCGGACGCTTGCTGATCGCGCATTTCGACTGGCTGCCGCTGGCCGGCAACATGGTGCAGGAGACTGAGCGGCTGATCCTCGGCTACAACCCCGGCTGGACCCTGCACAGCGGCAGCGGGCTGTATCCAGCATGGCTGAAGGATGTGGCCGAGGCCGGCTTCGTCGACCTGCGCACCTGGTCGTTCGACGTGGACGTGCTGTACAGCCACGCGGACTGGCGTGGCCGCATCCGCGCCAGCGCCGGCGTTGGCGCGACGCTGGATGAGGCGAAAGTGAAACGCTTCGACGCCGAGCTGACCACGATGCTGGCCGCCCACCACGCAGTGGAGCCGATGGCAGTGCCGCACCGCGTGTGGGTATTGAGTGCAGTCGCGCCCGGCTTGCTTGCCTGATCGCGCGAATCAGCCCAGCAGCATGACGCGGCTGACGCCGATGCAGGCCATCACCAGCGCGGCCGCCCAGCCGATCATCCCGACCGCGAAACCGGGCCCCCGGTTGCCCGCTTCCTTCAGGTAGGCCAGCGCATACCACACCCGGCCGACCAGCCAGATCAGCCCGGCCACGCCGGCCCAACCGCTGAAACCGTAGTTGGCCGCCAGCCACAGTGTGGGCAGGAACATCACCGTGCTCTCCAGCGTGTTCATCTGCACCCGGTAGGCACGCTCGAATGCCGGATGGCCACTGATGGCTGGTGCCTTGATGCCGTGCTTGCCACGGGCGTGGCCCACGGCCCACATGGTGCCGAACAGCAGCAGTACCGTGAGCAGGGTAACCAGGGCGGGCAGATGGGTCATGGCGGATCCTCGGTAAAGATCGCCTACTGTAGCTGCAGCGCGTGCGTGGCGTGATCTTGATCAAGGCGCTATCGTCGCCCTGCGGCATCGGAGGCGGTGCATCACAGTCAGCGAGGGCGTATGGATTGGCAGAAAGGCGGCAGCAGTGACAACGTCGAGGTCGACAGCGGCAGCGGCGGTGGCGGCCGGGGCTTTGGTGGAGGCGGAGGCCGCATGGGCATTGGCGGTCTCATCGTGTTGGCCATCCTGGGCTGGGTTTTCTTCAAGAATCCGCTGGCCTTGCTCGATCAGGGCGGTGGCGCCCAGTCGAATGCGCCCACGCAGACGACGGGCGTGCCGGCGCAGGTCGATCCGCAGCAGAAGGCGTTCGTCAGCGCGATCCTGCATTCGACCGAGCAGACCTGGGGCGAGATTTTCCAGGCGAAGGGCGCGGCCTATGTCGATCCCAAACTGCATCTGTTCAGCGGTGGCGTGAGCACGGCCTGCGGCGGCGCCACCACGGCGGTGGGCCCGTTCTATTGCCCGGGCGACCAGAAGGTGTATCTGGACGTGGCGTTCTTCCAGCAATTGCAGGACGAGCTGCAATCCTCGGGCGATTTCGCCCGCGCCTACGTGATCGCGCACGAAGTCGGCCATCACGTGCAAAAGCTGACCGGCGTATTCGACAAGGTCGATGCGGCACGGCGTAACGGCACGCCGATGGATGGCGCGGACGGCCTGTCGGTGCGGCAGGAGCTGCAGGCCGACTGCTACGCGGGCGTGTGGGCCAACCACAGCCAGAAGGATCTGAACTGGCTGCAGCCGGGCGACATCGAGTCGGCGCTCAACGCGGCCAGCCATATCGGCGACGATACCCTGCAACAGCAGGCGCAGGGGCGGGTGCGGCCGGATACCTTCACCCACGGCACTTCGGCGCAGCGGGTGAAGTGGTTCAAGACCGGTTTCAGCGGCGGCGACATGGACCAGTGCGACACATTTGCCGGGGAACCCTGAGCAGGGTTTTGCGGGTTGCAGGGAAAGACCCGCCGCACGGCGGGGCCTTTCCCGTTCTAGAATTCGCAGGCTGCGCGCCTCGGGGTGCGCCCTGGTCGATCCCATGCAACATCCCTGTCTGCGCTGTGGTGCCTGCTGTGCGCACTTTCGCGTGGCGTTTCACTGGTCGGAAGCGGAAGCCTTCCTCGGCGGAGGCGTACCGCCAGGACTCACCGAGAAGCTCGATCCGCACCGACTGGCGATGCGCGGCACCAATGCCGCGCAACCGCGTTGCGTGGCGTTGCAAGGGACGGTAGGCGAGGCCGCGCATTGCGGCATCTATGCGCAGCGGCCGTCGGTATGCCGCGAAGTGCAGCCATCGTGGGAGTTCGGTGCGATCAGCCCGCAATGCGACAAGGCCCGCCTCGCGCACGGGCTGCCGCTGCTGACGCCTGAGGACTGGCTCGATCCATTCGATGCCGGCACGCCGCCGATCCCGCAAAGCGCCTGATCGTCATCGTGGTGGGCTCGCAGGCGGTGTCGCGGCATCGTTCTGGAAGGCGAGCACGAACTGCTTCAGATCGCCCGCACTGACGTCGGAGATGGCGACATAGCGCATGCCTTCAGCGGTCCAGCGGATGACGGTGTAACCGTGGCGCTGCACTTCGGATTGCGCTGTCGCCGTCGAATCCGCCGGCCACTGGTAGAGGTTGATCACGTGCAGGTGCCGTTTGTAGATCAGGGCGGCGACACTGCGCCCGTCGATCGCATCGAGACGGCCACCGACCAGCGGGAACCCTTCACTGCCCAGATCTTTCACCCGCGGCGAGAAATCGAGCTTGCCCTCGAACCACGGTTTCACCGTGTGCTGATCGGTCGACACCACGTCCATCAGGTGCTGCGCCTGCAGCGAGCGGATATGGCTGGAGATAGCCTCGGCCACGACCGGATTGCTGTCCGCGCCACCCTGCCGCAAGACAGTGATCCAGGCCGGACTGGTGAGCAGCAGAGCGCCGGCAAAACCGGCGGCCATCGCGTAGGCGAGCGGTGCGCGCCGGGGTCGGAAGGACATGGGCAGGACAGCCTGCGCCACGGGCGGCGCAGGGCTCCAGTGTTTGCGCAACGCGTCCGGCGCGCGATGGTACAGCCCGGGTTGCGCCAGCGCCTGGTGCAGTCGAGCGTAGGCGCCATAACTGGCCGCGCAAGCGGCGCAATCCTGCAGGTGCGTGGTCATGCTTGCGCTCTGCGCGGCATCCAGTTCGTCATCGAGATAGGCGTGCATCAGCAGCCGGGCGTCATCGCACGTCATGGTGGCGTACCTCCTTGGGACGGTGACCCAGTTCGCCTTTCAGGCGTTCGCGCGCACGGGCGAGCCGGGACATGACGGTGCCGATTTTCTGTTCGGTGATCGCGGCGATTTCCTTGTAGGAGCACTCTTCCAGCTCCCGCAGCACGAGTACTTCGCGCAGTGGGGAGGGCAGGCGTTCCAGTGCGAGCTGCAGCGTGCCGATGTCCACCGCCAGCAAGGTCAGGGTTTCCGGTGAGGGTCCCTCGTCGACCAGCGGATGGAGGTCATCGTCCAGCGATTCGCGCAGGTTGTCGGGTGGGGTTTTCATGCACAGCGTGTAGTAGGTGTTGCGCACGATGGCGAGCAGCCAGACGCGTGCGTCGTTGCCGCGGAAGCTGTCGAAATAGCGCAGCGCCCGCAGCATCGCTTCCTGCACCACATCCTGCGCATCCGCATCGTTGCGCGCGAGCCAGCGCGCGAGGTTGTAGGCCGCGTCGAGACACGGCAGCACAAGCGCCTCGAAGCGTGCGCTGCGGACGTTGTCCGGGCTTGGCGGGATGACGTGCAAATCGACAGGCATAAGAGGGAATACCTCGGCTGACTCGACTTTATTCCCGATGCGCAAAAGCGGGAATAGGCGATCCGGACAAGCGGTAATGCATGGTGAAGGGAGGTTCGGCATAGGCGGCCTCCCGATTCCCGGAGCAGTCGTTCGACTGCTCGCCCCTGCGGAGTGACACATCATGCAAGACAACCCCGACAACCAAGCAGGCGACCGCCGCCAATTCCTCAAATGCATGGCCTGGGCCGGTGCCGGTACGCTCTGGCTGATGAAGGGCGGCGTGCTGCGCGCCCAGCCGTTGGGTGATGGCGCGACGACGGCATCCACGGCGGATGCCAGCTTCAGCTTTGCGCAGATCAGCGATTCCCACATCGGCTTCCACAAGGAGCCGAACATGGACGTGGTGGGCACGCTGCGCGCCTCGGTGGCGCTGGTCAATGCACAGGCCGCGCGGCCCGATTTTCTGCTGCACACCGGCGATCTCACCCATCTGTCCAAGCCGGAGGAGTTCGATACGCTGGCCGGCGTGATGCAGGAATCGCACGCGCGCAAGGTGTTCTACGTGCCTGGCGAGCACGACGTGATCGGCGACAACGGTGCCGAATTCTTTCGCCGCTTCGGCGAACGCCAGCACGCCGGTGGCTGGTACAGCTTCGACCATCGCGGCGTGCATTTCGTCGGACTGATCAACGTGCTCAACCTCAAGGCCGGTGGGCTGGGCTCGCTGGGAGCGGAACAACTGGCCTGGCTGAAAAAGGATCTTGCCGGGCTGTCCGCCGAAACGCCGCTGGTGGTATTCGCCCACATGCCGCTATGGCCGCTGTACCCGCCGTGGGGCTGGGGCACGGACGACAGCGCCGAGGCGATGTCCCTTTTGCGACGGTTCGGCTCGGTCAGCGTGCTCAATGGCCATATCCACCAGATCCAGCAGCAGGTGGAAGGCAACATCACGTTCTACACGGCGCGCTCGACGGCCTATCCGCAGCCGAAGCCGGGTGTCGGGCCTGGGCCTGGGCCCATGAAGGAGGTGGCGCCGGGTGCGCTGCATCGCTATCTCGGCATCCGCGATGTACGCCACGTGCAGGGCAGACAAGTTCTTGCCGTGACCGAGGAGGTGCTGTCGTGAAGGCAATAGCCCATGGATCTGCACGACTGCGCGTGCCGCGTTGGCGCCTCGGTGTATTGCTGGTGATGGGCGTGGTTTGCGGCGTCATCGCTGCATCGCCTGCCGCCATGGCAGCGCGCACATCGGCGTCGAAGGCGATGCACACGCAGCAGATCGAGATACGCAACTTCGCCTTCGCGCCCGCCACGCTGACGGTGCCGGCGGGTACCCGCGTGGTATGGACCAACCAGGACGAGGAGCCGCACGTGATCACCAGTGCCGGTTCGCTGTTCGCTTCCTCGAAGGGGCTGGATACCAGCGACTCCTACGCCGTGACGTTTTCCAAACCGGGCACCTATGCCTACTACTGCTCGATCCACCCGATGATGGTCGGCACGATCATCGTGCAGTGAGTGGGGCGCGCGAGCTGTCGGAGGTCGGGCCGTCGAAGCGGTAGATGTCCATCGCCAGCAGGCCCATGTCGATGCCCGCGTCGATCCGTTGCGCACGGGCCTGCGCCCCGGCGGCACCCAGCGCCACGAACAGCGGCAGCAAATGCTCGTCGGTGGGATGGGCGCGCTCGGCGAACGGTGCCTGGCGGCGATAGTCGAGCAGCGCATCGATATCGCCGGCGGCGAGCTTCTGTTCGATCCAGTCGATGAACGGCTTCACGTACGGCGCCTGCCGCTCGTCGCTGTAGCCAGCGCGCAGATCGTGCAGGTTGTGGGTGATGCTGCCGGAGCCGATCACCAGCACGCCTTCGTCGCGCAGCGGCGCCAGCGCCTGTCCCAGCGCGTACTGGTGTGCCGGGCCGAGCTCGGGCTGGATCGAGACTGGCACCACCGGAATGTCGGCTGCCGGATACAGCAAGCGCAGCGGCACCCAGGCGCCGTGATCCAGCCCACGTTCGGGATGGATCGCGGGCGCGAGGCCGGCGTGATCCAGCAACTGCATGACGCGATTGGCCAGTACAGGATCGCCCGGCGCCGGATAGCGCAGTTGATACAGCGCGGCAGGGAATCCGCCGAAGTCGTGGATGGTCTCGGGCATGGCAGCACTGCCGACCTGCGGCCTACGTGACAGCCAGTGGGCGCTGGCCATCACGATCGCCTTCGGCCGTGGCAGCGCAGCAGCCAGCTCGGCCAGCCGTTCGCCGGTCAGGCCCGGTTGCAGCGCGGTCATCGGCGAACCGTGCGAGACGTACAGGCTGGGCAGGGTGGTCATTCGGGGTTTGCTCCGCGGGAATCCATACCGTCATGGTGGGGGCACATTGGAGCATTGCCGAGCCCGCTGGTGGAAACGATGTGTTGTCGTCGGCGCACGATCGTGCTGCATCACTCGATCGTGGGAATGCCCAGACCGAAGCGCAGCGGATCGAGCCGCGCACCGTAATGGACTGCGCGCGCGGTATCGCGTTGCAGCGGTTGCCGCACCTGCGCCGCACTGGCCGTGCGAACGCTGCGCGTGGTCCGGTGGTAGTCGAGGCAAGCCGGATCGAACGGCAGCCCGCAGAACGTCAGCAGCGCGCGGATCTCATGCTCCAGCCCGGCCAGCAGCGCTTCGTAGCGCTGGATGCGGATGCGTTGCGGATCGGCGGCCTGCCACAACGCCATCACGCGCTCGTAGTCGCGGATATAGGCGGCGATGTCGGTCAGTGTGCAGGCGAAATGCGGCAGCCGATAGAACTGCTGCTTGTAGCAGGACCAGCTTGCCTCCAGCGCATCGCGCCTGGCGTCCACGATGCGCGCGCCGGGCAGCATCGCAGCGAGCATGCCGCTGAACAGCCAGTTCGACGGCAGCTTGTCGGTATGGCGCGGCTTGGTCCGGCGCCAGCGCGCGGTGCGTTCCAGATAGCGCTGGCCCAGTCGCTGCCAGTCGTCGGCGCTGGCAGCACCGATCCACTGCAGCAACGGCTGGCGCCGACGTGCGGATTCCTCGCTGAGCACCTGTTCCAGATCGGGCAGCTCACTGGCGCCTTCGACATCGGGATGGGCGGCGAGGATCTGCTCGAACAAGGTGGAGCCGGAGCGCGGCAGCCCCACGATGAAGATCACCTCGTGGCCGAGCGTTGCATCTGCCGGTGTCGGCAGTCTGGCCGAGGCTGCGAGCATCGCGTCGACGTGCGTGTGGAACGCCCCGGCATGCCATGTCGCCAGCTCGCGCAGCTGCGCGTTGGCTGTGCTCAGTGCGGCAAACGCCTGCTCGTAGAGGCCCTGGTCCTCGCACACCTTGCCCAGCGCAAAGCCCATCGCAATACGGTCAGGCGGATTGATGTCGGCACGGCGCAGTGCTGTGGCCAGTTGCTCGCGATCGGTTTCGGACAAGGGGCGTGTCTTCATGTTCGCCAGCCCGCGCCAGGCATCGCCGCAGGCTGGGTGCAGCGTCAGTGCTGCGCGATAACGTGCATCGGCATCGTCGAAATGGCCGGCGTGCACCAGCGCGTCACCAAGCAGGATCAATGCTGGCAGGAAATCCGGTGCCAGTGCATGCGCCTGTTGCAGTGCGTCGATCGCTGCAGTGGTATCGCCATGTTGCTGCAGGTTGCGGCCGAGGTTGAACCACGGCATCGCGGCCTCCGGCGCCAGCGCACAGGCCTGCCGCCAGCTGGCGAATGCGTCATCCAGTTCGCCGGCTGCCTGTTGCGCGTTGCCCAGATCGGAATGGGCCAGCGCGTAGTCCGGCCACTGCGCGATGGCCCGTTGCAACATGGCCCGGGCCTCGCCATGGCGCTGCGCACGGGTGTGCAGGATGCCATACAGCCGCAGCGCTTCCGGATGCTCCGGCGTCATGGCGAGAACAGTATCCAGAGCGTGTCGTGCGGTGCTCTCGTCACCATTACGGATGGCATGTGCCGCGGCCTGCAACTGTCGCACGGCCGCTGGTGCGAGACCGGCAAGACACGGTTCGGCACGGTTGAGCGGGCGCTGTTCGACGAGAGGGCTGTGCATGCGGCGATTTCCCAGCGGCGATGACCCGGCCGATGGTACGTCGTCGCGAGGGTGCTTATCGAGCAGCCCGTCGCCATCCTGTTTCAGCGTGCATCAGACGAACGACAAGCTGATGCGCTTCAGCGCGCCGCTGACCCAGGGGCCGAACGGCGCGCTCCGAAACGCTTACTTCCGACGTGGCGGCTTGCCGCCGCTGGGCCGTGGCTTGAAGCTGCCGGGTTTCTTGAAACCACCCGGCTTGTGCGATGGCGGTGCACTGGTGCCGGTGTCGGTGCCATCCCATTCGTGGATGCGCAACTGCTGCTGCACTACCCACACTTTCTTGAGGTGCTCGAACACTTCTGCCGGCATGCCATCGGGCAGGTCGATCAGGCTGTAATGGTCGCGGATGCTGAGGCGGCCGATGAACTGGCTTTCCAGGCCGGCTTCGTTGGCGATCGCACCGATGATGTTGCCCGGCTTGACGCCATGCTCGTGACCGACCTCGACGCGGTACGTGCGCTTGCCTTCTTCGGTGGCATGCGCACGCACCGGGCGAGGGCCGAAGTCTCGCGGCGCCGCCCCCTCGTGTCCGGCACGCTCGTGTGCGCCATGCTCGCGTGGGGCATGTTCGCGCGGCCGCGATTCATGTGGCCTTGACTCGCGCGGCGGATGGCTGGCTGCAGATGTTTCACGCCCGCTCGGCGGACGTCGCTCGCTGCTGGTGCGTTCGCGTGGTGCCGCGCGTTCGACGCGCTCACGCGAGGCGGGTTCGTATTTTTCGCGCTTCGGCTGCGGCGCCAGCAGCAACGGCTGGTCGCCTTGCGCGATACGTGCCAGCGCTGCGGCGATCTCGATCGCCGGCACGTTGTGCTCCTGCTCGTACTGCTCGATCAGTTGCTGGAACTGGCCGAGGTTGCCCTGCGCCAGCATGTCGCTGATGCGCTGCTTGAACTTGCCGATGCGCACGTCGTTGACCACGTCGACCGACGGCAACTGCATCTGCTCGATCGGCTGGCGGGTGGCGCGCTCGATCGCGTTCAACATGCCGCGCTCGCGCGGGCTGACGAACAGGATCGCGTCGCCGGCGCGGCCGGCGCGGCCGGTGCGGCCGATCCGATGCACGTAGCTTTCGGTGTCGTAGGGAATGTCGTAATTGAACACGTGGCTGATGCGATCCACGTCGAGACCGCGTGCGGCCACGTCGGTGGCGACCAGGATGTCGAGCTTGCCGTCCTTCAACTGCTGGATCACCCGTTCGCGCTGCGGCTGGGCGATGTCGCCATTGATCGCGGCGGCGGCGAGGCCACGCGCCTGCAGCTTGCCGGCCAGCTCTTCGGTGGCCTGCTTGGTGCGCGCGAAGATGATCATCGCGTCGAACGGCTCGGCCTCGAGAATGCGGGTCAGCGCATCGAGCTTGTGCATGCCGCTGACGAACCAGTAGCGCTGACGGATGTTCGGCGCGGTGGTGGTGGTGGACTTGATCGTTACTTCGACCGGATCCTTCAGATGGCGCTGCGCGATCTTGCGGATGACGCTGGGCATGGTCGCCGAGAACAGGGCGACCTGCCGTTCCGGCGGCGTTGCCTGCAGCACCTTCTCGACATCATCGATGAAGCCCATGCGCAGCATTTCGTCGGCTTCGTCGAGCACCAGATACTTCAGCTCGGACAGATCCAGCGTACCCTTGTCCATGTGATCGATCACGCGGCCGGGCGTACCGACCACGACATGCACACCGCGCTTGAGCGAATGCAGCTGCGGGCCGTAGCTCTGGCCGCCGTAGATCGGCAGCACCTGGAAGCCGGGAATGTGCGCGGCGTAGCGCTGGAACGCCTCGGCGACCTGGATCGCCAGCTCGCGCGTGGGCGCCAGCACCAGTGCCTGCGGCTTGCCGGCGCGCGGGCTGATCCGCGACAGGATCGGCAGCGCGAACGCGGCGGTCTTGCCGGTGCCGGTCTGTGCCTGGCCGAGCACGTCACGGCCTTCCATCAAGGGCGGGATCGTGGCGGCCTGGATCGGCGAGGGCGATTCATAGCCGACGTCGGCGAGCACGCGCAGAACGTCGGGGTGCAGCGCGAGTGCGCCAAAGCCGGACGGGACCGGGGCGTTGTCGGAAACGGGGGATGACATGGGGGTACCTCAAAACAGAGAGCGGCGCCGGGAATGCGGCGCGCAAGTCGTGCATTCTACCAGCCTCCGGGCTTGCGCGTCGCCGTATTGGCTGAACGCGATGCCGGGGCCGTGCGCGGTTATGCTTCGGGGCCGATGAGGACGACGATGGGCATGCTCGAAACGATCTCCGAACAGCGCCTGCACGGCGGCGTGCAGGGCTTTTACCGGCATCATTCGGAAGCTTGTGCCGGACCCATGCGCTTTGCGGTGTATCAGCCGCCGCACGCCGCACAGCAGCCGTGTCCGGTGCTGTATTTCCTGGCCGGGCTCACCTGCACCGAAGAGACGGCGACGATCAAGGCCGGCGCGCAGCGGCTGGCGGCCGAGCTGGGGCTGGTGCTGGTGATGCCCGATACCAGCCCGCGCCATACCGGCATCGACGGCGCCACCGGCGACTGGGAATTCGGTGAAGGCGCTGGCTTCTACCTCGATGCCAGCGTGGCGCCATGGTCGGCGCATTTCCGCATGCGCAGCTACGTGGTCGATGAGCTGCCGGCGCTGGTCGCCGCGCACTTTCCGGTGGACATCGAACGCAGCGGCATCTGTGGTCATTCGATGGGTGGCCACGGCGCGTTGACGATTGCCTTGACGCATCCGGCGCGCTACCGCTCGGTGTCGGCGTTCGCGCCGATCGTGGCGCCCAGTCAGGTGCCGTGGGGCAGGAAGGCGCTGCCACGCTATCTCGGTGCCGACCCGAAAGCCTGGGCCGACTACGATGCCTGCGAGCTGGTGCGACGGCAGACCATTCCCGGCGTGATCCTGATCGATCAGGGCGAGGCCGACCAGTTCCTCGAAGCCCAGCTGAAACCCGAGCTTTTCGACCAGGCCTGTGCGGAAGCGGGGCAGGCGTTGCTGCTGCGCCGGCACCCCGGTTACGACCATAGTTACTGGTTCATCGCCAGCTTTATCGACGATCACCTGCGCCATCACGCTGCGGCGTTGGGGCTGCTCTGAACATCGCGATGATCCATCACGGCGTTTGAGTGCAATGCGACGAAGGATTTCGGGTTCCACATACGAATGTGGCGGCCCTCAGGCCGCCACATTCGGTGTCACTCAAGCGATCGCTCAGGCCTTGGCGGCCGGGCGCGAGTTCGAGCGACGGCGCTGGTTGCCGGCGGCGTGATCGCCACGGCCTTGCGGCGCATAGCCATTCGGGCGGGCCGAACCGGCGGGCTTGCCCTGGCGCGGCGCGCGCGATTGACGTTGTCCGCCACCACCACCGCCACCCTGTTTCGGACGCGGTGCACCGGCATCCAGCCGCAATGGTGCAGAAGGCTCGTAGCTGGCGATCGGCGTGATCGCAATGTCCTGCTTCAGCAGCTTGCGGATGTCGTGCAAGAGACCGGATTCGTCGTGGCAGACCAGCGATACGGCCAGGCCTTCCATGCCGGCACGGCCGGTGCGTCCGATGCGATGCACATAGTCTTCGGCGACCGACGGCAGATCGAAGTTGATCACGATCGGCAGCTGCTCGATGTCGATGCCGCGGGCAGCGATATCGGTGGCGACCAGCACGGTGACACGGCCGCTCTTGAAGTCGCTGAGTGCGCGGGTGCGTGCATTCTGGCTCTTGTTGCCGTGGATCGCGGCGGTGCGCAGGCCGGAGGCGTTGAGGAACGTCACCAGCTTGTCGGCACCGTGCTTGGTGCGGCTGAACACCAGCGACTGCCGGCGGCTGTCAGCCGCCAGCAGGTGCAGCAGCAGGTCACGCTTGCGCGAGGCATCGACCGGGTGCACCTGATGGCTGACCAGGGTGGCGACGGCGTTCGGCGTCGAGACCGAGATCTCGCGCGGGTTGTGCATGAACTCCATCGCCAGCGTCTTGATCGCCGGTGCGAAGGTGGCCGAGAACAGCAGGGTCTGCCGCTTCTTCGGCAACGCCACGAGGATGCGCTTCAGTGCGGGCAGGAAGCCCATGTCGAGCATGCGGTCGGCTTCGTCGAGGATCAGCGTTTCCACGCCGGACAGGTCCAGCGTGCGTTGCTGCATGTGGTCCATCAGCCGGCCGGGGGTGGCGATGACGACATCCACGCCACGACGCAGCGCATTGATCTGCGGCCCCATGCTGACGCCGCCAAAGATGGTGGTGGCGCTGACCTGCATGTGCTTGCCGTAGTCGCGCAGGTTTTCATGCACCTGGGCGGCCAGCTCGCGGGTCGGGGTGAGTATCAGCGCACGCGGTCGACGGGTCATCGTCTGGCCGCTGGTCGACAGTTTCTGCAGCAACGGCAGCGCAAACGCGGCGGTCTTGCCGGTGCCGGTCTGGGCAGCTGCGAGCAGGTCGTGGCCTGCCAGCGCCGGCGGAATCGCGGCGGTCTGGATCGGGGTGGCCTGGGTATAGCCGTAGTCGGCAAGCGCACGCAACAACGCGGGCGCAAGGCCCAGCGAATCGAAAGACATGTAACACTCCTGAGCAACCCGGAGTGTTCATACCGTGTTGCAGACTTGGGGAAGAGGGCGGCGGTGTGCCGCAGCAGTCAGAGCGACTGCGCCGACGAGTATAGCTGATCAAGGGGCGCCGCGTCTGCTTTGGCGTCTGCGAGCCTGAATGGTTGCCTGGTGACTGCGCTTGAATCGGCTCCGTGACGAGGTTGCGCCACGATCAGATAGCTGTTGTAGGGAGTACGTCCACGCAGTGACTCGATACGTACGTCGAGCCCGGCGCTTTCCAGCGGGCCACGCACTTCGGCGGCGGTTGGATAGTGCTGAGCACCACCGGGAATCCAGCCGGACACAGTCAGGAAAAATTCTTCCAGCCGGGTGGCGTGGAATCGCCAGTTCGGCTCACGCAACACGTTGCGGATCACCAGAATGCCGTTCGGTGCCAGCAGCGTCGCTGCCGACATCAGCAGCGAATGCTGGCGATCAGCAGGCAGATAGTGCAGCACATCGAGCAGGGCGACGTGGCCGCGGGTCGCCGGAAGTGTGGCGACGTCGGCGCTGCTCAGCTGCACACGCTGTTCGAATCTGCCTTGTCGTGCCGCCGCCAGGGCCGCCGTGATCTTGCGGGCGTCGTGATCCAGTCCGATGTAGTTCGAAAGCACGCCGACGGCGTGCAGGTACTGGCCGAGCAGTCCGATCCCGCAACCGATATCCAGCAGTGGCAGCCTCGCATGCCGCAGCAGTTCCGCGGTGACGGCATAGACCGGATCGTGAGCAAGTTTCCAGCGTGCGTGTATCCGGTGGCCACGATTGGCGTAATGGCCGGCGATGATGTCGCAACTTGCTCGATCGAGCGCCTGCATGGCATGACCTTGGTGCGCCAGGGTTGGCGCCTGCCCTGATGGTCGCGGCAAACACGCACTAGACGCAAATTGCGATCCTGCGTAGGGACGGCTTCGGCGCCACAGCTGTCGGCGTGGTAAAACGCGTCATTGCCGTTTCGGGAGCCTGTCGATGTCTATCCTGTCGCCGTTGCGCGAGCTCGATCACGAGCAGCGGCATACCGTGCTGGCAAGTTTCCTCGGCTGGACGCTGGATGCGTTCGACTACTTCCTACTGACCTTCGTCATCGTCACGGTGGCGAAGGAGTTCGAGGTGGGCACGGCGCAGATCACCTATGCGCTGTTCCTGACTCTCGCCGCGCGGCCGCTGGGCGCATTACTGTTCGGACGACTGGCTGACCGCTTCGGACGGCGACCGATCCTGATGCTCGATGTGATCCTGTTTTCGGCGTTCGAATTGGCCACTGCGTTCTCGACGTCGCTCACGATGCTGCTGGTGCTGCGCTTCCTGTTCGGTGTGGCGATGGGTGGCGAATGGGGTATCGGTGCATCGCTGGCGATGGAGTCGATCCCGGCGAAGGCGCGTGGTGCGGTGTCCGGTCTGCTGCAGAGCGGTTATCCGTGCGGCTTCTTCCTTGCGGCACTGGCGAACTGGCTGCTGGTTGATCACATCGGTTGGCGCGGGCTGTTCGTGGTTGGCGCGGCTCCGGCTTTGCTGGTGTTGTACATCCGGCGCAAGGTGCCGGAGTCGGCGGTATGGCAGGCGGGACAGCAGGCCTCGAAACGCCCAGGCTTGCTGGAGGCGATGCGTGGTCACTGGAGGCTCGCGATCTATCTGATGTTGCTGATGATGGCGTTCAACATGTTCAGCCACGGCTCGCAGGACATGTATCACACCTTCGAGGAAACCAACCTGCATCTGCCCACCGGCTCGGCGATGGCCTTCGTGCTGGTGGCGCTGCTGAATCTTGGTGCCCTGGTCGGCGGTCTTTATTTCGGTGCGTTGTCGGAGCGAATCGGCCGGCGCAAGGCGATGATGATTGCCGCTCTGCTGGCGATACCAGTGATTCCGTTGTGGATGTATGGCGGCTCGCTGATTCTGTTGGGCATCGGCGCGTTCCTGATCCAGGTGATGGTGCAGGGTGCCTGGGGCGTGGTGCCGACCCACCTGAATGAGCTTTCGCCCGCGGCAGTGCGCGGCACCTTGCCTGGCTTTGCCTATCAGATGGGCAACCTGCTGGCGGCAGTCACGGCCACAGCGCAGACCTGGCTGGCCCAACGGCATGGCGGCGATTTCGGGTTCGCGATGTCGCTGTGGATGATGCTGGTGGCCTTGCTGCTGGCCTTGCTGCTATGGCTGGGGCCGGAGGCACGCGGGGTGGGCTTCCGTCACGCGGAGTCGTGATGCCGCTGCTGGTGGCCGGTCGGCTGCTGCTAGAATCCCCCGTTTGATCCCATCGACGAGACAGGCAATGAAGGCTGGCAAGGACAAGGTCATCGCGATCCACTACACGCTGACGGTGGACGGTGAAAAGGTTGAGAGCTCGCACGATCACGACGAGCAACTGTGGATCCTGCTCGGCCATGGTCAGCTGATTCCGGGTCTGGAGACGGCGCTCGAAGGTCACGAAGCCGGCGATACGCTCTCGGTGGATATCGCTGCGGCTGACGGTTACGGCGAACGCCAGGAAGGCCAGATCCAGCGCATGTCGAAGAAGTATTTCCCGCAGGCCAACCGCCTCAAGCCCGGCATGACCACCGTGCTGAAGTTGAAGGATGGGGGGCAGCGCGCGGTGACCGTGCACAAGATCGGCATGAGCGCGATCGATGTGGATCTGAACCACCCGATGGCCGGCAAGGCCCTGCATTTCGATGTGGCCATCAACGAAGTGCGCGAGGCCACCGAGGAAGAAATCCAGCACGGCCACGCGCATGCGCCGGGTGCCGACGCGCATTGAGTCAGCCTTGATGGAATGACACGAAAACGGCGCCTCTGGGCGCCGTTTTTTTCTATGTTCCTGCTCCCTCGCCGGACTGGTTCATGCGGGATAGATTCAATCCAGCACGCGCTTGCCGTAGGCAAAATGACCGCCCCAGTACGGCCCGTCGATATCGTCCAGCCGCACCGTACCGCCGCTGTTCGGCGCATGCACAAAACGGCCCCTGCCGACATACACGCCGACATGGCTGATCGTGCCGTCGATGTCGAAGAACACCAGGTCGCCGCTGGCCAGCTGGGTCATCTGGCGCACCTTGCGGCCGTCCATCGCCGCCATGTCATGTGAAGTGCGCGGCAGCTTGATGCGGGCGGCGGTGCGATAGATGTAGTCGACCAGGCCGCTGCAGTCGAAACCGCCCGCCGGCGTGTTGCCGCCCCAGCGGTACGGGGTGCCGACCAATCCGATCGCGCGAAACAGGATGTCATTTGCTGCGCCGGCACTGGCGGCCGAAGGCGCGCGTGGCGGCAGATCAGCCAAAGCGGAGTGCGAGGTCTTGAAGGTGGGCTGGCGCCGATGTGGACTGCTGGCACAGGCGGCCAGCAACAATACCAGGGTGCCTAGCAGCAGCTGACGTGCAACACGCGATGGCCATGCTGTGGACGTGCCTCGAGCTGCTGGGTCCATATGCATGAGATAACCTCGGCTTGAGTCAAGTCGAGGTTATCAAATCAATGATTTGGAGGGAAGTTCTAAGAAATTAGACGAAATGCGATGTCTCCCGCCAGTCTGAAGAGTACGAAGCTTTAGAGTCCGATTCCATGAGCTGAGGAGGCCGACCAGCTCACGGAATTGCCGCCTGGATTGCATGCTCGTTCAAGGTGTCGTTGTTGGCACCGACAGTACGCAATTGGTATTTTCCTGGTCGCAGATAAAGCACGTTTTTCGCTCCCCCCTGCAGGAAGAGATAGCGATCGGCGGTAACAGCATCGTCGGACTCCTCCGCGTAATACGCCTCGACCAGGCATGGGAATTTCTGCGCACAGAATTCGGTATCGACAGGAACCGGGACACGTTTCCCATCCAGTGTGAGCCAGTCGGGTCGATGTCCTTTATTGGCTGGCGGCAATACGGCATAGCTCTCACCATCGATGGAGAGTTGGAGCGGGCCTTGCGAGTAGCTGGAGGGGACGGAATTGGCTGGAGGGAGGATTACGTTGAGGTCGTACAAGCCGGGTCTGGCGGTCCACGGCGCATGGTCGGCAATCTGGACGAGCACGATGGCGCGCGTGGGATGAAATGTGGAGATGATCCGATCGTAAGCGTCGATGGTGGGCTTTTGCGAACTACCGCCTGGGCCTGCCCCGTCGAGCCTTGGCTGCAGGCGAGGCAGTAGCGATTCATACTTCCTCAGTGCATGCTGGAACTCGTAGTAGATATCTTTTTCGCTTTCGGGGTCCTCTTCCCGGATGTCCGTCTGATCGATGGAGAGTGGGGTGATGCCACTGAGTTCGCGTAGCTGCATGGCCATGGGTTTTACCGCGCCGAGCCTGCCACGCTGCTTGTCGATGTGTGCGTAGCCTGCGTGGATAAACAGTTTGGCCTTCGGGTCCTTGGCGAGGACGCGCTCGTACAGGTTCCTGGCTTGTCCATCCTCGCGATCCTGGGCCGACGCGCCAGCGGAATCGTATGGGACTATGACGTAGCCCAGTTTGATGGCTTCGCGCACGATGTCGCCGTAAAGCGGCTCGCGAAGGTATTCACTGCCACTGGATCCGATGGGATAGCCTCGCTTCATCAATGAGGCGTCTCGTTCATCGAGGGCTTCAGCTGCGAAGTATGTGAATCCCATTGCTCGCAAGCGTGGCAGTAGTGCCAGGGTCAGTTCGCGCGTATGCGCATCGTGATGGGCCTCATTCACCATGACGATGCGTTGATCGCGGGCGAGCGCGGTGATGGTATCGAGTGCATCAGCAGCTTGCCAGGATGCTGCATCGGGCAGAACCAGTTTTTCGGGTGGGCGGCTACGCAGCGGGAAATCGCGAACTGCCTCGCTGTAGAGACCCAATTCATCCTCGCTGGATGCCAACAATTGCTGGGCCACGGACCGGTCCGCTTCCGGGAGCTGTGGCATTGCCTCGATGAAGTAGCAATACCGCTGCAGTTCATGGGTTAGTGGTTGCAGGTCAGCGAACAGATCCCGCGGTACTTTTTGCGCGGCTTGAGCCTCGACGCAGGTGGCCGCAAGCGCCAGCACGATCCACCTGGCGGTAAAGAAGCGCTGATGCATGACCTGTACCCCATGCCTTGGATTTGGCGTAAGACTAGATTTGCCTGAGTTGCTACGCAAGGGCGGGCGCCATGCCTGGTTTGCCAGGCACAAATGGATCCCACGGACTTGAGTGCCCCGATTCTCTGGATGGTGCTATCGGTTTGCTGCGAATGCCTGCCTGGTGTTGGTCATGGCGCATGCCCAGCTCATTCTCATTGTGAGGGAGAGCATGGCGACGGCGAGTAGGTGGCATCGGGGCTGGCTCCTCCATCAATCAGTACCTGGATGTACTTGGGACTCCGCATGTACTTGTCAGTGCCGATTTGACGTCGAGCTCAGATGGCATGGGATAGGTTCGAACGAATGCCCGAGGATTATTCGATGATGCCCAACCATGACCTGATCGTGCTCGGCGCCGGTTCCGGTGGTCTGGCGACAGCCTTCCGCGCTGCGCAGCATGGTGCAAGGGTTGTCTTGCTCGATCCGGGTGCGCTGGGCGGTACCTGTGTGCATCGCGGCTGCGTGCCGAAGAAGGCGCTGTGGTATGCCGCGCAGTGGGCGCAGGCCCAACAGTTTGCCGTCGATGTGGGTTTTGCGTCGAAACCGGGTCCGTTGGACTGGGAGCGCTTTCGGCAGGTGCGACGGCGCTATATCGACGCTATCGACCAAAGCTATGTCCGGCGCCTGCAGGACGCCGGCGTGCAGTTGATCCGTCAGGCTGGCCGCTTTGTCGCGGCCGACACGATCGAACTGACCGATGGCAGCCAGCTGCAGGCGGCGCAGATCGTGATTGCCACCGGCGCCCGCCCGCGCAGCTTGGCATTGCCGGGTTTCGGGCTTGGCATGGTCTCCGATGATGTCTTTGCGCTGCAGTCGCTGCCGCGTCGCATGGCGATCGTGGGTGGAGGTTATGTGGCAATGGAGTTTGCCGGTTTGCTGCAGGCACTCGGCAGCGAGGTGGAGGTACTGGCACATGAGCGCCTGCTGGAAAGCTTCGACACGGAGCTGGTGCTGTCATTGCGGGAACTGATGGAAGCGCAGGGCATCCGGGTCAGCCTGACAAGTACGGTGCAGGCGGCGCGTCATGGCGCCGATGGCATCCTGCTCGACGAGGGTATGGCCGGTTTGCGCGGCCCTTACGACGCGCTGCTGTGGGCGGTCGGCCGTGTGCCGAATAGTGAGGCGTTGGAGCTTGGTTCGATCGGTGTGGAGATCGACGAACGCGGCCATGTGCTGACCGATGCGCGGCAGGATACCAATGTGAAAGGTGTCCACGCGGTCGGCGATGTCACCACTCGCAAGGCGCTGACTCCGGTGGCTGTCGCCGCCGGCCGGCGACTGGCGGACAGGCTGTTTGGCGGTCAACCGGACGCACAGCTGGATTACGAGAATATTCCCAGCGTGGTGTTTTCCAAGCCGCCACTGGGCATGGTCGGACTGACCGAAAAAGACGCCCGTGAGCGATATGGCGATGCGGTCACCGTCTATCGCAGCCGGTTCACGCCGAGACAGTGGGCGTTGGCTGGCATGCAGGGGCAGAGTCTGATGAAGCTGGTTTGCGTGGGTAGCGACGAACGCGTACTCGGTATCCATGCGCTGGGCCCCGGTGTCGATGAAATGCTGCAGGGCTTCGCGGTGGCGCTGAAGCTCGGTCTGCGCAAGTGTGACCTGGACGCGACCGTGGCGATCCATCCCACCTCTGCGGAAGAACTCGTCCTGATGGGCTGAGTACAATGCTGCGCATGACCAACTTCACCTTGCAGCGCGGCAGCGCGCCGCTGCTTATCAGCCTGCCGCACGACGGCAGCTTCATTCCCGATGACATCGCCGGGCGGTTGCAGCCGACGGCGCGCCGTTCGCCAGACACCGACTGGCATGTGGGGCGGTTGTACGAGCCGCTGGCGCAGGCGCTGGGTGCCAGCGTGCTGAAGCCGCTGGCGTCACGCTATGTGATCGACCTCAACCGGCCCGCCGATGGGCATGCGCTGTATCCGGGGCAACGCGAGACCGGTCTGGTTTCGACGATCGGTTTCGATGGCGAGCCGCTGTATCTGGAGGGACGTGAGCCGGACAGTGCTGAAATTCAACGGCGGATAAACGAATTCTGGCGGCCTTACCATCAGGCTCTGACACAGGAACTTGCGAGGCTGCGTGTCGAACACGGTCGGGTGGTGCTGTGGGAAGGTCATTCCATCCGTAGCCGGGTGCCGATGCTGTTCGAGGGCCGCTTGCCGGATTTCAACCTCGGTACGGCGACCGGAGCGAGTTGCAATGACGTGCTGCAGGCGCAGTTGCAGGGCTGTCTTGAGTCCCAGTCACGCTACAGTTTTGCCGTCAATGGGCGCTTCAAGGGAGGCTATATCACCCGTCACTACGGCAATCCCGATGCCGGCGTGCAGGCGGTGCAACTGGAGCTGGCGCAGCTCAACTACATGGACGAGGCGAGCTTCGAATACGACGAAGGGAGGGCGCCGGCGGTGCAGGAACTGATCGACCAGATGCTGCAGATTTGCCTGAAGTGAGCGCAAGTTATTGCGCGGCTTGGCGCGCTGAATGAAAGTCAAGATCCTGCGCGACAGGCACGCAGAAAGTCGCGTGCCTCATTCAGCTCTGGTATCCCATTTTCGCTGCATTGTCGGTTCGTCGCGCCACCCGTGTTGCCGGGTTCCGGCCGGGCTCGCGATACCCCATTTCAGAGGCTCAACATCATGATGCGTAAACTTCTGATCGCTTCCCTGCTCGTGGCGGGCGTTGCGCTTTCCGGCTCTGTGTTGGCCCAGGCGGCGACTCCGCAGAAGGCAGCCCCAGCGACGCAGGCCGCTCCCGCGACTGCTCCGGCGGCTTCGCCGATGGCAGCCCCGGCGGCTGATGCCGCCCCGGCACCCAAGGCCCATAGCAAGAAGCATCACAAGCACCACAAGGCTGCCGCAGCGGCTGCCCCGGCGGCGGCCAGCACGGCAGGCTGATTGTCGGCTGGATGATTGTGTGAATCGAAACCCCGCCGGTGCAGACCGGCGGGGTTTTTCATGGCTGGCGCGGCAGCTTGCGGAGCAGGGCTCTCAGCGCGCCGATGGCGGCAATGCCGCGATGCATTTCAGCTCGATCGCGATCGGTGTCGGCAGGGCGCTGATACCCAGCGTGGTACGGCATGCATCCACGCCCGCGAAGTACTCTGTATACAGCCGGTTGTAGGTGGCGAAGTCGCGCTGCATGTCGGTCAGGAACACGGTGACGTCGACCAGGTCGGTCCACGCGGCACCGCTGGCTTCCAGCACGGCACGCACGTTGGCAAACACCTGCCGGCATTGCGCTTCGACGTCGTAGTCGATCAGCTGGCCGTCAGCATCGTGCACGTTGCCCGGGATCGCATTGCTGCCGGGCTGGCGCGGGCCGACACCGGACAGGAACAGCAGGTTGCCGACGCGACGCGCATGCGGGTAGGCGCCCACCGGCGCAGGCGCGGCATCGGTGCGGACGATCTCGCTCATGGATGCGCTGTCGGCAGACGCGTCACCCGCTGCAGGGCGTTTTCGTAGGCCGGTAGCAGGGATGCGCGCGAATCGACGTGCATGTTCAGGTCGTGCATGTGGCCGTTGTCGAGGCTGTAGCACCACGCGTGCACGGAGAGTTTCTGGCCGCGTTCCCATGCATCCATCACCATCGTGGTATGGCAGGTATTGGCCACCTGTTCGATCGCGTTGAGTTCACACAGGCGCGCGTTGCGCAATCCCATAAGGTCGAATGTGGCAAGCATCGAGGAGTGTTTGTCCGCCACGTCGCCGACATGCCGCAGCCAGTTGTCGACCAGGCCGAGCCGGCGCTCGTCCAGCACGGCCTGCACACCGCCGCAGCCGTAATGACCGACGATGATGATGTGCTCAACCTTAAGGATGTCCACTGCAAACTGGATCGTGCTGAGGCAGTTGAGATCGCTGTGTGAAACCACGTTGGCCACATTGCGTTGCACGAAGATCTCGCCGGGCGGCAGGTCGACGATCTGGGTCGCCGGCACGCGCGAGTCGGAACAGCCGATCCACAGGTACTTCGGCGATTGCTGCTTCGCCAGGTGTTCGAAGAAGCGCGGATCTTCCGCGCGCATGGCCGCGGACCAGCGGCGGTTGCTGTCGAGGAGGTCTTGCAGGGGGCTGGTCAAGGTCGGGTACTCATCAATAGTGCGACTTGCGTCGCGGGGTGTTGATCAAGCAAGCCTGGTCAATAGCGGATGCAGATGTTTTTCGACTCGGTGAAGAAATGCAATGCGTCGTGGCCACCTTCGCGACCGAGCCCGGACTGCTTGGCACCGCCGAACGGCGTGCGCAGGTCGCGCAGCAGCCAGCAGTTGATCCAGACGATGCCGAATTCGAGCTGGCCGGCGAGTCGATGGGCACGGGAGAGATCCTGCGTCCACAGCGAGGCGGCGAGTCCGTACCTGCTGTCATTGGCGATCGCCAGCGCCTCCGCCTCGTCCTCGAACGGGATCAGGCTGACTACCGGGCCGAAGATTTCCTGCTGGTTGGTCTGCGTCGCCGACGGCAGGCCTTCGATCACGGTCGGCGCGATGAACCAGCCATCGGCACAGCGACCGGACAGGCGGATCGATTCGCCGCCGCACAGCATCTGGCCGCCTTCGGCGCGGGCCTGTTCGATGCAACCTAGCACCTTGTCGTAATGCGCCTGCGAAACCATCGCGCCGAGATCGTTGCTGGCGTCCGTCGGATCGCCGACACGCAGTGCCTGCACGCGCGCGAGGTAACGCTGGCGGAAGGCTTCATAGATCGAGCGCTGCACCAGCAGGCGCGAGCCACACAGGCAGATCTCGCCCTGATTGGCGAAGCCTGAGCGCACGATGGTGTCCAGGTTCGCCTCGGAAAGATCGGCATCGGCAAACACGATCGCCGGATTCTTGCCGCCCATTTCCAGCGACACTTTCTTGAACTGTGGCGCGGCGACCCGGGCGATCTGCGCACCGGTGGCGGTGCTGCCGGTGAAGGAAATTGCTCGCACCGCTGGGTGTTCCACGATCGCCTGACCGACGCTGGGTCCGCGTCCCTGCACTATGTTCAGTACGCCGGGCGGAAACCCGGCCTCGATGCTCAGCTCACCGAGCAGCGTGGCGCTGCACGGAGTCACTTCCGATGGCTTGGCTACTACCGTGTTGCCAGCGGCCAGCGCCGGTGCGATTTTCCAGGTGAACAGGTACAGCGGCAGGTTCCACGGACTGATGCAGCCGACCACGCCTAGCGGTTGGCGCAAGGTGTAATTGATCGCCCCGGTACCGACTGCACCGGTTTCCATCGCGTGCGACTCGCTGCCCCAACTCATGATCGCGGCCGCGAAATAGCGCAGGTTGCTGATCGCGCGCGGGATGTCGAGCCGGCGCGCGAGGCTCAACGGCTTGCCGCTGTCGCGCGATTCCAGCGCTGCGAATTCCTCCAGTCGCGCTTCGATCAGGTCGGCCAGACGCTGCAACAGGTGTGCGCGCTGCTCAATCGGGGTGTTCGCCCAATCAGTGGCAGCACGGCTGGCGGCATCGACCGCGGCATCGACATCGATCGAACTGGAATCCGGGCAGTGTGCAAACACCATGGCGGTGGCCGGCTCATGCACATCCAGCCATGCATCATGCTGCGGCGGCTGCAGGCGACCGTCGATCAGATTGGCTAGGCGCAGAGTAGGCATCTGCACAAGCTTAAAACCAGCGTGCCGCAAATGCACCGGACGCTGGCGTATGCGTGCACTGTCTGACTCAACTCAGGGCGTGGGTGCGGCCGCCATCCACCGCGATGCTGACGCCGTTGACGTAGGCGGCGGCGGGTGTGCACAGGAACGCGATCACCGCTGCGACCTCGCTGGCTTCGCCGAAGCGGCGGCCCGGGATCGTGGCGATCAGATCCTGTGCAATCTCGTCTTCGGTCCGACCGCTGGCGCTGGCTTTCGCGGCCAGCAACCCGTCGAGGCGGCTGGTGCGGGTGTAGCCGGGCAACACGTTGTTGACCGTGATGCCATCGGCAGCCAGTTCGCCGGACAGCGTCTTGGCCCAGCCGGCGACGGCGGCGCGCACGGTGTTGGACACGCCTAGCCCCACGATCGGTTCCTTCACCGAGGTGGAAATCACATTGACGATGCGGCCATAGCCGCTGGCGCGCATGCCGGGCAACAGTGCCTGCAACAATGTCTGGCCGGCCAGCAGGTGCTGGCGGAATGCGGTTTCGAACGCGGCCAGGGTGGCGGCATGTGCCGGACCGCCCGGTGGCCCGCCGCTGTTGTTGATCAGGATATGCACCGGTGCGCTGGCGGCGATCTCGCTGGCGATTGCCTGCAGGCTGGCAGTGTCCAGCATGTCGACGCTGCGCCAGTCGTGTCGCTGTGCGGCATGCTTGCGCGGCAGGCTTTCGGCGACGGTCTTGAGTGCGACGGCCGAACGCGCCAGCAAGGTGACGTTGGCGCCCAGTTCGGCCAGTTCAATCGCGCTGGCGCGACCGATGCCCTGCGAGGCGCCGCAAACCAGCGCATGGCGCCCACTCAGATCCAGTTGCATGCAGGTTCTCCGTTCGGTTCAGTCAGTGCAGCAGCAGGCGCATTGCCAGTGCCGCGAACCAGCACAGCCAGCCCAGCCACGGGCTATAGCGCCAAGCTAGGCGCCAGCGGTCGATGGTCGCATCGCCCAGTGCCGGCAGCGCAGGTGAGCGAAGCACATGCTGCATGCGGATCCAGGTGCGGAACGCCGAAGTCTTGCCGTGCTCAGGCTCCGCAATGACCTGCCAGTGTTGCGGATAGCGTTTGCGCAGCAACGCGGCAAGCCGGAACTGGGCGAGGTACGACAGCAGGAGCAAACCCACGCCGCCGATCAGCAGGCCCAGGTAAAGGACGATCATGGCGAGCTGCGATGGCTGGCCTTGCTGTCGCTGCCACCGCTGCCGTTGCTGCTATTGCTGTTGATCCAGGGCAGCGGCAGTGCGGTACGCAGGGTATTGAGGACGCCATCGCCTTTTTCCGCCTTCTTGCAGATCGCGTTGTCGATGGCTTTCTCGTAGGTCTTGTTCATCATGCCGATCCACAACGAACCGTCCGGGCCATGCGGAATGCTGAAGCTGCCGGTGGAGTTCATCTTCAGCGTCGCCGCGGTGGTGGTGGAGATCGAGGCGGGCGACTGCTCCCAGTAGGTCTTGCCGGACTGCTGTTCGGCGGAGCTGTAGACCAGCAGATAACGTGCCTGTGCCTCATTGACCTTGACGCTGCCGAAGGCCCCGGTGGTTTCGTCGCTCCAGCCCATGTGCTCGCACAGGCCGATGTCCTCGGAGCGGATCGGCTGAAAGCCTTCGTCCAGAAGCACGATGGTCGGCGCGAACAGGTAAGTGGCGTGCAGCCAGCGGCCATTCAATTCGGATTTCATGGCGACCCGGTACGGCAGTTTTACATCGGCCGGCAGGCGGAATGCCAGGAAGTAGCTGTGGGTACCGTTGAGGTTGGCGACCATGCTGCTGCTGCCCAGCGTGAACTTCTCCGGTTGCCACGGCAGCATGCTGCGATAGGAGAAATCGGCGAAGCTGCTGCAGCACGGCGTGGCCTGCAGCAACTGCTGCTTGGCCAGCTTCAGCGCATCACCGGTGTTTTCCGAGGGTGGCCGCAGATTGGGCGGGATCAGCACCTTGGCGGTGTGACAGCCAGCCAGCAGAGCGGCGAGAGCCAGTGCGGCGACGGTGGCAGGGAAGCGATACGACATGTCAGGCAAGATACTCAGAATTCGGCCGTACCGGCCGCACGTGGGTAGGGGATGGCGTCGCGGATGTTGGCCAGGCCGCAGATGTAGACCAGCAGGCGCTCGAAGCCGAGGCCGAAGCCCGCGTGCGGCACCGTGCCATAACGGCGCAGGTCGCGGTACCAGCCATAGGCGGCGGGATCGAGGCCGAACTGGGTTATGCGTCGGTCAAGATAGTCCAGCCGTTCCTCACGCTGGGCGCCGCCGATGATCTCGCCGATGCCCGGTGCCAGCACGTCCATCGCGGCAACAGTCTTTTCATCATCGTTCAAGCGCATGTAGAACGCCTTGATCGCCTCGGGGTAGTTCATTACGACCACCGGGCGGCCGATATGTTTCTCGGCGAGGTAGCGCTCGTGCTCGGTCTGCAGGTCGATGCCCCAGGCCACCGGATATTCGAACTTCTGCCCGGATTTCTGCAGGATCGCTACCGCCTCGGTGTAGTCGATGCGCTCGAACGGCTGGGCGATGAAGGTTTCCAGCCGGCTGATCGCGTCGGGCTGTACGCGCTCGGCGAAGAACGCCATGTCGTCCGGGCGCTCCTCCAGCACGGCCTTGAAGATCGCCTTGAGGAAGGCCTCGGCGCAGTCGGCGTTGGCGGCGAGGTCGGCGAACGCGATCTCCGGCTCCACCATCCAGACCTCGGCGAGGTGGCGCGGGGTGTTGGAGTTCTCGGCGCGGAAGGTGGGGCCGAAGGTGTAGACCTTGCTCATCGCCAGGCAGTAAGCCTCGACGTTGAGCTGGCCGGACACGGTGAGGAAGGCCTCGCGGCCGAAGAAGTCCTTGCGGAAGTCGATCCTGCCGTCCTCAGTGCGCGGCAGGTTGGCCAGGTCCAGCGTGGACAGGCGGAACATGTCGCCGGCGCCCTCGGCGTC
>DAHUXL010000205.1 GCA_027307195.1 Rhodanobacter sp. | reverse complement strand
ACATCAGCTCGGCACGCTGGCGAAGGATGATCCGCAATCGAAACTGCCGATGGACCTGCAGCACGCCCTGCAACGGGTGCCGGATGATCCGGGTGCGCTGTTGCGGCGCAAGTTCGAACTGGAATATCAACAGCGCCACGGCGGCGCGCCGAGCGAGGATGAACAGCCGTGATGTTTCGACGACTCATCGTGGGATGGCTGCTGACGCTGCTGCTGGTTCCGGCACTGGCGCAGGCGACCGACGTGCAGGCGCCGCTGGATCGCAACAGCGTGCAGCTGGGTGAAACGGTGACCTTGAACCTGCGCGTGGAGAATGCGACCGGCGGCATCGGCATGCCTGATCTGCAGGCGCTGAGCCAGGACTTCAGCATTCTCGGCACTTCGCAGAACAACAGCCTGAGTGTGGTCAATGGCTCGGCCAGTTCGACCTTGACGATCGGCGTGGCGCTGCGCCCGAAGCATGTCGGCATGCTGCAGATCCCCGCGTTGAGCGTGGCGGGCAGCCAGACGCAGCCGTTGCAGGTGCAGGTCAGTGCGCCGGATCCGAACATGGCCGCAGCTGCCAACCAGAACGTCTTCATGGAAGCGCAGGTCGAACCGGCACATGGCTACGTCGGCCAGCAACTGAGTTATGTGGTGCGCCTGTTCTACGCCACCAACATCGGCAACGGCGCGTTGAATGCGCCATCGCTCGACGGCGTGGAAGTGAGCCAGCTTGGCGACGATCTGAACTACGACGCCGAGCGTGGCGGCCGCAGCTATCACGTGCTGGAACGGCGCTATGCGCTGATCCCGCAGCACGTCGGTCACTTCGAGATTCCTGCCGCAAGCTTCCAGGGTGAAGCGATCGACCCGAACGATCCGAACAGCTTCTTTGGCTCCAGCACGCCGATCTCGGCCAGCGCGCCGCCCGTATCGATCGAGGTGCAGGCAGCGCCCGCCGACTGGAAGAGCGCGTGGTTGCCGGCGCGTCAGCTCAGCCTGAGTCTGGATGGCTGGCCGGGCGCACAGGAGCCGGTGCGGGTAGGGCAGCCGCTGAACCTCACGATGAACCTGCAGGCAACCGGTCTGCCGTTCGAGACGCTGCCGGTGCTGAGCCTGCCGGCGCTGGATGGTGCCAAGGCGTATCCGGACAAGCCGGTCACCGGCACCCGCCAGGATGGCCAGTGGCTGGTTGGTCGACGTCAGCAATCGTTTGCGATCGTGCCCGAACGTGCCGGCACGCTGACCATACCGGCAACCACCTTGCAGTGGTGGAACGTGCTGACCGATCGGATGGAAATCGCACAGATTCCCGCGCACAGCGTGACGGTGTTGCCGGCGCTCGGTGCTGCGGCCGTCCAGCCGTCCATTCCGGCCGCGGCGTCCAGCAGTGGTGCGAGCAGCGCGAGCGTCACGGCGACCGCGACAGCATCCACGCCATGGCGCTGGATCGCCTTGGGCAGCCTCGGCCTGTGGCTGTGCAGCGCACTGGCCTGGTGGCTTTGGCGTCGTCGTCGCCCGCCATCGATCGTCACTCCGGTGACTACACGAACGTCATCCCGCCAATCTCAGCTGGCCTTTCTCGCGGCAGCGCGCGGCAACGACCCGGCGGCACAGGTACGCAGCCTGCTGGCGTGGGCACGCGCGGAGCGGCCGGCGATCCAGCATCTGGGCGAGCTGGCGGCAGCGCTGGACGATGCGTCGCAACGCGCCGCGATCGTCACGCTGCAGCAGCGCCATTACGCCGGCGTGCCGATGCCGGACGACGGAACGAAGCTGGCGGCCGCGTTCAAGCGCGGGTTCGCCTGGCGTGCGGCCGATGC
>DAHUXL010000201.1 GCA_027307195.1 Rhodanobacter sp. | reverse complement strand
TCCATCTCGCCATCGACCAGTCCGATCAGCAGCTCCAGCCGCTGGCCCACGTCGGCGGTTTCCAGCACCTTCTGCTTGTCGGCCATGCGCACGGAAAGGTGCGCTGCGATGGAATCGGCGACGCGCGACGGATCGTCGATCCCCGACAGGCTGGCCAGCACTTCCGGCGGCAACTTGCGGCTCTGCTTGACCAGTTGCTCGAACAACGAGATCAGCGTGCGCGAAACCACGTCAAGCTCGCGCTCCTTCGCGTTGTAGACCGGCTCGATCAGGCGCGAGCGGGCCATCAACATGCCGCCCTCTTCATGGAAATCCTCGACCGCCACACGCGACTGGCCCTCGACCAATACTTTGACCGTGCCATCGGGCAGTTTCAGCAGCTGCAGCACACCAGCCAACGTACCGACCTGGTGCAGATCGGCGATCTCCGGGTCATCGATATCCGGACTTTTCTGGGCGACCAGCAGGATCTGCCGCTCACCTTCCATCGCGCGCTCGAGCGCACGCATGGACTTGTCGCGACCGACAAACAACGGGATGACCATATGCGGGTAAACCACCACGTCGCGCAGTGGCAGCACCGGCAGGGCGTCCAGCGCGACAGGTTTGGGGGCGTTCTTGGCCATGGAAGAGAATCCCTCGAAATTCGGATCTGGGTTCATCCCGACACTGCGCCGGGCCTGTTACCACGTCAAGTGGAGGCAACCGACCGCTCACTCAAGGTGTGCGGGGGCACCAAAAACAGAACGGCCCCGGCGAAATCGCCGGAGCCGTCGTCGCTGCAGCCATGGACAGGAGATCAGGCAGCAGCGTCCCCCCCATCACCCGCGACACGCTGCTGCAGGTTGCCGCGATAGATCAGGTAAGGCTCAGCCTGGCCATCAATCACGGCATCGTCCACCACCACCTTGCTGACATGCTCCAGCGAAGGCAGTTCATACATCGTGTCGAGCAGCACCTGCTCCAGGATGGTGCGCAGGCCACGCGCACCGGTCTTGCGCTTGAGCGCCTTCTTGGCGATCGCCTGCAACGCCTCGGGGCGAAATTCCAGCTCCACCTCTTCCATCTCGAACAGCTTCTTGAACTGCTTGGTGACGGCATTCTTCGGCTCGGTGAGAATTTTCACCAGCGCCGCTTCATCCAGCTCATCCAGCGTGGCCACCACCGGCAGGCGCCCCACGAATTCCGGAATCAGGCCAAAGCGCACCAGATCGGAAGGTTCGACATCGGCCAGCACCTTGCCCAGGTTCTCGGTACGCTCCTTGCTGCGCACTTCGGCAGAGAAGCCGATGCTGGTGTTCTCGGAACGTTGCTGGATGACCTTTTCGAGACCGGCAAACGCGCCACCGCAGATGAACAGGATGTTCTTGGTGTCGACCTGCAGGAATTCCTGCTGCGGGTGCTTGCGTCCACCCTGCGGCGGCACCGATGCCAGCGTGCCTTCGATCAACTTCAGCAACGCCTGCTGCACGCCTTCGCCCGACACGTCGCGGGTGATCGACGGGTTTTCGCTCTTGCGCGAGATCTTGTCGATCTCGTCGATGTAGACGATGCCTGACTGCGCCTTCTCGACGTCGTAGTCGCACTTCTGCAAGAGCTTCTGGATGATGTTCTCGACATCCTCGCCCACGTAACCGGCTTCGGTCAGCGTGGTGGCGTCGGCGATGGTGAACGGCACATTGAGCAGGCGTGCCAGCGTCTCGGCCAGCAGCGTCTTGCCCGAGCCGGTCGGACCGATCAGCAGGATGTTGGATTTGCCCAGCTCGATGTCGTCGCTCTTCTGACGCGACTCGATCCGCTTGTAGTGATTGTATACCGCCACCGCCAGTGCTTTCTTGGCACGGGTCTGACCGACCACGTACTGGTCCAGCGACTCGCGGATCTCGCGCGGCTTGGGCAACTGGGTGCGCCCGGAGGCAGCCTTCTCTTCCAGTTCCTCGCGGATGATGTCGTTGCACAGCTCCACGCATTCGTCGCAGATGAACACGGACGGACCCGCGATCAGCTTGCGCACCTCATGCTGGCTCTTGCCACAGAAGGAGCAATAGAGAATCTTGCCG
>DAHUXL010000194.1 GCA_027307195.1 Rhodanobacter sp. | reverse complement strand
TCGGACGACGCGCGCGCTCTGATCACTGGCGACATGGTGCACCACCCCTGCCAGCTCGCCTGCCCAGAGTGGTCCTCCGCGCTGGACAGCGACCCACAGCTGGCCGCCCGCACTCGCCGAGACCTGCTCGATGCCTGCGCGGACGAGCCGGTGCTGCTCATCGGCACGCACTTTCCGGCGCCGACAGCGGGCTACGTGCGGCGCGAGGGCAACGGCTTTCGCATCGACTGAAGAAAATGCGGTTTGATAGCGCCGTCGCGGATTGTCGACTCTCAGCGAAAAGGCAGGGGTTGCAGCGCGACATTAAGGTCCCTGCGAACGGCAGATATGGGTCGAAAACGGACGTCGCCACTCCTGCTGACGTCACTCTCAACGCAACGGATCAATCGCAGAGGCCTCACCGATAGCGCAATGCCTCCACCAGCAGCGAAAACGCAGGCGAGTGCTGGCGCCTGCTCGGGTAGTAGAGGTGATAGCCGGGAAACGGCGGACACCAGTCGCCCAGCAGGCGTTTCAGTCTGCCTGCCGCGATATCCGCCAAGACGATGTCTTCCGGAAGACAGGCCAGGCCGAAGCCGTCGAGGGCTGCGGTACGGATCTGCTGGCTGTTGTTGAAGGCCAGCCGACCCTCGACGCGGACGTTCAGCGCGTGGCCGTCCTGCTCGAACTCCCACGCGTAAAGTCCGCCGTGGGTAAGGAAGCGGAGATTGATGCAGTCGTGCCCGGTGAGGTCGCGCGGGGTATGCACGGGCGGTCGTGATGCGAGGTAGTCGGGCGCGCCGACGACGGCCATGCGCATCGGCGGGCCGATCGGCGTGGCGATCATGTCCTTGGCGACCTGCTCACCCAGCCGGATGCCCGCATCGAAACGCTCGGCGACGATGTCGGTCAAGGTGGAGTCGGTGATCACTTCGACGTGGATGTCCGGGTATTCCCGCAACAGCTTGCGCAGCGCCGGCCACAGTATCGTGGTGGCGGCGTGCTCGCCGGCGGTGATGCGCAGCGTGCCGCTGGGCTTGTCGCGCAGCTCGCTCAGATTCGCCACCGCCGCATCGATCTCCCCGAAGTTGGGCGTCAGCTCCCGGAAGAGCCGCTCGCCCGCCTCGGTCGGGGCGACATTGCGCGTGGTGCGGGTGAGCAGGCGCAAGCCGAGCCGTGCCTCCAGCCCACGGATGGTGTGGCTGAGCGCCGATTGCGATACGCCCAGCTGCGCAGCGGCGCGGGTGAAGCTGCGCTCGCGCGCCACCGTCAGGAAGGCCAGCAGGTCGTTGTAGTTCTCGCGAGGCATGCGCGGACCCGGCTGATTGATGAGCTCAGATCATAAAAGCATTCGCATTTGTCCGTCTAATCAGGGCAAACGGTCGCGTGCAGACTACCTGCATTCCGATACCCGGCAGGAGTTACTTCATGCAAACCCGCAAACTTGGCAATAGCCATCTGGAGGTCTCCGCCATCGGCCTGGGCTGCATGGGCATGACGTCCGCCTACGGGCCCGCGGCCGACAAGCAGAAAATGATCGCGCTCATGCGCGCGGCCGTGGACCGCGGCGTGACCTTCTTCGACACCGCCGAGGCCTACGGTCCGTTCGTCAACGAAGCACTGGTGGGCGAGGCGCTTGCACCGGTCCGCGATCGGGTCGTGATCGCGACCAAATTCGGTTTCGACATCGATCTTCAGACGGGTGAGCGACGCAGCGGCGTCAACAGCCGACCGGAGCATGTGAAAGCCGTCGCCGAGGCCGCGCTGAAGCGGCTCAGGACCGATCGCATCGACCTGTTCTACCAGCATCGCGTCGATCCGAACGTGCCCATCGAAGACGTGGCCGGCGCGATCAAGGACCTCATTCGCGAGGGCAAGGTCAAGCACTTCGGTCTTTCGGAGGCCGGTACGGCCACCATCCGCCGCGCACACGCCGTGCAGCCGGTCACGGCCCTGCAGAGCGAATACTCGCTGTGGTGGCGCGGACCGGAAACCGAGATCCTGCCGACCCTCGAAGAACTGGGTATCGGCTTCGTCTGCTTCAGCCCGCTGGGCGCCGGCTTCCTCACCGGCAAGATCGATGAAACCACCAAGTTCGAGAGCACGGATTTCCGCACGGCGGTTCCCCGCTTCGCGCCGCAAGCGTTGAAGGCAAACATGGCGCTGGTCGATCTCGTGCGAAGCGTGGCCACCCGCAAGGGCGCAACGCCCGCCCAGATCGCCATCGCCTGGCTGCTGGCGCAGAAGCCGTGGATCGTGCCGATTCCCGGTACCACGAAGCTGTCTCGACTCGACGAAAACCTGGGCGCGCTCGCCGTCGACCTCACCGCCGGCGATCTTCACGAGATCGGCGAGGCAGCCTCGAAAATTGCGCTGCAGGGAGCTCGTCTGCCCGAGAGCGTATTGAAAATGACAGGTCTGTAACCGCTGGATCATCGGAATCAACGAAATGAAAACCCGCATATTGGGAAACAGCCAACTCGAAGTCTCCGCGCTCGGTTTTGGTTGCATGGGACTGAACCACGCCTATGGCGCTGCAATGGAGAAACAGGACGCGATCGCCTTGCTTCGGCAGGCTGTCGAAGTCGGTGTGACTTTCTTCGATACCGCCGAGGCCTATGGCCCGTTCACCAACGAGGAACTGGTCGGCGAGGCGTTGGCGCCGTTTCGCGATAACGTGGTCATCGCGACCAAGTTCGGTTTCAAGAATGGCGACTCGAAGACCGGCATGGACAGCCGGCCGGAGCGCATCCGGGCCGTCGCCGATGCCTCGCTCAAGCGACTGCGGACCGATCGCATCGACTTGTTCTACCAGCATCGCGTCGATCCGAACGTGCCGATGGAAGACGTGGCCGGCACGGTCAGGGAGCTGATCGCGGAAGGCAAGGTCAGGCACTTCGGTTTGTCGGAAGCCGGCGTGCAATCGATCCGCCGTGCGCATGCGGTGCAGCCGGTCGCCGTGCTGCAAAGCGAGTATTCCCTGTGGTGGCGCGAACCGGAGCAGGACCTGCTGCCGCTGTGCGAGGAACTGGGCATCGGCTTCGTGCCGTTCAGTCCGCTGGGCAGAGGCTTTCTCGCGGGAAAGATCGACGCAAGCACCACGTTCGCCAAGGACGATTTCCGCAACAACGTGCCACGCTTCTCACCCGAGGCGCGCCAGGCCAATCAGACACTGGTCGACCTGCTGGGGCGCATCGCGGCCGGCAAGCAGGCGACACCCGCGCAGATCGCGTTGGCGTGGCTGCTGGCGCAGCAGCCGTGGATCGTGCCGATTCCGGGTACCACGAAGCTGCATCGGTTGAAGGAGAACATCGGTGCTGCGGATATCGCGCTGAGTGCTGATGATCTTCGGCAGATCACCGAATCATTGGCGCAGATCCGGGTGCAGGGTGACCGCTACCCGGCGCACCTGGCAGCGCAGGCGGGCAGGTGATGGGCATCGACCGGCCTTTCGATCAATGACAGGAACGTTGACCATGGAAATCATCCGCAACGGCTCGCAGCCCTCCGTCACCGGACCGGCCGAGCATTTTACCGGCAAGGTGCGCATCGATTCGCCGTTCAAGGGCATAGGCGGCGCGAACGTATCCGGCGCCGTCGTGACCTTCGAGCCAGGTGCGCGCAGCGCCTGGCACACCCATCCGCTGGGACAGACGCTGATCGTCACCGCAGGCAAGGGCTGGACCCAGTGCGAAGGTGGCCCAATCGTGGAGATCAACGCCGGCGACATCATCTGCTGCCCGTCGAATCATCGGCACTGGCACGGCGCCACACCAACCACCGCGATGACCCACATCGCCGTCCAGGAAGCGAAGAACGGCAAGGTGGTCGAGTGGATGGAGAAGGTCACCGATGAGGAATATCTTGTGGGGCCGGCATCCTGACCCCATTCCATCAATCCCCAGCAAGGAAAACCCCATGACCACCAAAGCCTACGGCGCACACGCCGCCGACAAGCCGCTGCAATCCCTCGACATCGAGCGCCGCGCGCCCGGCCCGCAGGACGTGCAGATCGAGATCGCCTATTGCGGCGTCTGCCACTCCGACCTGCATACCGTACGCTCGGAGTGGGGCGGCACGCTTTACCCGTGCGTGCCCGGCCACGAGATCGTCGGCCACGTCAGCGCGGTAGGCCATGAGGTCACCGGCTTCAAGGTCGGCGACACCGTGGGCGTGGGTTGCCTGGTCGGCAGCTGCCAGCATTGCGCAGCCTGCGACGAAGGACTGGAGCAGTATTGCGAGAACGGCTTCGTCGGCACCTACAACGGCCCGACCCCGGACGCGCCCGGTCACACGCTGGGCGGCTATTCGCAGCGCATCGTGGTCGACAGGAAGTTCGTGCTTAAGATCCGCCACCCCGAATCGCAACTCGCCGCGGTCGCACCGCTGCTGTGCGCGGGCATCACCACCTACTCGCCGTTGCGGCACTGGAAGGTCGGTCCCGGCAGCAAGGTCGGCGTGGTCGGCATCGGCGG
>DAHUXL010000191.1 GCA_027307195.1 Rhodanobacter sp. | reverse complement strand
GCGGACGGTTCGCGCTTCGTGCTCAGCACGCCGCGTGGCGATGCCGAAGTGACGTTGCCGCTGCCTGGTCGTCACAACATCGCCAACGCGCTGGCGGCGGCGGCGATCGCGCTGGCGCTCGACGTGCCTATGGACACCATCGTTGCCGGACTTGAACAGGCATCCGGTGTGGCCGGTCGGCTGCGCCGCGAAGTGATGGCGGGCGGCTGGACCCTGATCGACGACAGCTACAACGCGAATCCCAGCTCGATGGCGGCGGCGATCGACACCTTGCTGCTGGCCGAGGGCGAACGCTGGCTCGTGCTGGGCGACATGGCCGAGCTGGGCCCGGAGGCGCGTGCGCTGCATGCAGGCATCGGCGAGCGCGCCCGCGAGCGCGGTGTCGAGCGGCTGTTCGCGGTCGGCCCGCTCGGCGTGGCCACGGTCGAGGCGTTCGGTGCGCATGGCGAACATTTCAACGACAAACCGGCGTTGATCGCCGCACTGCAGGCGCAACTGCATGCCGGCGTGACCTGCCTGGTGAAGGGCTCGCGCTCGGCCGGCATGGAACAGGTGGTGGCGGCGCTCGGCGGTCATGCCGGCAAGAACAACGGGGGTGCATCCGATGCTGCTTGAACTGGCCGACTGGATGGCACGGCATTTCACCGCGCTGCATCTGTTCCAGTACATCACCTTCCGCACGATCATGGCTGCGCTCACCGCGCTGGCGATGTCGCTGCTGTGCGGACCGTGGCTGATCAACCGGCTGGCCGCGCTGAAGGCCGGCCAAGTGGTGCGCAGCGATGGCCCGCAGACGCATCTGGTCAAGGCCGGCACGCCGACCATGGGCGGCGTGATGATCCTGCTCTCGGTCAGCGTCGCCACCTTGCTGTGGGCCGACCTGCACAACCGTTATGTGTGGGTGGTGCTGGCGGTGATGCTGGCGTACGGCGCCATCGGTTTCTACGACGATTATCGCAAGCTGGTGCTGCGGGACAGCCGCGGGCTGGCCAGTCGCTGGAAGTATTTCTGGCAGTCGGTGTTCGGTCTTGGCGCGGCACTGTTCCTCTACTACAGCGCGCCAGCGGCGGTCGCTGGCCTGCCGGTGGCCGAGACCGCGCTGTACGTGCCGTTGTTCAAGCACGTGGTGCTGCCGCTGGGGCTGTTCTTCGTGGTGGTGACGTATTTCATGATCGTCGGCTTCTCCAACGCGGTGAACCTCACCGACGGTCTGGATGGACTGGCGATCATGCCGACCGTGCTGGTGTCTGGCGCCCTCGGCGTATTCGCGTATCTGGCGGGCAACAAGGTGTTTTCCGAGTACCTCGGGATTCCCTCGATTCCCGGCGCTGGCGAACTGGCGATCTTCTGCGGCGCGCTGGCCGGTGCGGGGCTCGGCTTCCTGTGGTTCAACACCTATCCGGCACAGGTGTTCATGGGCGATGTCGGCGCGCTGGCGATGGGTGCCGCGCTCGGCTGCGTGGCGGTGATCGTGCGCCAGGAAATCGTGCTGCTGGTGATGGGCGGCGTGTTCGTGATGGAAACCGCGTCGGTGATGATCCAGGTCGCCAGTTTCAAGCTCACCGGCAAGCGCGTGTTCCGGATGGCGCCGATCCATCATCACTTCGAATTGAAAGGCTGGCCCGAACCTCGCGTGATCGTGCGCTTCTGGATCATCAGCGTGGTGCTGGTGCTGGTCGGTCTTGCCACGTTGAAGGTGCGCTGATGTTCGGCTTCGACAGCACTCAGGCCAAACGCCGGCAGGGACCGCGCGGCAGCTTCGATCTGTGGTTGCTGGTCGGCCTGATCGGGTTGGTCAGCGTCGGCGTGGTGATGGTGACTTCAAGTTCGATCGCGGTGGCCGACAGTCAGCACATGGGCGCGTTCTATTTTCTGCGCAAGCACCTGATCTTTCTCAGCCTTGGTGCGCTGGCGGCTGCCATGGCGATGCGTACCGAACTGAAGCTGTTCGAGAAGTACGCCTTCCACCTGATGCTGCTGGCGTTCGTATTGCTGCTGGCCGTGTTCGTGCCGCATGTGGGCATGCGCCTCAACGGCGCAAGGCGCTGGCTGAACCTGCTGGTGACCACGTTCCAGCCGGTCGAGGCAGTGAAGCTGATTCTGGTGGTGTACATCGCCAGCTATCTGGTGCGTCATCGCGAGAGTGTGGAGACGCGCTTCCTCGGCCTGTTCAAGCCGGTGATGGTGGCCGGTGTGATCGTGCTGCTGCTGCTGGCGCAGCCGGATTTTGGTTCGGCCACGCTGGTGATCGCGGTGACCATCGCGATGGTCTGGCTCGGCGGTGCGCGGCCGATCTTCCTGTTCCTGATGGGGCTGCCGCTGATGCCGCTGCTGTATATCGCGGCGACCGGCGAGAGCTACCGCATGAAGCGGCTGACCACGTTCATGGATCCGTGGAAGGACCCGTTCAACGACGGCTTCCAGCTGACCCAGTCGCTGATGGCGATCGGTCG
>DAHUXL010000188.1 GCA_027307195.1 Rhodanobacter sp. | reverse complement strand
GGGGCTCGAACATAAGGCTGACGCATGCCCGACCTCCCCTTTGCAGTGTGGATCGCCCTTGCCGGTGTACTCGGCCTGCTGGTGGGCAGCTTTCTCAACGTGGTGATCCTGCGCCTGCCTGAGCGCATGGCGGCGGACTGGCGACGGGAGGCACACGATGTGCTGGAGCTTGAGGCTGATACAACACCGCTGCCGCCGGGCATCGTGCGCGAGCCTTCGCACTGCCCACAGTGCAAGCACCCGTTGTCGGCGCTGGACAATATCCCGCTGTTTGGCTGGCTCTTGCTGCGCGGGCGTTGCCGTTACTGCAAGACGAAAATCTCGATCCAGTATCCGTTGGTGGAGCTGCTCAGCGCCGTATTGAGCGCCGTAATCGTGTGGAAATTCGGTCCGTCGTGGGCCGCGCTGGCCGGACTGGTGCTGACCTGGACCCTGATCGCACTGTCTGGCATCGACTTTCGCACGCAACTGCTGCCCGACCAGCTGACCTTCCCCCTGCTATGGCTGGGCCTGTTGCTGGCACTACTCCCGATGTTCGTCACCGCACCCTCGGCGATCATCGGGGCTGCCATCGGTTACCTGAGCCTGTGGAGCGTGTATTGGGTATTCAAGCTGCTCACCGGCAAGGAAGGCATGGGCTACGGAGATTTCAAGTTGCTCGCCGCGCTCGGCGCCTGGATGGGTCCGGTGTCGTTGCTGCCGATGATCCTGCTCTCCTCGCTGATCGGTGCACTGGTCGGCGGCATCCTGATCGCGCTGCGCAAGCATGAGCGGGAAATCCCGATGCCGTTCGGCCCATTCATCGCCGCCGCCGGCTGGGTCTGGTTCGTCGCCGGTGATGGCCTGCTGCATGGCTATATGCAACTGACCGGTCTGCGATGAGCGAGCGGCCACATGCCTTGGCGATTGCGTTGACCGGTGGCGTCGCTGCCGGCAAGACAGCAGTGGCGCGGCGCTTCGAGGCACTCGGTGTATCGGTGCACGATGCCGACGTGGCTGCCCGCGAAGTGATCGAGCCGGGTACAGCCGGACTGGCCGCCGTGATCGATGCGTTTGGTGTCGGCGTGCTGGATGACGCGGGCCGGCTGGATCGCCCAGCCATGCGTCAACGCGTGTTTGCCGACCCCGCTGCGCGCAAGAGGCTGGAGGCGATCATCCACCCGCGCGTGCGCCAGTGGCTGCATGAGCGCGCACTGACCGAACGTGGGCCGTATTGCCTGTTGGCGATTCCATTGCTGGCCGAAAACATCGCGCATTATCGCTGGGTCGATCGCGTGCTGCTGGTCGATGTGCCCGAGTCGGTGCAGATGGCACGCTTGATCGCCCGCGACGGCATCGACGAAACGCTGGCTCGGCGCATGCTGGCCCAGCAGGCCAGCCGCGCCGAGCGGCTGGCACTGGCCGATGACGTGATCGAGAACAGCGGCGACGAATCCGCACTGGATCACGCCGTCGCCGAACTGCACCAGCGCTACATGACGCTGGCCAACGCGCGCTGACCCGGGTCTGCCGCATCTAGGGCCAGAATTCGCGAATGCCCGCCACACCCTGCCCACTGCACTGGCGCGCCTGCGTGACATGCGCGGGTGCCATGCCGCCAAGCGCGTAGACCGGCAACGCAGCGGCTTCCGCCAGCGCATGGAATCGGGGCCAGCCCAGCGCTGGCGTTTGCGGGTGACTGCGGGTGCCCACTACCGGCGACAGCGTGGCGAAGTCTGCAGCGATGTCGGCTGCGTGTGCCAGATGCACCGCCTCGTGGCAGCTGGCACCGACCAGTTGCGGCAGCGGCAGCGGGCGCTCGGACAAGGCTGCCAGTTGTGCGCTCTTGAGTTGCACACCGATGCCCAATGTCAGCGCGCCGTCGATATCGCCATTGAGCAGCAATTGGACGCCATGCCGGCGGGCCAGTGGCAACAGGGCCGCGGCCAGTCCACGCACGAGCTCGCGCGGCCATAACGGCAAGTGCAGTTGCACCAGTTGTGCGCCGTGCTGGATCGCGTGGCCGATGCGCTCGAACCAGATGCCGCGTTGATCCGGACGCACTTCCGCCGGAGTGATTTGATAACAATGAGGCAGCCGCACGGCCTGCAGGATCGCCCGATCGGCCGGGGCCAGCATCGCCGGATCGACCTGCGCCGGCAGCCACCACTGCAACGCCTGTCCTTCCAGCGATTGCGGCACGCCATCCCACTGATCGGTCTGCCAGGTATCCAGCAACAGCTCGCGCTCGACGTGATGGCACGGCACCCGGATCAGCGGCTCGGCGTGTTGCAAGGTGACGCCGAGCTCTTCGTGGAGTTCGCGCGTCAGCGCCGCCAGCGGTGTTTCGCCCGGTTCAAGCTTGCCGCCGGGGAACTCCCACATGCCGGCCAGGTGCTTGCCGGCCGGTCGCTGCGCCAGCAGCACGCGTCCTTCAGCGTCATGCATGACCGCAGCCATCACGTGCATGACCGGCTTCGGCGCTGCAGATGTGGGCATCAGCTGTTGCGCAGGTATTCAACCATGTCGAAATCGTAGGCGTGTTCGGCATCGGCCTTGTGATGCACGCGCGATACCTCGGTCCAGTCGCTGAAATGTATGCCGGGGAAGAACGTGTCGGCACCATCGATCGCAGTGCTGACCCAGGTCAGATACATCCGGCGGGCGCGTGGCAACGCTTCAGAGAACACCATGCCGCCGCCGATCACCATCAGGCCCGTGTTGTCGGTGCGGGCCTGCGCCTCTTCCACCGAACGCACGGTGATCTGGCCGGGGAACGGTGCCTCATGCCGCCGCGACAGCACCAGGTTGACCCGGTCCGGCAACGCGCGACCAATCGACACGGCGGTGTTGTAGCCCATCAACACGTTCTTGCCGGTGGTCAGCTGCTTGAACCAGCGCAGGTCATCAGGCAGATGCCAGGGCAATTGCCCCTTGCGGCCAATGGCAAAATTTTCGTCGAGCGCGGCAATCAGCGAAATAGCCATAACGGGTCCTTGAAGGCTGGATCAGTGCGGTGGCCTGCGCCTGCAGATGGCGCCGCCTTGGCGGGGAATCTTAGCAGGATGCGACGACCGCGGCGCCGCGCAGATCGTTGCGGAAGGATCCGCTGAAGGCCGTTCCGCGCACGTCGACATGCGCCTAGACAGCCACCTCGGCCTTGATGGCCGGGTGCGGCTGGTAACCCTCGATCACGATGTCCTCATAGCGGAAATCGAAGATCGAGCGCACCTCTGGATTGAGCTTCAATTGCGGCAGCGGTCGCGCCTCACGGCTCAGCTGCAGTCGCGCCTGCTCCACGTGATTGTTGTACAGATGCGCGTCCCCCAGGGTATGCACGAAGTCGCCCACACCCAGTCCGCAGACCTGCGCGACCATATGGGTGAGCAGTGCATAGCTGGCAATGTTGAACGGCACACCGAGGAAGATGTCGCCCGAGCGCTGGTACAGCTGGCAGCTCAACTTGCCGTCGGCAACGTAGAACTGAAACAGGCTGTGGCATGGCAGCAATGCCATCTTCGACAACTCACCCACGTTCCATGCGCTGACGATCAGGCGGCGCGAATCCGGGTTGCGCTTGATCTCGTCGATCACCCACGAAATCTGGTCGACCACGCCGCCATCGGCGGTCGGCCACGCGCGCCATTGCCGGCCATAGACCGGGCCGAGATCGCCGTTCGCATCGGCCCACTCGTCCCAGATGCGCACGCCGTGTTCTTTCAGGTAGGCGATGTTGGTGTCGCCGCGCAGAAACCAGATCAGCTCGTGCACGATCGATTTCAGATGCAGCTTCTTGGTGGTGACCAGCGGGAAGCCCTGGTCGAGATCGAAGCGCAACTGCCAGCCGAACACGCTGCGCGTGCCGGTGCCGGTGCGGTCGGTCTTTTCGGTACCGTGATCGAGTACATGACGGAGCAGATCGAGATAGGCGCGCATGCTTCAGGCCTTCGCGGCAACGGGTGCGAGCGGCAGCGTCGGCGCCCTTCGCGACAGCGCGATCAACACCAGTCCGA
>DAHUXL010000187.1 GCA_027307195.1 Rhodanobacter sp. | reverse complement strand
CGGTGAAGCTGAAGATCGGTCTTGCGCTTGGCGGTGGCGCGGCGAAAGGGTTCGCGCATATCGGCGTGATCAAGATGCTGGAAGCCAGCGGCATCCATCCGGACGTGGTCGCCGGCACCAGTGCCGGTAGCGTGGTCGGTGCGCTGTACGCCAGCGGCATGGATGCGTTCGCGCTGCAGGAAACCGCGTTCGGCCTGGACGAGGCGAAGATCCGCGACGTGCGGCTGTTCTCCGGTGGTCTGGTGCAGGGCCGTGCGCTGCAGGATTACGTCAACCAGCTGCTGCGCCATCAGTCGATCGAGCAGCTGAAGATCCCGTTCGCCGCCGTCGCCACGCAACTGGAAACCGGCCAGCGCACCGTGTTCGTGCGCGGCAACACGGGTCAGGCGGTGCGCGCGTCCTCCAGCATCCCCGGCGTGTTCGAGCCGGTGGCGATCAACGGCAAGCATTACGTCGACGGCGGCGTGGTCAGCCCGATACCGGTGGACGCGGCGCGCCAGCTCGGCGCGGATTTCGTGATCGCGGTGGACATCTCGACCAAGCCCAGTGGCAGCAATCCGCAAGGCATGATGAACATCGTCGGCCAGTCCATCGCGATCATGGGCCAGCAACTGGGCACCCAGGAAACAGCGCGTGCCGACGTGGTGATCCGGCCCAACATCAGCGGCATCGGCCCGACCGATTTCGAGCAGAAGAACCAGGCGATCCTCGAAGGCGAGCGGGCGGCACTGGCGGCGATTCCCGCCATCCGCGCCAAGCTCGCCGCGATGACCGCGACGCGTCAGGCCGCAGCGACGACGGCCACGCATTGAAGCGCGCACCGGCGCGGCGCGCCTGACGTGCATGCCGTCCTGCACTTGGCGTGCGCAAAGTTCTGGATGTAGCGTGCGGATTCCCTGTGCCGGAGTCCCTCCATGTCGAAACGCTCATACCTGCCTGCCCCGTTGCTGTTGCTGGCCATCGCGCTGACGCCCCACGCGTTTGCCGCCTCACCCGGCGTCGACCCACGCATCGAACAGGTGCTGACCGAACTGGGCAAGGCGCAGGAGATCGGCGCGGTGGCGATGTCGCCGGACGGCAAACAGCTGGCCTGGGTGATCGAGCGCCAGGGCAAGCCGTCGATCGAAGTGGCCGCCGCTGACGGCAGCCACGCGCGGCGCATCAGTGCCGCGGCCAAGCCCGGCCTGTGTGCCGAATCCGGCATCGCGTGGGCACCCGACTCACAACACCTCGCGTTCATCGCCAACTGCAGCGTCGACCTGACCAGCACCCGGGTGATGCAGAACACCATCTATCTGGCGGACACCGCTCACGCCGACAGCACGGGCAACGGCTCACCCGCGCAATTGGTCCAGCTCAAGGGCTACGCGCGTGCATTGCAGTGGACGGCCGACGGCAAATCGCTCGGCTTCCTCTACGTGCCCGGCGCCACCCGCCGCGCCAGTGCGGTGGTCGCCGCCAAGCCTGCCGCCGGCGAAATCGGCGTCACCGGGGTGGAAGTGCAGCGCGTGGCCAGCGTCGACGTTGCCAGCGGCTCGCTGCATGAGCTGACTCCGGACGGCATGTACGCGTACGAATTCGACTGGTCGCCGGACGGCACGCGGATCGCCTACACCGCCGCGCAGCCGCCGGGCGACAACAACTGGTGGATCGCCAAACTCTACGTGCAGCCGGCACAAGCCGATGCCACCGCCACGCTGCTGGTCGACCCGACCAACCGCAGCAGCGGCTCGCTGCACAGCTTGCAGATCGCGCTGCCGCGCTGGTCGCCGGACGGCTCGCGGATCGCCTTCATCGGTGGCCTGATGAGCGACCAGGGCGCCACCGGCGGTGATATCTACGCGGTACCGGCCAGCGGCGGCACGCTGGCCAATCTCACGCCGGACATCCACGTCACGCCGTCGTGGCTGAGCTGGACCGGGCCGCAGTCGATGCTGGTCAGCCAGATCAGCAACGGCCAGAGCCAGCTGGCGGATTACGCGGTTTCGGCCACCCATGCGCAGCAGCAGAACGTGCACTTCACCGTACCGGCCAGCTACAGCGACGGCAGCGCCTCGATGGCGGTGTCGCTGTCCGGTGACTATCAGCACATCGCCTTCGTGCAGAGCTCGTACGCCACCGCTTCCGAAGTGCATGCCGGCACGCTGGGCCATACCGCGCCGGCCGCGGTGACCTCGTTCAATGCCGCGCTCAAGCCGGCCTGGGGCAAGGCCGAATCGGTGGAATGGAACAACGAAGGCTTCCACGTGCAGGGCTGGCTGCTGTACCCGGCCCACTACGACCCGAAGAAGACCTATCCGATGGTGGTGGTGGTGCACGGCGGTCCGTCGAGCGCAGTGGTGCCGCGCTGGCCCGGCGTCGGTTACGGCGCCGCGCCACTGTCGGCGCTGGATTATTTCGTGTTCGAGCCGAACCCGCGCGGCAGCTTCGGCCAGGGCGAGAAATACGTGCAGGCCAACCGCAAGGACTTCGGTTACGGCGACCTGCGCGACATCCTCGCCGGTGTCGACGCGGTGGAGAAGAAAGTCCCGGTGGACGACAAACGGCTCGGCCTCACCGGCTGGAGCTATGGCGGTTTCATGAGCATGTTCGTGCCGACCCAGACCCAGCGCTTCCGCGCCGTGGTGGCCGGCGCCGGCATCTCGGACTGGCAGAGCTACTACGGCCAGAACCTGATCGACCAGTGGATGCCGCCGTTCTTCGGCGCCACCGTGTACGACGACCCGGCGGTGTACGCGAAGAGCTCGGCGATCAACTTCATCAAGCAGGCGAAGACGCCGATGCTGATCGTGGTCGGCGACCGCGACGCCGAATGCCCGGCACCGCAATCGTTCGAGATGTGGCATGCCCTGCGCGCGCAGGACGTGCCGACATCACTGGTGGTGTACCCGAACGAAGGCCACCACTTCGTCGATCCCGCCCACCAGCGCGACGTGCTGCAGCGGGCGCTGGGCTGGTTCGCGAAGTACCTGCCAGCCGGCGGCTGATCGCATGCGGCATGGTTCCTTCCGGCCGATGCCGGAAGGAACCGCTACTCATGATTCGGGCGGATCGCGCCGGCGCGTGTGGGTGACAGCGCCGACGATGCCGATGCCCAGCAGCACCACCACGCCGACGATGATCCACTGGGTGGGCGCGTGCAGCAGGAAGGCGGCATAGGCAAGCCCACCGATCACGACGATCATGCCGATCAGATAAAGCGCAAATGAGGACATCGTTGGCTCCGTGTTTTCCGGCTCATGTCACCGCGAAGCGGAACAGCTACCGGAATATCGATTCGTGGCGATCGATTTGACCCGGGTGGCCATCAGCAGCGCGTGAAGCTCCACGCAGCGGGATCAGCTCAGAACAACTCACCCTGCGGCGACGGCTTGCGCGGCGGCACGAAGCGCGAGGTATCGAGCATGAGTTCGCGCGCGCGCCCGAAGCCGTGTTTGCGGCAGGCGACTTCGAAGCGGCGACGCAGCAGGTCGGCGAATACACCCTGCCCGCGCATGCGGGTGGCGAAATTGCTGTCGTAGTCGCGACCACCGTTCATCTGCTGCACCAGGCTCATCACATGTTCGGCGCGCTGCGGCGCGTGCAGGGCGAGCCACTCGCGGAACAATTGCTTCAATTCGTATGGCAGGCGCAGCGTAGTGTAGCCGGCGCAGCGCGCGCCCGCGTCGGCGGCCTGTGCCATCACCGCCTCCATGTCGCGATCATTCAAGGCGGGAATGATCGGCGCCACCAGCACGCCGACCGGCACGCCGGCTTCGGCCAGCGCGCGGATCGCCTTGATCCGCCGATGCGGTGCGCTGGCGCGCGGTTCGAGTTTCGCGGCCAGATGGTTGTCCAGCGAATTGACCGAGACGAACACCTGCACCAGCTGCTCGCGCGCCATCGGCACCAGGATGTCGAGGTCGCGTTCGACCAGCGCGTTCTTGGTGACGATGGTGCATGGGTGACGGCATTCGGCGAGCAGTTCCAGCGCGGCGCGGGTCAGCCGCCACTGCTTCTCGATCGGCTGGTACGGGTCGGTGTTGCTGCCGATGTTGATCGGGCTGATCACGTAACCAGGCCTGGCCAGCTCGGCACGCAGCACTTCGGCGAGGTTGCCCTTCGCGCGCAGCCTGGTTTCGAAGTCGAGGCCGGGCGACAGGTTGAGATAGCTGTGCGACGGCCGCGCAAAGCAATAGATGCAGCCGTGCTCACAGCCACGATACGGATTGATCGCCTGGCTGAAGGCGATGTCGGGCGAGTCGTTGCGGCTGATCACGCTGCGTGCGCGTTCCTCGGTGACCTCGGTGCGAGGACGCGGCGCATCCTCGTCCAGCAACGCGCTTTGCCAGCCGTCATCTTCGGCCTGATGGCGGATGCCTTCGAAGCGACCCTCGGGATTGGAGGCAGCACCGCGACCCTTGATCATCCGGCCCGGCGCGGGCTGATCATTCGAGGTTGGCGGCGGCAGCGAATCGTCCATCGGCGCAGTCTGCCGCGACGATGTCTCAGCGGTCGCGACACCCGTTCGCCGGCGTGATCCGGCGCGTGTCCGGCGGATTCCGGCGGCGTTATGATGCGCGCATCCGGCCGCCGCAGGCGGCGTGTTTCCGTGCATTCGAGGGCCGCCATGCGCTGGTTGCTGTTCGTTCTCACCGTGTTCGCCTTCGTGCTGTGCTTCACCCGCCACAGTGCCGGTGCCTGGGGTTTCTGGATGCTGGTCGGGATGATCGGCATCGTCGCCACCACGTTGGCGTTTGCGCAGGCGCGCATCGCCGGCAGTTCCCGCGGCGACAGCCTGTCAGAGTACGACCTGAAGCGGCTGCGCGAGGGCGGCAACCCGCTCAATCACGATCGCTGAGTGCCGACGCTCAACGCTGCGACCGAAGTTCCGCGATCATCGCCTCGCGCATCAGGTACTTCTGCACCTTGCCGGTGACCGTCATCGGGAACGCGTCGACGAAGCGCACGTAATGCGGCACCTTGTAGTAAGCGAGGTGGTGACGACAGTAGTCCTGGATCTCCGCCTCGCTGGCTGCGCAACCCTCGCGCAGGTGGATCCATGCGCACGACTGCTCGCCGAACTTCGCATCGGGCACGCCGAACACCTGCACATCCTGCACCTTCGGATGCGTGTAGAGGAACTCCTCGATCTCGCGCGGGTACACGTTCTCGCCGCCGCGGATGATCATGTCCTTGAGCCGGCCGACGATGCGGCAGTAGCCGTCCGCGTCGATCACGGCCAGGTCGCCGGTATGCATCCAGCGCGCGCCGTCGATCACCTCGCCGGTGCGCTCCGGGTCGTCCCAGTAACCGAGCATCACCGAATAGCCGCGCGTGCACAGCTCGCCCGGCATGCCACGCGGCACCACGCGGCCTTGCTCGTCGACCAGCCTCACCTCGAGATGCGGGTGGATCCGCCCGACGCTGTCGACCCGGCGCTCCAGCGGATCATCCGGCACGGTCTGGAAGCTCACCGGGCTGGTCTCGGTCATGCCGTAGGCAATGGTGACCTCGGCCATGTGCATCTCGCTGACCACCCGGCGCATCACCTCGATCGGGCACGGCGAACCGGCCATGATGCCGGTGCGCAGGCTGCTGAGGTCAAATTCGGCGAAGCGCGGATGTTCGAGTTCGGCGATGAACATCGTCGGCACGCCGTGCAGGCCGGTGCACCTTTCCGCCGTCACCGTTTCCAGCGTGGCCAGTGGATCGAAACCTTCGCCCGGAATCACCATGCAGGCACCATGGGTGACGCAGGCCAGATTGCCCAGCACCATGCCGAAGCAGTGGTAGAACGGCACCGGGATGCACAGCCGATCCTGTTCGGTGAGGCGCATTGCCTCGCCGATGAACCAGCCGTTGTTGATGATGTTGTGATGGGTCAGCGTGGCACCCTTCGGCGTGCCGGTGGTGCCGGAGGTGAACTGGATATTCACCGGGTCGTCGAAACCGAGCTCCGGCTCCAGCGCGTGCAATTGCGCCAGCGCAGCGGCATCACCGAGCGCCGCCAGTTGTTGCCAGCTGCGTGTGCCCATGGCCGCTTCTTCGTCGAGCAGAATCACCTCGCGCAGCGCCGGTAACCGCACTGCACTCAGCTGACCTGCCACGCTAGTGGCCAGCTCTGGTGCCAGCTCGCCCAGGATGTCGAGGTAATGCGAGGCCTTGAAACGGCGCGGCAACACCAGCGCACGACACGCCACCTTGTTGAGCGCGTATTCCAGCTCGTGCACACGATAGGCCGGGTTGATGTTGACCAGGATCAGGCCGGCTTTCGGCGCGGCGAACTGCAGCACCACCCACTCGGCCCGGTTCGGTGCCCAGATGCCGACGCGGTCGCCGCGCTGCAGTCCCAGCGCCAGCAAACCGGCAGCAACTCGTTCCACGTCGGCATGGAATTCGCGATAGCTCATCCGCACGTTCTGCGCACGCGCCACCAGCGCCGGTCGCTCGGGATGGGCCGCGGCGATGCGGTCGATCAGCGAGCCCATGGTGTCGCCCAGCAACGGCTTCGAACTGACGCCGTGGACATAACTTGCTGCCGTACTCATCGCTCGTCTCCCGTGGCAGTCGCCTGCCATTACACGCCGGATTGACGCCAGCATGATCGTCTGCGCATCCATCATCGCGGCATCACGACCGCTGCACATCCGAACCCGGATTCTTGCCCGTGGCACGGCTGCGGATACCGCACCGTCCTGCCTCATCTTAGCCAACCCAGGAGTTCGTGATGACTGCATCCGGCTTGATCATTTTTCTGCTCATCGGCGCAATCGCCGGCTGGCTTGCCGGCCTGATCGTGCGCGGCTTCGGCTTCGGCCTGCTCGGCAATATCGTCGTCGGCATCGTCGGTGCGTTTCTCGCCGGCTGGTTGCTGCCGATGCTCGGCATCGGCTTCAGCCTGGGCAGCCCGATCGTCACCAGCATCGTCTACGCGATGATCGGCGCGATCGTGCTGCTGGTACTGATCGGTCTGATCAAGCGCGCCTGACCGACGCGCCTGATCGAACTGGCAGATAGAAAAAACGCAGCGGCTCGCACCGCTGCGTTTTTTTGTGGCTATCGAAAAGCCGTCATGCGGTGATGTCGACGTCCTTGGTTTCGCGCACGAACAGCAGACCGATCACGAACGTCATCAGCGCGATCACCACCGGATACCACAGGCCGGAATAGATGTTGCCGGTGAGCGCCACGATACCGAACGACACCGAGGGGAGGAAACCGCCGAACCAGCCATTGCCGATGTGGTACGGCAGGCTCATCGAGGTGTAGCGGATCCTGGTCGGGAACATCTCGACCAGCCACGCCGCGATCGGGCCGTAGACCATCGTCACGTACAGCACCAGCAGAAACAGCAGGAAGATCAGCATCGGGTAGTTGCTGCGCACGGGATCGGCCTTGGCCGGGTAGCCGGCCTTGTCCAGCGCGGCACCGAGGCTCTCGCTGAATGTCTTGTTGCGCGCCGTGAAATCCGCCTTGGCCAGCCCGCTGCCCTCGAACGCATCCAGGCTCGTGCTGCCCACCGTCACCTTCGCCAGCGAGCCGGCTGCGCTTGGCTGGTTGTCGTAGGGCACGCCGCGCTTGGCCAGGTAGCCCTTGGCCACATCGCAGGAGCTGGTGAAGGTCGACGTGCCGGTGAGGTTGATCTGCAGGTGGCATGTCGCCGGATCAGCCACCACGGTGACCGGCGCGCCGCTGCGTGCCGCCTCGATGCCCGGATTTCCGTAGTGGGTGATGCCCTTGAAGATCGGGAAGTAGGTCAGTGCGGCGAGCAGGCAGCCGGCCAGCACCACCGGCTTGCGCCCGATCTTGTCCGACAGCCAGCCGAACACCACGAAGAACGGCGTACCGATCAGCAGCGCGGCGGCGATCAGCAGCTGGGTGGTGGTGGCGTCGATCTTCAGCGTGCTGCCGAGGAAGTACATCGCGTAGAACTGCCCGCAATACCACACCACGGCCTGGCCGGCGGTGGCGCCGAACAGTGCCAGCAGTACCAGCTTGAGGTTGCCCCAGCGCGCGAACGACTCGGTCAGCGGCGCCTTGGAGTGCTTGCCTTCCTCCTTCATCTGCTTGAACACCGGCGACTCGGCCAGCTGCAGGCGGATGTAGACCGATACCGCCAGCAGCAGCGACGACAGCAGGAACGGGATGCGCCAGCCCCAATCGTCGAACTTGTCGCCGAGCAGCCACTTGCAGCCGAGGATCACCAGCAGCGACAGGAACAGGCCGAAGGTGGCGGTGATCTGGATGAAGCTGGTGTACAGGCCACGCTTGCCCTTGGGTGCATGCTCGGCCACATAGGTGGCTGCGCCGCCGTATTCGCCGCCGAGCGCCAGGCCCTGCAGCATGCGCAGCGCGATCAGGATCACCGGTGCCGTCACGCCGATCGAACCGTAGCTGGGCAGCATGCCGACGAAGAACGTCGACATGCCCATGATCACGATGGTGATCAGGAAGGTGTATTTGCGCCCGACCAGATCACCGATGCGGCCGAACACCAGCGCACCGAAAGGACGCACCGCGAAGCCGGCGGCGAACGCGAGCAACGCAAAAACCAGCTGGCTGGCCTCATTCAGGCCGGAGAAGAACTGCTTGCCGATAATCACGGCCAGCGAGCCGTACAGGTAGAAGTCGTACCACTCGAATACGGTGCCGAGGCTCGACGCCAGGATCACGCGTTTGTGGCTGACGTCGAGCGCCTGGCGCCCGTCGATTGCGGTGGTGGCCATGTTGATTCCCCTCCCAGAAGTGCGAGATGCCGCTCTCCGCGAGAGCGAAGAGAAGTCGGAAGCTGCGGCCCGTCCCTCACACCGGACCGCAGCTCGTCATCGGTTGCGTGATGCCGCCGCGTCAGAAGTGATACAGCGCGTTGAGGCTGACCTGGTTGCCCGTGGTGGTCTTGCGATTCACGCCGTTGCTGGTGGAGTCGAGCTTGTCGTGCATCCATTCGGCGCTGAGGTCGTAGGAACCGGCGGTGTACTGCAGGCTCAGCGCGGACTGGCGATTGCGCAGCAGCCCGGTCGCGCCATTGCCCATCCAGCGGATGACGTCATTCGCATTCGGCTTGCTGTACGCGTAGAACGCGTAGAGGCCCCAGTTCGGCGTGAAGCTGTAACCGGCCTGCACGAAGCCACCGGTTTCCTTGATGTCGCCGAACTGCGACATCGCGCCGAAGATTTCGCCGAGGCCATTGCCGGTATAGGCCAGTCCCTTGAACGTCCACGGGCCGGGTTTCCACTGGCCGCCGACTTCGTAACCGGTGCTCTTCACGCTGGACCGGATCGGCGTCGGCGCGGTACCGCCCACACCGCGCAGATCGACCTTGCTGTAGTGCGCCGCGAAATACGCCAGCCAGTTCTTGTCCTGCACATGCAGGCGCGCCTCGATCTGCGGGCGGAAGCCGGCGCTGCCGGCGGTCTTGTAGTTGGTGTTGTTGACCGCGCCGTCCGGGCCGTTCCATGCACCCTCGAACGCACCCACATCCAGCCGCCACTGCGCGCCGGTACTGCCGTGGTTGAGATCCTGCATCACCACCACGCCGGGGAAGCGCCAGCCGATCAGACCAGTGCCGTAGCCGAGCGGAAACGCGATATGTGCCAGCGAACTTGGCGAGTTGTCGATCGGAAACATGAGGTCCCACTGCTGACCGATGCGCACCGTGGTGCCGGATTCGGCGTTGGTCAGATCCATATAGGCCTGACGCAATCGTGGCGTCGGCTGCTGCTGGCTGTACGCACCGACGCCATTGAAGCCGCCGAAAAAGTCCATCTCGATGCGACCGCCGCCGGTCCAGTTGTCAGTGAACTTGGCACCTTTGAAATCGAGCCAGAAGCGCGTGTTGCGCACATCGACACCACTGAGCGAACCGGTCGAGCCTGGCACCGGGAACAGTGCGTTCTGGCCGTTGCCGTAGGTGAAGCTCTTGTTCTGGCTGAACGCGCTGGCGCTGATGAGGCCATGCAAGGCCACCGATACACCCGGCGCGCTGCTGAACACGGGTGTTGCCGGCGCAGGTGCGGTGGCGACGTTCTGCGCAGTTGCCGGCGGTGGTGCAGGTGCCGTCTTCTGCGCCTGGATCATCGCCTTCAGTTCGTTCAACTGTTGCTCCAGCTGCGCCACGCGCTGCTCGAGTTGCTGCTCGCGCGTATCGCTCTGCGCATGTGCCGCCAGCGGCAGCATCAGCGCGCAGGCCATGCTCAGGGCGAGCGCCTTGTAACGGTTTGGATATCGCGTCGTCATGTGTGCGTCTCCCCAGGGTCAATGACGGGCCGAGCATGGCGATGCTGCAGCGCGCGCGACTATTCGCCATTGGTCGAAGTTCGACCAAAGTCGATGCCAGCCTGCGCCGCTACCGTCGTGGCGATCGGGCTACACTCGAATTCCGCGCACCGCCGGGCGTTGCCTGCCGCGGTCACCCTGTCGCCACCTTCGATGCCGAGCCAGCAGGAGCCCAGCCATGTCCAAGCTTTATCCGGTCGATCCCGCCTTCGCCGCCGCAGCACGCCTGCGCCATGACGACTACACGCGGCTGTACGCCGAGTCGGTCAGCGACCCGGAGGGTTTCTGGGGCCGCATCGGTCAACGGCTGGACTGGATCAAGCCACCGACGAAGATCAAGGACGTCTCGTTCGATGCCAGGGACCTGCATATCCGCTGGTACGAGGACGGCCAGCTCAACGTCAGTGCGAACTGCCTCGATCGCCAGCTGGCCACGCGCGGCGACAAGGTGGCAATCATCTTCGAGGGCGACGACCCTAACGACTCGCGCAGGATCACCTATCGCGAGCTGCACACCGAAGTGTGCAAGTTCGCCAACACGCTGAAGAACCTCGGCGTGGTCAAGGGCGACCGCATCGCGATCTACCTGCCGATGATTCCCGAGGCGGCGGTGGCGATGCTGGCCTGTGCGCGTCTCGGCGCGATCCACTCGGTGGTGTTCGGCGGCTTCTCGCCCGACTCGCTGGCCGGGCGCATCGCCGACTCCACCGCGAAAGTGGTGATCACCGCCGACGAGGGTCTGCGTGCCGGCAAGCGCATTCCGCTCAAGGTGAACGTGGACGCCGCGCTGGAACGGCCCGGCACCAACAGCGTGGAAACCGTGATCGTGGTGCGCCGCACCGGCGGCGCGGTGGCTATGCAGTCGCCGCGCGACCGCTACTACCACACGCTGATGGAAGGCCAGTCGGCCGACTGCGCGCCGACGCCGGTCGAAGCCGAGCATCCACTGTTCATCCTGTACACCTCCGGCTCCACCGGCAAGCCAAAGGGCGTGCAGCACAGCACCGGCGGCTATCTGGTATTCACCAGCTACACGCATGAACTGGTGTTCGACCTGCGCGAGGACGACATCTACTGGTGCACCGCCGATGTCGGTTGGGTCACCGGGCACAGCTACGTGGTGTACGGCCCACTGGCGAACGGTGCGACCACGGTGATGTTCGAGGGCGTGCCGAATCATCCGGACGTGAGCCGCTTCTGGCAAGTGATCGACAAGCACCAGGTCACGCTGTTCTACACCGCGCCCACCGCGATCCGCGCGCTGATGCGCGACGGCGAAGCGCCCGTGAAGAAGGCCTCGCGCACGTCGCTGCGCCTGCTCGGTTCGGTCGGCGAACCGATCAATCCGGAAGCATGGGAGTGGTACTACCGCGTGGTCGGTGACGAGCGTTGCCCGATCGTCGATACCTGGTGGCAGACCGAAACCGGCGGCATCATGATCTCGCCGCTGCCCGGCGCGATTGCCACCAAGCCCGGCTCCGCCACCTTGCCGTTCTTCGGCATCAAGCCAGCCATCGTCGATGCCAATGCCGAGGTGCAGGAGGGTGTGGCCGAAGGCAACCTGCTGATCACCGATTCCTGGCCCGGCCAGGTGCGCACCATCTATGGCGATCATCAGCGCTTCATCGAGACCTATTTCAGCGCCTATCCCGGCAATTACTTCACCGGCGACGGCGCGCGCCGTGACGAGGACGGCTACTACTGGATCACCGGCCGGGTCGACGACGTGATCAACGTCAGCGGCCATCGCCTGGGCACCGCCGAGGTGGAGAGCGCGCTGGTGGCGCACCCGAAAGTCGCCGAGGCGGCCGTGGTCGGCTGCCCGCACGACATCAAGGGCCAGGGCATCTATGCGTATGTCACGCTGATCGCCGGTGAGACCGGCAGCGACGAGTTGCGCAAGGAACTGATCGCCTGGGTGCGCAAGGAGATCGGCCCGATCGCCACGCCGGATTATCTGCAGTGGGCGCCCGGCCTGCCGAAGACCCGCTCGGGCAAGATCATGCGGCGCATCCTGCGCAAGATCGGCGAGAACCTGCCCGACCAGCTCGGCGACATCACCACGCTGGCCGATCCCGGCGTGGTGAAGAGCCTGGTGGACGAACGGCTGATCAAGTGATCCTGTGGGAGCGGCTTCAGCTGCGATCGCCCTTGGTGCACCTGAAAGGCATCCCGGCTGAAGCCGCTCCCGCAGGGATATCGCCCCGCAGGTGAATGGACCCCATGCCCGACATCCTGATCGCCGATGACCATCCGCTGTTCCGCGACGCCCTGCAACGGGCGGTGCTGGTCGCGGTGCCGCAGGCGCGGGTACACAGCGCCGACAGCGTGCACGCGCTGCTCGGCCTGATCGAGCAGTTCCCCGATGCCGAGCTGCTGTTGCTCGACCTGCACATGCCGGGCGCGCGCGGCTATTCCGCGCTGGCGCATATCCGCGGCCAGTACCCGGGGCTGCCGACTATCGTGGTGTCCGGTCATGAGGAAGCGCAGGTGGCGCGCCGCGCACTGGCACACGGCGCGTCGGCGTACATCCCGAAATCCACGCCAAGCGAGGACATTGTCGCCGCGATCCGCGCCGTGCTCGACGGCGATGTCTGGCTGCCGCATCCGCAGCTGGGCGGCGCCAGCGAACTCAGGCCCGACGAAGCCGCCGCCGCCGCGCAGATCGCCACGCTGACACCGCAGCAGTTCCGCGTGATGACGATGATCGCCGAGGGCCTGCTCAACAAGCAGATCGCGTGGGAACTCAGCGTCTCCGAGGCCACGGTGAAAGCGCACATGACCGCGATCATGCGCAAGCTCGGCGTCAACAACCGCACCCAGGTTGCCCTGATCGCCAGCCAGCTGGCAGTGGATCAGGAAAGCATGCCGGTACTGCCCGACAGCGACGAGTGATACGGAGGATCGCGCGTTGCGCTAGCGACGCAACAAGGCCGTGAGCAAGGCGCGCAGCGCGGCCGGCCGCACCGGCTTGTGCAACACCGGGTAACCCAGCGCACGCGCGCGCTGCTTCAGCTCGCTGCTGCCGTCTGCCGTGATCATCGCCACCGGCGGCAACTCGCCCAGCCCCGCGCGCAGTTGCTGCAAGGCCTGCAAGCCATCGACGCCGTCGGTCAGATGGTAGTCGGCCAGGATCAGATCGATCGGGCCGCGCGCCAGTTCCAGACCCGCCTGCTCCACGTCCAGCGCGATGCGGCAATCGACACCCCAGCGGCTGAGCAGCGCACGCATGCCGTCGAGGATCGTGGCGTCGTTGTCCAGGCACAGCACGGTCAACGGCAGTTGCTTGTCCGGGCCGCTGCGTTGCACTTCGTGGCGACGCGCCGGCACCGCTTCATTGCGTGGCACGCTTACTGCGAAGCAGCTGCCGTGGTTGACCTTCGAATGCAGATCGAGCCGATGACCGAGGATGCCGGCCAGACGATCGCAGATCGACAGGCCGAGCCCAAGGCCTTTCTCGCCCCACGGCGACGGCTGCTCCAGTCGCTGGAATTCGTCGAAGATCCGCGCCCGCTGTTCCGCGGCGATGCCGGGGCCGGAATCCCATACCTCGATGCGCACCTCGTTGCCGACTCGCCGCGCGCCCAGCAGCACGCCGCCCTTGCTGGTGTAGCGCAAGGCGTTGGAGAGGAAGTTCTGCAGGATCCGGCGCAGCAGTTGCGGATCGCTGCGCACCGCCAGCGTGGTCGGCGCCACGCGCAGGCGCAGTCCGCGCTGCTCGGCAAGCACGGCAAACTGCGCCTGCAACGAATCGAACAATTCGGCCAGCGCGAAGCCACCCACGTCCGGTCGGTAGCTGCCGGCATCCAGTCGCGAGGTATCCAGCAGGGCATCGAGCAGGTCCTCGGCGGCACGGAACGATGCGTCGATGCGCTCGGCCAGTCCGCTGGCCTCTGCATCCAGCCCCGGATGCTGGCGCAGCGCCGAGGTGAACAGGCGTGCCGCATTCAACGGCTGCAGCAGGTCGTGGCTGGCGGCGGCGAGGAAGCGTGTCTTGGAGATGTTCGCCGTCTCCGCCGCGCGCCGCGCATGGGCGGTGGCGACCAGCGCTTCGGACAGTTCGGCGGTGCGCTGCTCGACTCGCAGCTCCAGCGTCTCGTTCACTTCGATCAGTGCCTGCTCGGCGTGCTTGTACGCGGTCACGTCGGTATAGGTGGTGACATAGCCGCCGCCGGGCAGTGCCTGTCCGCGCATCTCGATCACCGTACCGTCCGGGCGGATGCGCTGGAACAGGTGCGACGAACCGGCCCGCATGTAGTCGATGCGTTTGGCCACATGGCCGTCCACTTCGCCCGGTCCGCATTCGCCCAGTTCGGCGTTGCGGCGGATCAAATCTGCTACAGGCACGCCGACGTGCACCATGCCGTCGGGATAGTCGAACAATTCCAGGTAACGCCGGTTCCATGCCACCAGCCGCATCTGTGCGTCGACCACGCTGATACCCTGCGACACGTTTTCCAGCGTGGTGGAAAGCAGCGCGCGATTGAAGCGCAGCTCCTGCGAGGCCTCGTCCATCAGCGCCATGGATTCGGCGACATCCAGTCCGCTGCCGGACAACGCGCCGATCAGGATGCGTCGCGCGTTGGCGGCACCGACCGCCGAGGCGAGCAGGCGCTCGGTGTACTGGATCAGCGCGCGATCGGCCGCCTCGCTGGCCAGCAGTGGCCGGCCGCGGCGCTGGGCATATTCGTCGAACGCGCGCGTGCTGCTGCGTTCGCCGACGATGCGCTCGGCGATGGTGCGCAGGTCGGCCACCGCCACCCGACCGCGCCAGTCACCGGCACCGCCGCGACTGGCCGGATCGTCTTCCATGAACATCGCCGCGTGCAGGCGTTCCTCCAGACTCGGCCGGAAGCGCAGCGAGATGAAGACCAGGCAACCCACGTTGACCAGCAACGACCAGAACGTGCCGTGCATCACCGGATCCCAGCCGCTGAGATGAAACAGCGCCTGCGGGCGCAGCCAGTCCCAGCCGAACGGGCCTTGCTGCAGCCATGCCGATGATCGGCTTACCGCCGGCAGCAGCAAGGTGTACAGCCACACCGCAAAACCGCCTACCAACCCGACTGCAACACCACGGCGACTGGCGCCACGCCAGTACAGCGCGGCAATCAACGCCGGTGCAAATTGCGCCACCGCGGCAAACGCCAGCAGCCCGGTGGCGGCGAGGTTTTCCGCCCCTGCGGCCACCCGGTAATACGCGTACGCCATCAACGCCAGCGCCACGATCGCCACCCGTCGCACGCGCAGGACCAGTTGCGACAGATCGCTGCGCTGCTCCAGATTCAGTCGCGGAATGCGCAACAGCGCCGGCATCACCAGGTCGTTGCTGATCATCGTCGACAGCGCCACCGACGCCACGATCACCATGCCGGTCGCCGCCGAGAAACCACCGATGAAAGCCAGCAGTGCCATGCCGCGATCGCCATGCGCCATCGGCAAGGTCAGCACCCACGCATCGGCAGCGCCATCGCGCACCTGCGGCAGATGCGTGCCGGCCGCCACGATCGGCAGCACGGCCAGGCTGATCACGACCAGGTACAGCGGCAACATCCAGCGCGCACGCTTGAGATCGCTGGCGTCCTCGCATTCGACCATGCCGATCTGGAATTGGCGGGGCAGACAGAACATCGCGCAGAACGCCAGCATGGTCTGCGCCAGGAATCCCGGCGATAGGCCATGGCTCAACTGCGTCAACGGAAGCTCGATCGTGCTGACCAGTCCCGGCCCGCGCCACAACGCGTAGCAAGCCAGTGCCAGGAAGGTGAGCAGCTTGATCAGCGATTCCAGTGCGATCGCCAGCATCATGCCGTGATGATGCTCGGTCGCATCGATGCTGCGCGTGCCGAACAGGATCGCGAACACGGCCAGCAATATCGCGCACCACAGGGCGCTGTCGATGCCGCCAGCGGTCACTGCGCCATGACCAACACCACCGAGCACACCATACGACATCGCCACCGCCTTGAACTGCAGCGCGATGTACGGCACCACCGCGATCACCGCAATCACCGCCACCAGCGCCGCCAGCCCATGCGACTTGCCGAATCGCGCACCGATGAAATCGGCGATCGAGGTGATGTTGCGCTGCCTCACCACCTGCAGCAGTCGACGCAGCAGGCCGAAACCGAACACGAACAACAGGATCGGACCGAGATAGATCGGCAGATACGCGAGGCCGTCGCGGGCCGCGGTGCCGACCGCGCCATAGAACGTCCACGACGAGCAATACACCGCCAGTGCCAGGCTGTATATGATCGGCCGCAGGCGGGGCTGGCGCGGATACAGCGGCCGACGATCGCCCGCAAAGGCCACCACGAACAGCAGCCCGACATACAGCAACGACACCAGCAGCAGCAGCCAACCCTGGATCAAGCAACCTACTCCCCGGCCGAACGGATAAACCCGGCACCGTCCATGCCGACGGCAGATCACATAGACGTGTACCTGGCGTGCTTGTACATGGACCCGACGATCGGCACCATGCACGGATGACTGCAACGCACGCACCGACGCTTGCCAACGTAGCAGAGCACCTGCGCGATGACGAGATTCATGTGTGGCAGCTTGACTACCAGCCACGGCACGGGCGCCAACCGTTGCGTTCCGTGCTCGGCGCCTACCTCGGCATCACGGCGGATCGTGTCACGCTGACCAACGGCGAACACGGTAAACCGGCGCTCACCGAGGCGCATGATCCATCACTCGGTTTCAACTGGTCGCACAGCGGCAGTCATGCTCTGATCGCAGTCGCTCGCCGGATCGCGCCGGGAATCGATCTGGAACAAATGCGCGTGCGCCCGCGCGCACTGGAGATCGCCCGCCGTTATTTCAGTGCCGACGAGACGGCGGCGCTGGCTGCCCTGCCGGTGCCGGCTCGCGATGCCGCCTTTCTCGACCTCTGGACGGCCAAGGAAGCGGTGCTGAAAGCACTAGGTCGCGGCCTGGCGTTCGGCCTCGATCGCCTCAGCATTGCCAGCACGGCCGACCGGTTGATTCTGCGGCGGCTCGAAGGCGACGATGTCGAAGCGTGGCAAGTGCAGCGACTCAACGTCGATGCCACGCTGGTGGCGGCACTGGCATGGCGCGGTGATGTGCGCCGGGTCCGGCTGGGCATGCTTGCCAGCGGCGACTGATCGGCGCACTGTTTCCGCCCCGTCGTGCCGCCCACAATGCTGGCCGATGTTCTTGTGCCGATGGCCTTCACCGCCAGAGATCGCTTGCCGACCATGACCCTGCTCAGCGTCAACCTCAACAAGATCGCCGTGCTGCGCAATTCGCGCGGCGGCCACGAACCGGATATCTGCGTTGCGGCGCAGACCTGCATCGAATCCGGCTGCGGTGGCATCACCGTGCATCCGCGCCCGGACCAGCGCCACGTGCGCCCGGGCGACGTGCGCGCACTGGCCGCGATGCTGCGCGGCCGGGTGGAATACAACATCGAGGGCAATCCATTTGCCGGCGCCCGCGGCGATTATCCCGGGCTGATCGCACTGGCGCGTGAAGTCCGCCCGACCCAGGTGACCCTGGTACCGGATGGCGATGGTCAGATCACCTCCGATCACGGCTTCGACCTGCGGCGTGACATTGCTCGGCTGCGACCCCTGGTAGGCGAGTTGTGCGACCTTGGTTGCCGGGTAAGCCTTTTTGTTGACGCCGGCAGCCAGGACTTCGATCTCGCGGCGGTGATCGGCGTGCAGCGCATCGAGATCTATACCGGGCCCTATGCGCAGGCATTCGCCGACGGTCAGCCTGCGGTTGCTCTCGCCGCATGTGCCGACACCGCGCGCCGTGCGCAGCAGGCCGGGCTGGCGGTGAATGCCGGCCACGATCTCAGCCAAGCCAACCTGGGTACGTTCAAGGCGGCAATTCCCGGTTTGGCCGAGGTTTCGATCGGCCACGCCTTGATCGCTGAGGCACTGTACGAGGGGCTGGCCACGACCGTGCGCAACTACCTGCAGATCCTGCGATGATTGCCATCTCGGAATGCAACCGCGCAAACAAAAACCCCCGCGCAAGGCAGGGGTTCTTGCAGATCTGGCCAGACCGGATCAGTTGGCTTCGTTGAAGCCGATCTTGGTCAGGTTGTAGCTCTTCGCATCGGACAGCACGACCGCCACATACTGATAGGCCACGGCGTCAGCGGCCGAAATCTGGATTTCCGGCTGGTTGGTCTGCTGGGCAATCACCGCGAGCTGCGCCTTCAGGCCCAGCTCGTCGACCGGCGTATCGTTCCAGTAGAACGCTCCACTCTGGTCGATCTTCAGATGGATCGGATCCAGTGGAGTCGGCGGATTGACCACGTTCGGATTCGGCTGCGGCAGGTCAACCTGGATCTTGTGCGCCAGCACCGGCGCCGTGATCATGAAAATGATCAGCAGCACCAGCATCACGTCGACCAGCGGCGTGACGTTGATGTCCGACATCGGTCCACTGGTTTTGGTAGCGAATGCCATCTCTCATCACCCCTTCGGTGCGTCAGTGGTCATGAAGGCAACGTGCACCATGCCCGAGTCCTTGGCATTGCCAATGATCTTTTTCACGATCTTGAACTCGGTGGTCTTGTCCGCACGGATCTGCAACTCGGGTTGCGGGGTCTTCTGCGCATCCACCGCAAACTGCGCCCGCAACTCGGCTTCAGTGACCTGATGGTCATTGAGATACATGCTGCCGTCCGATTTGACTGCCAGATCCAGCGGCGGTACCACCAGATCCGGTTCCTTGGTCTTGGGGTTGGCCGTGGGCAGTTCGATCGTGATGGAATGCGACATCAGCGGAGCCGTGATCATGAAGATGATCAGCAGCACCAACATCACGTCGACCAGCGGCGTGACGTTGATTTCCGACATCGGGCCGCCGGAATTGCCACCTAGGCTGACTGCCATGGGTCAATCCCTCACTTCTGGCTTTCGACGCGCGAACCGGTGGCGAAGAAGTCGTGCAG